>CBFHQG010000033.1:0-19857 GCA_965657825.1 Actinomycetes bacterium | reverse complement strand
TCCGGTGACCTCGATGACAGCGTTTTCAGACCTGCGCGGGTGTTACTGGCTGGGGGCGCCGCTGCCGCAGGCACCGTTGAATACGTCGTCGATGGAATCCCCCGCGGTGGTGAACGCGGGATCGCTGAAGAGCCCGTCGAGTTCGTCGAGGATCGTCTCACCGCTCGCACCACCGGCCAGGGAATCCAATACCAGCTGAGAGGCGTCCTCAGAACGGGTCACGAAGTCTTCCGCCTCGGGAGGCAGTCCCGGGAGTGCGCGGGTGACGTTGAGAGCAGCCGGGCCGAACGCCTCGGCCCCCGCACGCGCGGCAGCGGCATCGTCGTCGGTCAGCCCGATGACCATGTCGGTCAGCGCGGTGCTGTACGCCTCGATTGCCGACGTGGCCGCGGCACAGTCAATCGTGGCTGAACCGCCACCGGAGTCACTCCCCGATGAACAGGCAGTGAGGGTGAGTGCAGCGACGGCGATCGCCGCACCGAATAGACGACGGCTCACGCGTGGCGATGTCCTGCTCACGGTGCTCACCCCTTCTCTCACCTGGCAAGTCGAGTTCCTCGAGGAGAAGGTGCACCTCGATGATCACCGTGCGGAGTGCTCGGTGAGTGCCACGCTACCTGTTGACAGCCAGGCCGAGGGCGCCTGACCCCTCTGTGAGGACGACCCAGGCGAGGTATGCGGCCACGAGCAGCCCCGCCACCACGGAGATCATCAGGAAAAGACGAGCCCGATCCGAATAGCGCAGTGCTGTAGGGATGTCGCCGGCACGCTTAGCTGAATTCGTGCGCACCGCGAAGTACACCGCGGGGATGGCCAGCGGCCAGAAGCAGAAGATCAGCGACAGGATCGAGGGGATCAGATAGTCGCGGATGACCGGTGGCGAACCGTCGACGGGGGCTGGAGCCTGGATGGTCGGTGCACCGAATCGCCCCGCGGGTGGCGGCGCCGGCGGGGCGGTGAAGGAACCGACGGCACCCAAGGAGTCCGATGGCATGGGGCGTGGGCGGGTCTGCTTGGTCCATGAGGTGCCGGTCCAGTAGCGCTGCAGCTCATCGGTGAAGGGATCGTCGTACCACCCCTGCGGCATCGACTCCCTGTGCGCATCGCCCGGTGAATCACCCGACTCGTCACGGGGCGGATCGACGCCGGGAGGTGGGACGGTCATCGGGCCAGGAGCGAGTCGATCGTGCTGGCCAGGGTGGGTTCGGGTTGTGCACCGACCACGCGCTCCACCGCCTGGCCGTTGCGCAGGAACACCAGCGTGGGGATGCTGCGCGCGTCGTAGGCCGCAGCGATACCGGGGTTGTCGTCGACGTTCACCTTGACGACTTTGATCGCCCCGGCGTAACGCCGGGCGAGGGATTCCAGGACCGGGGCGACCATCCGGCACGGGCCGCACCACGGCGCCCAGAGATCGACGAGAACCAGAGAGTTGGTGTCGGTGACCGCGGCGAAGTCGGCGTCAGTCGCGTTGACCAGCCAGGGCACCTCCCCCTTGCATTTCGCGCAACGTGGCCGGCCCTTCGCGGCAGCGGGCACGCGGTTCTTCGTCCCGCAGGAGGGGCAGGCGGCGATGGCAGCGGTCGATGAAGCACTCACACCCCCAGTCTGCCTGAAGTCGCACCGTGACCAGAACCTGCGGTCGAGAGCGGCCGGGTGACCGGTAGCTTGAGTCGAGGGAGGCCTAGTCAGGCCGAGATCCAGCTGCCATGACCCCTCGGACGCTCAGCCAGGACATCAGCGACCATCGCGAAGCGGCCGACAGGATGCTGGCGAAACTGGCGAAGGAGCCGATCGAGGCGACCGAGAAGGTCGACCCGATGCACCCGATGGAGGCGAAGGAACCGACCGACCCGATCGACAGGGTCGAGCCGGTGGACCCGATGGACAGCAGGCTGTCGCGTGAGGCGATCGACCAGCGAGAGTTCGACATGCCCCCATCCTCCATGACCGCTCCCAGCGAGTGCCACCTGTCGAGGGGATCGGTGCCCGGACCATGTCCGTGCGACGGGCCTCGCCTGTGGGTGGCGGCGGCTTAGGGTCGGATGCCATGGACGTCATCGGTGCGCAGGTGCTGCACCCCGACGGTCACATCAGCCCCGCCACGGTGCGCATCGAGTCCGGCGTCATCACCGAGATCGATGACACGGTGCCGGCACGCGCCGGTGACCTCGCTGGACTCACATTGCTACCCGGCTACGTCGATCTGCACTGTCACGGTGGCGGGGGAGGGGACTACGCCAGCACGGATCCGGCATCGATCGAGCAGGCGCTGTCGTTCCATCTGCGGCACGGCACGACGACAACACAGGCGAGTCTGGTCAGTGCGCCGATGGATCAGCTGCGCGCACAGGTCGCTTCGCTGATGCCGTTCATCGACGCCGGACGAGTGCACGGGGTGCACTTTGAAGGTCCCTGGCTGTCAGCAGTGGCGTGCGGTGCCCTGGATCCGACGACGTTCGTTGATGCAACGGAGACTTCGGTGGAGCGGGTCGTGGAGTTCGGTGACGGTTCGTTGACGATGGTGACCCTCGCCCCGGAGGTGCCGGGTGCGGTTGCGGCCATTGAAACGTTGACGCGCGCGGGGGTCGTCGTGGCGATCGGGCACACGCGGGCCACGTATACGCAGACACGGGCAGCGATCGATGCGGGCGCTCGCGTGGCGACGCACCTCTTCAACGCGATGCCACTACTGCACCATCGTGATCCGGGGCCGGTGGGCGCGATGCTTGCGGATGAACATGTGACGGTGGAGTTGATCTGTGACACCGTGCACCTGCATCCCGATGTCGTGCGGTTGGCGGTCCAGGCCGCCGGGGATCGTGCTGCGTTGGTCACTGACGCCATCGTGGCGGCTGGTCAGGCGGATGGTGAGTGGCGAGTCGGTGAGCTCGAGGTGGTTGTCCGCGACGGAGTGGCGAGATTGCGAGACGGTGGCGCGCTCGCGGGCAGCATGGTCACGATGGAGGCTGCGGTGCGTCACGCGGTGCTGGACTGCGGGATCGATCTGGCTCGGGCGAGCCGTGCCGCATCCCTTGCACCAGCACGTGCGCTGGGTCTGTTCGATCGCGGAACGATCGCGCACTCGATGCGCGCTGACCTAGTCGCTGTCGACACGCAATTGATGGTGCGTCGCGTGATGCGCGCCGGTCACTGGATCGACTGAACGTCGACCCCGGAAGGAGAGGAAGGGGGGAGGGGTTAGTCGTCGTGGTCGCCGACGGCACCGAGTTGCTCGGTCGGGGCGATGGTGTGCTCGACGAGCAGCCCGGCCCCCACCGCGCCTCCGAGATCTCCCAGCGCGGCGAGGAGCACCTGCGGCGGCTTTTCCGGCTGCAGCAGGTGCGGGATCATCTGGGTGCGGATCCGATCGACGAAGGGTGCACCCAGCCGTAGCCCGAGCCCACCACCGATGACGATCGCCTCCACATCCAGCAGGTTCATCGCGCTGGCGATACCGACCCCGAGCGCCCATTCGGCACGGGTGATCAGATGCGTCGCCATGTGATCGTGATGCGCCAGCGCCTTGGCCCACACCCCACTGGCCAGTCGAGTGCGGCCCTTGTGTTCCATGATGTCGAACAGGTCGGTGCGCTTGCCCTTGGCGACCAGTCGACGCGCCTCGATCTCCATTGCGGCACGTCCGGCGTACGCCTCCAGGCAGCCCTTCTTGCCGCAGGTGCACGGCGCCCCACCGGGTTCGACGACCATGTGGCCGATCTCGCCGGCGGCACCGCGGCCGAGCCACAGGTGATCGTCTATCACGATGCCGCCCCCGACTCCGGTGCCGCAGAACACCCCGATCATGGAGGAGTAGGGACGCCCGGCCCCGAGTGTGGATTCAGCCATGACGGCAACCTGCACGTCATTGCCCACCTCGATGGGCACACCGAGGGCTTCGCGCAGCAGGGGACCGACGGCGACGCTGCCTGACCAATCGGGCAGATTGCCCGCGTGGCTGACCGTTCCGGCGTTCACATCGATCTGCCCCGGAGAGCCGACTCCGACTCCGATGAGCTGATCGACCTCCGCCTTGGCATCGGTGAGCGCATCGCGAACGGCCTGTGCGATGGCGTCGAGCACCCCCTGCGGTCCGTGATCCTGGGGGGTGGGAACGCGGCACTGGCCGACGATCTCCCCCTCGGGATCGATGACAGCGACCTGGATCTTGGTGCCGCCAAGGTCGACTCCGGCTCGCAGCATGCGTGGTCCTCCCCAGATGAGGTGTGTGGGATCGCGTCCGATGCCGAGGGTAGTGCCCGACGGGCCGCTGGTGTGGGGAGTTACGGAGCCGGCGCGGTGCCGGTGGTGTCCGGCTCAGGAGTGCTCGTGGGTGCGGGCGCCGCTGTCGTCGGTGTCGGAGTGGGGCATCCGGGACCTGACGGTGACGGCGAGGGAGCGATCAGTGCGGCATCGACTTCCGACTGGGGTGCGATCGCGGTGAACGCCTGCCCGAGCACGGTGTCGATGGTCGAATCGGTACGCGCATCATCGACGAGGACCGACCCGGGAATGTAGTAGGTCATCAATTGCGCGGAGGCGAGGCCGGAGGGACCGTGGCGGATCTCAGCGGGGGCGCTCACCGCGCGTGCAAGCGGATCGTTGTCGATGGTGCCGACGATGAAACCGCGTGCCTGCAACTCCTCGGCGGTGCTGGCGGCCAGCCCTGCTCGATCGGTGGAGTTGTAGACGTTGGTGGTGACCTGCGATGGGGTGGGTAGCCCTGCTCCGGGTGTGACGGTGACGGTCACGCACGGCTGCGGGGTCTCGGTGGCAGAACCAGTCGGGGTCGGGGAAGCCGTGCCGCCGCCACCGGCGTCGGTTCCGCTCCCGGCGCCCCGGATGATCACCGATAAGCCGAATCCCGCGGCGAACAGCACCACCATGCCCACGATCACCAGCACGATCGAGATGGCCGGGTTACGGCGGCGGCGATGGCTGCGACTCTGCCGTGGGCCGGGTGCGGGGGTGCTCATCAGATCCGGGTGCCTTCCGCCTGAGGTGGTGAACAGTCGACTCAGTCTAGGTCGGCTGACAGCCTGATCGGCGAAGCGCAGCGGCGCGTCACGCACTTCGCTGCGAATCGGGATCGACCTGCCATCCGGATGTGACCTGACCGTGACCACCGATAGGGAGCGACCGGTTGGTGACGACCGACTGCTGCACGGATGGTCGCACCGTCAGTGGCACCGTCAGTGGCACCATCAGTGGCACCGTCAGGGGCATCGTCAGAGTCAGGGGGCTCGTGGCGTGGTGGATGTCCGGCCGGATAGGTGGGCACAGGCGAAACTTCAGGGCCGGAGGTGACGGTGTGATCCGTGCGCGTGGAGCCGTGCGGAGAGCGCCGAGTCGTGATCGACGATGACCCGTCGCAGTGGGATCGACGTCGGCCGGTACCCTCGTCGGCGGAGGATTCGCCTAGTGGCCTAGGGCGCACGCTTGGAAAGCGTGTTGGGGGCAACCCCTCACGGGTTCAAATCCCGTATCCTCCGCCGCCGCGTCGGTGGCCACCTCGTCTCCCGATGAGTGGGGCCACCGACGCTGCCATGTGCACCGGGGAGATTCCCGTGTGATTGACTGGGGGAGACCCCTCGTGCGGCGGTATCTCGCCCAACCCCCCCAGGGCCGGAAGGCAGCAAGGGTAAGCGGGCTCTACCGGGTGCGCGAGGGGTCCCTTCATGGGGTCAGTCCGCCGGACGTCCCGAGCCAGCCTGATATCCCGTCGCGGGAGGCGGGAACCGGGGCGGAGCCGATCAGGGGACTCGAGCCGAAATCCGCAACTGCTTAGGGGCGACAACGAGCTAAAAGTTGCGGATTTCGGTTAGGGGCGGGACCACTAGGGTGGGGGCGTGTCGTTGGCTCTCTACCGCACCTACCGCCCCGGGCGCCTCAGCGAGGTCGTCGGGCAGGAGCACGTCACCGAACCCCTAGGCCGAGCCCTGGACAACGACCGGGTGCACCACGCCTACCTGTTCTCCGGCCCCCGCGGCTGCGGCAAGACCTCGACCGCGCGCATCCTCGCCCGCTCGCTGAACTGCGAGCGCGGCCCGACATCGGACCCGTGCGGGCAGTGCACCAGTTGCATCGAACTCGCCCCGAACGGCCCCGGCTCCCTCGACGTCATCGAGCTCGATGCCGCCAGCCACGGTGGCGTCGACGACACCCGCGACCTGCGCGAACGCGCGATGTTCGCCCCCGTCTCCGCGCGATACAAGGTCTACATCATCGACGAGGCGCACATGGTGACCAGCGCCGGCTTCAACGCGCTGCTCAAACTCGTCGAGGAGCCCCCCGATCATGTGCGGTTCATCTTCGCGACCACCGAGGTCGACAAGGTGCTGCCCACTATCCGCTCGCGCACCCACAACTACACCTTCCGGCTCGTGCCCACCCGCATCCTGCAGGCGCACCTCGCCTCGGTCTGCGAGTCCGAAGGGGTCACCGCTGATCCCGCAGCCCTCGCTCTCGTTGCGCGCATGGGTGCGGGCAGTGTCCGCGACTCACTGTCGATCCTCGGCCAGTTGCTCGCCGGTGCCGACGGTGACGTCACGTACGCCTCCGCGATCACCCAACTCGGCGTTACCGACACCGCACTGGTCGATGCGACGATCGCTGCGCTCGCCGACGCCGATGGCGCCGCGATGTTCACCACCGTCGACGCCGTCGTCGACGCCGGATACGACCCGCGCCGCTACGCCACCGATCTGCTGCAACGGCTGCGTGACCTCATCATCGTCTCGGCGATGCCGATCGAGGACGCCCTCCCACTCCTCGACGCACCCGAGACCGAGATCGACACGATGCGCGAGCAGGTTGCTCGATTCGATCTGCCCACTTTGTCGCGTGCAGCCGATCTGGTGAGTGGCGCACTGAGCGATCTGCGTGGGGCGACCGCACCGCGATTGCATCTGGAACTCCTCGCCGCGCGACTACTGGTTCCGGCGACCTCCGAGCCGTCACCGCGCTCTCGTGCCCGGCCCGAGGCACCTGGCGCGCAGGTATCGACCCCCCCGGTCGCGCCGGCAGCTTCGGCGCCGTCATCGGCCCCACCAGCATCGGCCCCACCAGCTGCACCGCCTAGTCCGCCAGCGCCTTCGAGCCGTCCGGCCGCAAACGCGGATGCCCCGCCACCTCCCCCGCGACTGTCGAGTATCGCCCCCAGCACAGCGGCAGAGTCCGACGATGCAGCAGCTGCAGGAACACAAGCGCAGGAACCCGATGCGCAGACGCCGACACCCAAGGCGCGCGGTCGGGCGAAGAAGACCGAGGACGCACCCGCTGCCGATCAGTCGGGGGGTGGATCCGCGGGGGATACCACCGGTGTTTCCGCGGAAACTACTCCCGCTCAGGCGGCAGCACCCGACACCACCGCGAGTGTCACGCTGGCTGATGTCCGCACGATGTGGCCGGCTGTTCTCGAGGCCGTGAAGTCCCGCGGACGGGTGCTGTGGATGCGCTTCTCCGATGCCAGCCCGGTCTCCTTGGATTCGGGAGTCCTAGCCGTCGGTATTCCGGATGCAGGCCGCTGGAAGAACATCAAGGGCACGCCCGCCGAGACCGAACTCGGCGAGATCGTGTCGTCGGTGATGGGCACCCGGCTCACCGTCGACGCGGTGCTGGGATCCGCGTCCACCGCTGGTGCGGCCACGGACACGATCGCCGCGGACGCCCCTAGCCCCGATGATCCCGACGCGCACGGCTCCGATATGTCCGGTGAATCCCTCGCGATCGCCGAACTCGGTGCCACCGTGATCGGTGAGATCACCGAGGGCTGACGGACCAGGCTGGGGAGACACGCGTGTACGAGGGCATCATCGCCGACCTGATCGACGAACTCGGTCGACTTCCCGGTATCGGACCGAAGAGCGCACAGCGCATCGCCTTCCATCTGCTGCAAGCCGATGCCGAGGATGTGCGCCGCCTGGCCGACACGCTCCTCGAAGTGAAGGACAAGGTCCGCTTCTGCGAGTTGTGCGGCAATGTGAGTGAATCCGAACGCTGTCGGATATGCCGTGACGAACGCCGCGATCCCAGCGTGCTGTGCGTGGTCGAAGAACCCAAGGACGTGGTGGCGATCGAGCGCACCCGGGAGTTCCGGGGTCGCTACCACGTACTCGGTGGGGCGATCAGCCCGATCGACGGGGTTGGCCCCGATGACCTGCGTATCCGCGAGTTGATGGCACGCCTGGCCGACGGGCAGATCGAGGAGATCATCCTCGCCACCGATCCCAACCTCGAGGGTGAGGCGACCGCGACGTATCTCGCGCGCACCATGTCTCCCCTGGGGTTGACCGTCTCCCGACTAGCCAGTGGCCTGCCGGTGGGCGGGGATCTGGAATACGCCGACGAAGTGACCCTGGGTCGAGCCTTCGCCGGCCGCCGCCGCGTGGACTAGCACCTTCCGTCTGCTGGTCGGTCACACTCGTGAACCCGGTTCGCAGCCGGGTGGCCCTGTGCGATGCTCCCGGGGTGAGGGCGACTCGACTGATCTATGTCGAGAACGACCCTGCTCTCCTCGGGGTGATGTCCACGCTCCTGGCTCAATTGCCCACCATCGAGGTGCTCCTGGCCACGACCGATCCGCTGGAGGCTCTGGCCAGTGAGCACGTGGAGGAGGCCGATGTCGCACTGATCGATCTGGCGCTGGGCCGCGACACCCTGACCGGGATGGATCTGGGGATGGCGCTGCGCCATCGCAATCCGCAGATCGGCATCGTCATCCACTCCCAGCATCCGATGGGCACGATCTCACGACAGGTGCCCCAGGCACAGCAGATGGGGTGGTCGTTCCTGGCGAAGACCGGGACGCTGAAGCCGCAGGAACTGAGTGAGATCCTGCGTTCGACAGCGACAGGCATCAGTCACCGTCATCTGCTCACCGATGATGAGGATGTCCATCACGAGTCGAATGTGACGCTTCGAGCGTTGACCCCTCGCCAGCGCACGATCATGGGCTTGGCCTCGCTGGGGATGAGTGCTCCCGAAATCGGCGAACACCTCGGTATCAGCGCGGACTCTGCACGCAAGGACCTGTCGAAGGCATACCGAACCCTGGTGCCGCCCGATCAGACAGGGACTGATGTTCGCACCAAAGCAGTGCTTGCCTACCTCGCACTCGTCGACATCGACGACGGAAAGTCCGGATGAAGATGGCACCCTCCGCACCGGGAAGCCGATGGCGAATTCTCGGCCCGTGGCCGCTACGCCCCGTTCTGATCGCTGGTGCCACCACTTTGTATCTGGCCGGAGTCCGTAACAGCGAGCGCATCACCGGCGGAGTATTCGATCTGTACTGGCTCACCGATGGTGTGGCCGTGGCACTGGGTATCGGGATCGTCTGCGGGCTCGTGATGCAACTCGGGGTGCTGTGGCAGCGGCGCTTTGGAATCCGAATTGGTTCCTACATCACCTTCGTCGCCCTTGTGGCAATCGCCGTGGTCGCGATGCGAATCCTCGTGGGAGACGTCGGCGTGAGCATCCTGAGTGAAGTACCGACACTGCTCGGTGCCATCGCACGCCTCATGCTGGTGATCTTCATCATCCTCAGCATCAGCGGTTGGGCCGGCTACCAACTCGATAACCAGATGGAGCAGACCAGGAAAGCATTGACGGTCACCCGTGAACAACGGGCGATCCTGCTGCAGCGAGATGAGTTCACTCGTCGTCAAATCTCAGGTGTGCTCCATGATCGAGTACAGGCACGATTGATCGCGGCGTGCCTGGAGCTGCAGATGGTGGATGTGAGCGAACCCGATCGGATGCAGAACACCATCGATTCAGTCGTGGTGCAGCTCGAGGAGATCCGATCTGTTGATGTGCGGCGAGTCGCACGAGCGCTCAGCCCGCAACTGGGTGAGGTCGATCTCGAGTCAGCGCTGGCCGAACTCGCCCGCCAATATCAACCGGGAATGCACACGACGATCACCGTGGATGCCGCTATCGAAAGCAAAGCGACCAGGCCACCGCAGCAGATCTTGCTGGGGGCGTATCGCATCATCGAGCAGGCACTGCTGAACTCCGCGGGGCATGGTGCGGCCCGGCAATGCGAGGTGGAGGTTCACATTGACGATCAGGCTCTCACTGTGCACGTGAACGACGACGGGCGTGGGATCACGGGATCGGTGGACGGTCCAGGTTTCGGCTCGACCTTGATGACCGCATGGAGTGAAGCCCTCGGGGGGAGTTGGTCCCTGCGACCCGGACGCACTTCCGGCGCGGTGCTGTCCGCTGAACTCCCGCTGCCCGGTCAGTGACCGCTGGGTTCGTCTTGTCGAGCGAGCCCGGGCCGGGCCACGGCTTCATGCAGGAGGGTGTGGGCAGGGACCTTGGTCCCGTCGTGATGGTGACCTCCCACCCGTACGGACGGCACTTTCGCCGCTGAATGAGCGAGGTTAGGCGCCGTACCGTGGAGATATGACGACATCCTCGATGAAGCGCCTCCTCGTTCTCGGCGCCGGCACGGCTGGAACCATGGCGATCAATAAGTTGCGCCCTCGGCTCTCGGCCGATGAATGGCAGATAACCGTGGTCGAGCCCAGCGATGTGCATCGATACCAGCCGGGCTATCTGTTCCTACCCTTCGGTGCGTACACCCCGGAGGAGACATTCGATGACACCGACCGGTACATCCCGGAGGGTGTCGAGCGGGTGCGCGGCGAGGTTGATGTGGTCAAGCCGGAGGAAAACGTCGTCGAACTCGTCGACGGCCGCTCGCTGCCCTACGACTACCTGATCATCGCAACCGGCACGACTCCACGACCCGATGAGACACCCGGTATGGATGACGATGCGGTGTGGCGCAAGAGCGTGCATGAGTTCTACACCTTCGAGGGTGCGATGGCCCTGCGAGACACCCTCGCCGAGTGGCCCGGTGGCCGATTGGTCGTGCATGTCACCGAAATGCCGATCAAGTGCCCCGTCGCTCCGCTGGAGTTCACCTTCCTCGCCGATGCGTTCTTCGCCGAGAAAGGCATGCGCGACAAAGTGGAGATCGTCTACGCGACCCCTTTGGAGGGGGCATTCACCAAGCCGGTCGCCTCCAAGCTGCTCGGCGGCATGCTCGACGAGCGCGGCATCGCGCTGGAGTCGGACTTCATGATCGAGCGCGTCGACGCCGAGCCGCAGCAGATCGTGTCGATGGATGAACGCGAGGTGCCCTTCGACCTGCTCGTCACTGTCCCGCTCAACATGGGCGCCGACTTCATCGCCAGGTCCGGCCTCGGTGACGATCTGAACTACGTCCCGGTCGACAAGCACACGCTGCTGAGTGAGAAGTACGACAACATCTTCGCGATCGGGGATGCGTCGAACATCCCGGCGTCGAAGGCCGGCTCCGTCGCCCACTTCTCCATGGACCTGTTCCCCGAGAATTTCCTCCAGCACATCAACGGCCAGCCGATGACGCACACCTTCGATGGTCACGCGAACTGCTTCATCGAATCCGGTCGCGGCAAGGGCATGCTCATCGACTTCAACTACGACACAGAGCCGCTGCCCGGCAAATACCCGCTGCCGGGTATCGGGCCGTTCAGTCTGCTCAAGGAGACCGAGATCAACCACCTCGGCAAGCTCGCCTTCCGCTGGATGTACTGGAACCTCCTACTCAAGGGCACCGAGCTGCCGCTGCCGGCCCTGATGAGCATGGCCGGCAAGGACACCGCCGTGCTGGACACCCCTGACAGAGAACTGGAGGCCGCGCGATGACGGTCATGGACAACCCCACCACGCTGGATCCGCAACTGGTGGAGCGACTCGATCGGATCTCGCTGCAGATGACCGCCATGCACGAGGAGATGCAGCGGTCACGTGAGGAGCGTGCCCGCCTGCTGGAGATCACCCAGCTCGCTGGCCCCGTCATGGACATGCTCACGCAGCGGCTCGGTGAACTCGAGGCGAAGGGCTACTTCTCCTTCGCCACCTCCGGGCTCGGAGTCGTCGACAAGGTCGTGACCTCCTTCGATGAAGAAGACGTCGAGGCGCTCGGGGACAACATCGTGCTCATCCTCAACACCGTCAAAGAGATGACGCAGCCGGAGGTCATGGGCCTGCTGAACCGGGCCGCGTTGGAGGTGCAGGAACTCGAGGATGCTCCGGTCGGCCCGGCTCCGTCGATGTTCGCCCTGCTCAAGCAGATGCGCGATCCACAGGTGCGCATCGGCCTCGACCGCACCCTCACCGTGCTGCGATCGCTCGGCACCCAGCCGGCTGCACTGCCTGCCCCAACCGACTCATCGAACTAGTTCGCATCAACGAAGGAGAATCGCCATGCCTACCACCACCATCGCCGGTCGCGACGTCGCCGTTGACGACGAAGGCTTCCTGACTGATCCCGCGCAGTGGGATGAGGCGCTCGCCGCCGAGCTGGCCCAGAACATCGGGGTCGAGATGACCGATGAGCACTGGGCGGTCATCAAGTTCCTGCGTGATGACTACGCCACCCAGGGTGAGACCGCCACGACCCGCCGTGTCGACAAAGTCGGTGGCTTCCCGGTCAAGCAGCAGTTCGTGCTGTTCCCGAAGAAGCCGGCCAAGAAGATGTCCTACATCGCCGGACTGCCCAAGCCGCACGGCTGCGTCTGAGCCCCCTCGACTCTTCCAGGAGAAAGGCACCGCCATGACCGCGACCGTGACTGCACCGGCGATCATCCCGAACTTCGATGACGAGGATTCCGGTGACCGCAAACTGGTCATCATCTGCTCCAAGGGCAATCTCGACATGGCGTATCCGGGCCTGGTGCTCGGCAACGCCGCCCTCGGTGAGGGCATCGAGACGCACCTGTTCTTCACCTTCTGGGGCCTGGACATGATCTTGAAGTCGCGCATGGACGACTTGAAGTTCACCCCGGTCGGGAATACCGCGATGCATCTGCCGGTCGGCGACTCCCGCATCCCGCAGTTCCTCACCGCGTTCCCCGGAATGCAGGGGATGAGCACGAAGATGATGAAGAAGCAGATCGCCGACCTCGGGGTGCCCGAGGTGCCCGACTTCCTCGATCAGATCGTCGCCGCGGGCGGCCACCTGTGGGCCTGTCGGATGAGCTTCGACATGCTCGGGGTGACAGAGGATGACCTGTACGACGGGGTCGAGGCCGTCATCAACGCCACCGACTTCATGGAGATCAGCGCCGGCGCCCAACTCCTGTTCATCTGACCCCCTCACCGGTCGGTAGACTGGCCGCTTCGCCGTAGGTGTTCGCCCCGGGAGGGGGTGGCCGGTGTGCGCTGCTCGAAGGGGTGCGACGTCGATGAGCCTCATCGTGCAGAAGTACGGCGGCTCATCGGTGGCTGATGCCGACAGCGTCAAGCGCGTCGCCCGCCGGATCGTCGACACCCACGCCGCCGGCCACGACGTCGTCGTCATCGTCTCGGCGATGGGTGACACCACCGACGACCTACTCGATCTCGCCGAGCAGGTCTCACCGAATCCAGCCGCCCGCGAACTCGACATGCTGCTCACCGCCGGTGAGCGCATCTCGATGGCGGTCCTGGCCATGGCGATCCACGACCTCGGCGCCGAGGCCCGCTCCTACACCGGTTCCCAGGCCGGACTCATCACCGACTCCGCCCATGGCGCCGCCCGCATCATCGACGTGACCCCCGGGCGCATCCGTGATGCCATCGCCGACCGGGCGATCCCCATCGTCGCCGGATTCCAGGGCGTGGCCCAGGACACCAAGGACATCACCACACTCGGCCGCGGCGGATCGGATACCACCGCCGTCGCGCTCGCCGCCGCACTCGACGCCGACGTGTGCGAGATCTACACCGATGTCGATGGTGTCTTCACCGCGGACCCGCGGATGGTGCCCAAGGCACGCCAGCTGCAGTACGTCACCTATGAGGAGATGCTCGACCTAGCCGCGGCTGGCGCGAAGGTCCTGCACCTGCGCTGCGTGGAATACGCACGCCGCTTCGATCTGCCCATCCATGTGCGCTCATCGTTCTCCACACGCGAGGGCACCTGGGTGCTGTCCGAGAAGGCGATCGTCGAGCGCATCGCCACCACCCCCGAGGGAGACAAAGTGGAGCAGCCCATCATCTCCGGCGCCGCTGCCGACACCAACGACGCGAAGATCACCGTCGTCGCTGTGCCCGATAAGCCCGGTGAGGCGGCAGCGATCTTCACCGCGCTTGCCGACGCGGGCATCAACATCGACATGATCGTGCAGAACGTGTCAGCGGCCACGACCGGGCGTACCGATGTGACCTTCACCTGCCCGCAGGGCATGGCGGCGAAGGCGATGGCGGCTCTCGAGGCGGTGCGGGCCGATATCGGCTTCGAGCAGCTGCTGTTCGACGATGAGATCGCGAAGGTGTCCCTTGTCGGAGCCGGGATGCGCTCGCATCCGGGTGTCTCGGCGACGTTCTTCTCCGCACTCGCCGATGCCGGGGTCAACGTCGAGATGATCTCGACCTCGGAGATCCGAATCTCGGTCGTCACCCGAGCGTCAGTCGCCGCTGATGCCGTGCGTGCCCTGCACACCGCCTTCGGACTCGATGCCGATGGTGAAGCCGTCGTCTACGCGGGGACCGGCCGATGACCACCGTCGCCGTGGTCGGCGCCACCGGTCAGGTCGGCGGTGTGATGCGCCGCCTGCTCGACGAGCGCGACTTCCCCCTCGACCGCATCCGCTACTTCGCCTCCGCTCGATCGGCCGGCACGACCCTGCCGTGGCGCGGCGAGGACATCGTGGTCGAAGATGCTGCCACCGCCGATGTCGACGGCATCGACATCGCGCTGTTCTCCGCCGGCGCGACAACGTCGCGGGCGCAGGCCGAGCGGTTCGCCGCCGGTGGTGCGGTCGTCATCGACAACTCCTCGGCCTGGCGGATGGACCCCGCCGTGCCGCTGGTGGTGAGCGAAGTCAACCCTGAGGCGGCTGCGAATCGGCCGAAGGGCATCATCGCCAACCCCAATTGCACGACGATGGCGGCGATGCCGGTGCTGATGCCGCTGCACCGCGAGGCTGGGCTGGAGCGTCTCATCGTCGCGACCTATCAGGCCGTCTCCGGATCGGGTCTTGAAGGCGTGGCGGAGTTGGAATCGCAGGTGCGCGCTGCGATGGAGCACGACGTCACCGCGCTTGTCCACGATGGCCACGCGTTCGCGCTGCCGGAGCCGAAGAAGTACGTCGCGCCCATCGCCTTCGATGTCGTCCCGCTCGCAGGCGCCATCGTCGACGACGGGCTGGGCGAGACCGATGAGGAGAAGAAGCTGCGCAACGAGAGCCGCAAGATCCTCGGCATTCCCGACCTGCTGGTGTCGGGCACCTGCGTGCGCGTGCCGGTGTTCACCGGGCACTCCCTGTCGATCAACGCCGAGTTCGCCCGACCCCTCTCCGTCGAGCGGGCCCTGAGGATCCTGGCCGATGCTCCCGGTGTCGTCGTCGCCGATGTGCCGACCCCGCTGCAGGCCGCCGGAGCCGACCCCTCATTCGTCGGTCGACTGCGCGCCGATGAGGGTGCGCCGGTCGGGCGCGGGCTGGCGATGTTCGTCAGCAACGACAACCTGCGCAAGGGTGCAGCACTCAACGCCGTCCAGATCGCCGAACTGCTCGTCTGACGCATTTCGCCGGTGGCGGGAGCCGTCGACCCTTCGGGTCTCCTCGGAAAATCCATGGACCCCGACAAAGCGCAGAGCGCCCACGAAATTCATGTGGACGCTCTGCGGTGTGGTCGGGGTGGCGGGAGCCGTCGACCCTGGCCGGGTCTCCTCCCAAATCCGTGGCCCCGATATCGCACAGGGCGCCCATGCTGTTCGCATGAACGCCCTGTGATCGCGTCGGGGTGGCGGGATTTGAACCCACGACCTCTTCGTCCCGAACGAAGCGCGCTACCAAGCTGCGCCACACCCCGAAGTGCCCGGGAAGTCTAGCCGCCCCGAGTCACCCCGATGAGCCCGGGATGACCTCGATCAAGGTCGCCTCCGGCGGGCAGGCGAAGCGGATCGGAGCGTAGGGGGAGGTGCCCAGTCCCGCTGAGACGTGCAGGTGCGCATCCCGATGCCGCGACAACCCGCGGGCCCGGCGACGATCCAGATCGCAATTGGTCACCAGCGCCCCCGCACCCGGAAGCCGCACCTGCCCCCCGTGGGTATGACCGGCGAGGATGAGGTCGACGCCGTCTTCGGCCATCGCGTCGAGCACGCGGGTGTAGGGCGCATGCGCAACACCGAACGTCACGCCTGTCGTCGCGCCGGCGACCGTCGCATAATCATCGCGAGCGATATGCGGGTCGTCCACACCCCGCAATGCGATCGACCCGGCCGAAAGGTCGACGCCTGACTCCGCGTTACCCAGATGCGACCACCCGGCTGCCTGCAAACCATCGATCAGGTCACGCCACGGCAATTCCGCGCGCTGCGGGTCCAGGTCACTCGGTCCGGCGAAGTACTTCAATGGATTGATCGGAGTCGGAGCGTAGTAGTCGTTGCTGCCGAGCACGAACGCTCCGGGCACATCGAACAGCGGCTCGAGGGCATCCATCGCCAGGGGTACCGCGTCGTGATCAGAGATGATGTCGCCGGTCACGATCACCAGGTCGGGTTGAAGTTCGGCGAGGCTGCCAACCCAGGACTGCAACTTCGCGCGCGCCGGGGTCAGGTGCAGATCCGATAGGTGGAGCACGCGCACGGGATCATGGTCGACCGGCAGCGCTGGTGCGCTCACCCGCCGCAACCGATAGGACTGGGCCTCCCATCGGGAATAGACCAACCCCGCAGCCCCGGCGAGGGCGGCGGTGGCGAGAGCGGTTCGAAGGCGCATCACGATCAGTCTCGCACGCGGGATCAGGTCGTCGGATCCGCGCTGACCCACCGGGTGAGAGGATGGGCGACCATGAGCGAGTTGAAGGATCGGCTCCAAAGCGATCTCACCCAGGCGATGCGCGACCACGACGAGGTCACCCTGCGCACGGTCCGCATGCTGCTGACGGCCATCACCAACGCCGAGGTCGCCGGGTCGACTGCCAAGCAGTTGACAGACGACGAGGTGATCGCGGTCGCCTCGACCGAGGCGAAGAAGCGACGCGAGGCCGCGACCTCCTACACCGAGGGGGGCGCCCCTGAGCGGGCGCAGGCCGAACTCGACGAACTCGCGGTCATCATGCGCTACCTGCCCAGTCAGTTATCCGACGCGGAACTGCAGGCACTGGTGGATGACGCGGTTGCCGAGGCGGCAGCGGCGGGCAAGACAGGCCCCTCTGCCATGGGTGTGGTGATGAAGACCCTGCAGCCCAAGGTCCGTGGACGCGCTGATGGCGGTGTAGTGGCAGCGAAGGTCAAGCAGGCCCTCGCCGGCTAGTCGACGCTGGTTTCTCCTGTGTTCTCCCCTGCACTGGCCGGCCCGGTCGACTCGGGCTCAGGCTCGACCGGATCGGGGGGCGCAGGTGTCGGGCTCGGGTCGACCGGTTCGCTCGGCACAGGTGTCGGGCTCGGGTCGACCGGTTCGGTCGGCTGGGGTGTCGGGTTCGGGTCTACCGGATCAGGTGGCTCAGGCACGGTGCCACCGGGCACCTTCCATACCGCCCCCGTCGCGGCCGCACCGGCCGCACCGGTCGGGCTGTAGCCGGTGACCGTGATCTGGTACCGCTCGCCGGGAGTGAGGCCGCTGATCACGCAACTCATCCGCCCGGTGGTCGCGGCGACCTGGCAGGTCAGGCCGTCCTTGTTCAACGTCACGGTGTAACGGACCGGCTTGACCGGGAGGTAGGCCGGTTGACCCGGTTCCGAGGTGATGGGGATCTCCGGGGCAGGATCCCAGGAGATCTCGATCGAAGTACCCTGCCCGTTAGCGGCCTCGACGCGCACGTTCTGTGGTGCCTCAGGTCGGGGTAGCGTCATGGCCGGCGGGGTGTAGGCACCGGAGTTACCGCGGACCGGGCCGACTCCCCACGGGCTTTCGATTTCGAAGTCCCGGGGCGGGCTGTCGGCGAGTGCGGCCATCATCGACTCGCGCCAGATCGGTCCGGGAATCTGACCACCGGTGACGTAGGAGTAGTACTGCCCGTTGATCGTGACGTTCGTCATCGGGTACTTGAAACCACCACGCGGGTCACCAACCCACACAGCACCGGCGAGGTCGGGGGTGAATCCGGCGAACCAGATCGCGGCATTGTCATTGGTCGATCCGGTCTTGCCGGCGGCGGGACGATCGGGCAGGGACATGGATGCGCCCGTCCGGCCGGACAGTGGCCCGTCGATGACACCGGTGAGCACAGCGGTCACGGTGTCCGCGACACCACGATCGATCACCTGGCGGCAGCGCGGTGGTGCCACGGCGATGTCGTCGCCGCTGCGGTCGGTGATCTGCAGGATCGGGCGAGGTTCGCAGTACTCACCGTGATTGGCGAAAGCCGCGTAGGCGCCGGCCATGGAAAGTGGTGACACCTCCATCGTGCCCAGGGAGAACGTCGGCACGCGCAGCAGATCACCTCCACCAGCGAGGTTCACTCCCATCTGCTCGGCGATGTCCGCCTGCCGGCACAGTCCGTATCGCTCGGCGAGGGTGAGGAAGTACGTGTTCGTGGAGAAGGCCGTGGCCTGCCACATGTCGAGGAAACCTGCGGACCCGGAGTTGCGGAAGGTCAGCGGACCGAAGGGCACCCCGGTCTGGCAGTTGACGAAGTCGTTGAAGGTCTTGGGGTTCGGGGAGTCGATGCGCTCGCTGGGTGAGAATCCAGCCTCGAGCGCGGCGGCGAGGGTGAACACCTTGAACGTCGACCCGGCCTGCATGCCGATGGTGCCGCCCATGTCACGGTCGACGTTGTAGTTGTAGGTGGTTTTGCCCTCGCCCTTCAACCCCCACTCCCGGTTCTGCGCCATCGCGATGATGTCGCCGCTTCCGGGACGCACGAGGGTGATGGCGGCGGCACGGCCACTCTCGTCCTTGATCGGGATGTACGACGTCACCGCATCGGTTGCACCCTGCTGAGACTTGGGGTCGAGGGTCGTGCGGATGGTGAGACCGCCGCGACGCAGGAATGCCTCGCGCTCGGCCGGTGTTTCGCCGTAGGCAGGATCGGTTCGCAGGGTTCTCACAACGTATTCGCAGAAGTAGGGCGCGTAGGAGGAGGTGCAACCGTTCGCCGGCTGTGACGGTTCGAGGATGCTCTCCACCGGGATGCGCCGCGCGGCTGCGGCCTGGGCGGAGGTGATCTGGCCCAGCTGAGTCATCTTGGTGAGCACGATGTTGCGTCGCTGCTCGGAAAGGTCGGGGTTGCGTGTGGGGTCGAAGGCGGTGGGGCGCTGCACGATGCCGGCGATGGTGGCGGCCTCGACGAGAGTGAGTTGGCTGGCCGGTTTGGAGAAGTAGCGTCGCGCGGCGGCCTCGACCCCGTAGGCCCCACCTCCGAAGTACACGATGTTGAGGTACTTCTCCAGGATCTGCTCCTTGGTGAAGCGACGCTCCAGGGCGAGGGCCAGGCGGATCTCGCGCAGTTTGCGGAAGGGTGTGCGGCCCTGCGCAGCCTCGAGTTCCTCTTCGTTCGTGGCCTGGGTGATGAGGACGTTCTTGACGTACTGCTGGGTGATGGTGGAGCCACCCTGGATGCTGCCCCCGGGATTGCTCGCGTTGCTCACCACCGCGCGGACGGTGCCACGCAGGTCGACTCCGGAGTGCTCCAGGAAGCGTTCGTCCTCGATGGCGACGATGGCCTGGCGCATGACCGGTGCGACAGCGTCGAGGGGAACCTCGATGCGATTCTGGTAGTAGATCGTGGCGAGTACGGAGCCGTCGGCAGCCTGGATCACCGATCGCTCGGGCAGGTCGGGGGTGTCGAGGTTGGTGGGCAGGGATTCGAAACTGTCGACGGCGTTGCGGGTGAGCACCCCCGCACCGGCGGCGAGGGGGAGCACCATGG
>CBFHQG010000032.1:0-20558 GCA_965657825.1 Actinomycetes bacterium | reverse complement strand
TGGTCGCACTCTCGCCGAGCTCATCACCGAACAGGACACCGAGCGAACCTCGCTGCCGTGGGTCCAGCACCCATCTCCCCGATGGGAGCCCGAGCCTCTGCGCTGGGTCGGGGTCAACGCGGGCCTGCGCACGATGACGAGCGCCGATGATGAGGAGGCACGGACAGGGCGGGAGTCACGGCGCGCCCGCTGGATGTCCCACCTCCTCGGCCACTAACCGAAATCCGCAACAATCCGCACGTTGTCGCCTCTAAGGAGTTGCGGATTTGGGCGGGTTCCGGCCTCAGCGGAAGGCGGGAATCCCCGTCAGCGCTTGACCGATCACCAGGGTGTGCATCTCGTTGGTGCCCTCATAGGTGAAGACCGACTCCAGGTTGTTCATGTGCCGGATCACCGGGTACTCCAGGGTGATCCCGTTCCCGCCGAGGATGCTTCGGCATTCCCGCGCGATCGCGAGGGCCTCGCGCGCGTTATTGAGTTTGCCGACACTCACCTGCTCGGGGGTGATCCGGTGCTCGTCCTTCAATCGACCGAGATGGACAGCGAGCAGCATCCCCTTGCCCAACTCGACGGCCATATCGGTGAGTTTGCGCTGGGTGAGTTGATATCCGGCAATCGGCTGGTCGAACTGCTCGCGGTCGACCGCGTAGGCAATCGCGGTCTCCAGGCAGTCTCGGGCAGCACCGAGCGTGCCGTAGGCGATGCCGAATCGAGCTTCATTCAGGCAGGACAGAGGGCCCTTGAGTCCGACGACACCCGGGAGGACCGCATCAGCCGGCAGTCGCACTCCGTCGAACACCAACTCGGCGGTCACCGATGCGCGCAGGGAGAGCTTCTTGTGGATTTCCCGAGCACTGAAACCATCGGTGTCGGTCGGAACAACGAAACCGCGGATGCCGTCATCGGTCTGCGCCCACACGATGGCGACATCAGCGACGGTACCGTTGGTGATCCACATCTTCGAACCATCGAGGATCCAGTCATCACCGTCGCGCTTGGCCGCAGTGCGCATGCCGGAGGGGTTGGAGCCGAAGTCCGCCTCGGTCAATCCGAAGCATCCGATGAGCTCACCCTTCGCCATGCCAGGCAGCCACTGTTCACGATGCTCCTGCGAACCGAAGGCATGGATGGCGTACATCGCTAGCGATCCCTGAACACTCACCAGGGAGCGGATTCCCGAATCACCGGCCTCCAATTCCATCGCTGCCAGGCCGTACGCCACCGCATTGGTTCCCGCGCAGCCATAGCCGTCCAGGTGCATCCCGAGCACTCCGAGTTCACCGAACTCGCGAGCGAGTTCGCGTGCGGGGATGGTGCCTGCCTCGAACCAGTCGGCGACCTCGGGCTTGATGCGCGTCTCGACGAAATCCCGCACCACATCGCGGATGGCCCGCTCCTCTTCGGTGAGCAGGTGATCGATGTCGAACAGGGCGAGCGGGGCGACCGGGGCCTTGGGCATGGAGAAACCTCCTGAATCGATGTGCCCCCATGGTATCGCCGCAGGAACGACTACGCCTCAGGCAGATCCGGCGGTGCGCTGCGATAGGAAGCCGGCGTCGTGGAGAGCCTGATGGGGTGGGCGATACCGGGCACGCCACCAGCCTCGACGACCGGCTGAAGGCCGAGCCGCTCAGCGAGGCTGATCGCCTGGTCGATGTCATTGATCGGTCCGCAGGGGACGCCCACTGCATGCAGCCGCTCCTGCCATTCATCCGCACCGCGAGTGGTCAGCAGTTCCTCGAGGGTCCCGGTGAGCACCTCCCGATGATCCACGCGAGCCGGATTCGTCGCAAAGCGATCGTCTTCAGCGAGATCCCGGCGTCCCAGCACCTCCACGAGTGCGGCGAACTGCCGGTCATTGCCGACGGCGAGGACGATCGGCCGATCGGCCGTGCGATAGACCGCGTACGGGGTGATGGAGGGGTGCTCATTACCCATGATGCCCGGAACGACACCGGCACCGACTACCGACGATGCCTGGTTGACCAGCGCCGATAGTAGGGACGTGAGCAGGCTCACCTCGACGTGTTGACCAACCCCGGTCAGATCCCGGTGACGCACAGCCGCGAGGATGCCGACCGTTGCATGCAGACCGGTGATGACATCGACGACTGCGACGCCAGCCTTGGTCGGCTCTCCCGGAGCGGGTCCGGTGATGCTCATCAACCCACCCATGGCCTGGACGAGCAGGTCGTATCCGGGCAGATCCGCCCCGAGGCCGGAGCCGAACCCGTTGATGGAGCAGTAGATCAGGGAGGGGAATCGCTCATGCAGGTCGGCGAAGCCCAACCCCATACGCGAAAGGGCTCCGGGCTTGAAATTCTCGACGAGAACATCAGCGCCGGAGATGACGGCCAGGACGTCCTCGCGCCCCTCTTCGGATGCCAGGTCGAGCACGCGCGATCGCTTATTGCGATTCACGGACTGGAAGTAGGTGCTTTGACCATTGTCGGCGAAGGGCGGCCCCCACGCGCGGGTGTCGTCCCCCACGCCGGGACGCTCGATCTTGATCACCTCGGCCCCGAGATCGGCCAGCATCATGGTGGCGTAGGGCCCAGCGAGGACACGGGATAGGTCGGCGACGACGATTCCCTGCAGCGGCCCGCTCACGACTGGGACCGCAGAAGGGGGGCGAGGGCATCGAGTACCGCAGGATCTTCGATTGTGGAAGGCACCGGCTCGTCACGGCCATCGGCGATGCCCCTCATCGTCTTGCGCAGGATCTTGCCCGACCGAGTCTTGGGTAGCGCTGGCACCGCGATCACATCTTTGAGCGCTGCGATCGGACCGATCCTCTCGCGGACGGATGAAGCGATCTGCGCGTACACCTCGTCGGGATCGAAATCGATACCGGCTTTCGC
This sequence comes from Actinomycetes bacterium, assembly GCA_965657825.1. Classification (GTDB taxonomy): domain Bacteria; phylum Actinomycetota; class Actinomycetes; order S36-B12; family S36-B12; genus M55B157. Next base: position 17,697 of record CBFHQG010000032.1, on the reverse strand, counting down.
CACGATGAACGCCCTGGGTAGTTGACCCTTGAGCGGGTCATGCACGCCGATGACCGCGCACTCGGCGACGACGGGGTGCGAGGCGACGACCGCCTCTATCGAACCGGTCGACAGCCGATGTCCGGCGACATTGATCACGTCATCGGTGCGGCCCATCACGTACAGGTAGCCATCGGCGTCGCGGTACCCGCCATCACCGGTGGTGTAGCACCCAGGTGTCGCCGTGAGGTACGAAGAGACATAACGCTCGTCGTCACCCCACAGGGTCGGTAGCGTGCCCGGCGGCAGGGGCAGGTCGATGACGATGCTGCCCTCGGTGTCAGCAGGAACGTCCTCACCCGCACCGTCGACGATGCGCACGGAGAATCCCGGTACGGCGACCGTCGGTGAACCGGGCTTGATCGGCATCGGGTCCAGACCCCGCAGGTTCGCCGCGATCGGCCAGCCTGTCTCGGTCTGCCACCAGTTGTCGATCACCGGAACCCCGAGCCGATCGGTCGCCCAGGTGTACGTGTCGGGATCGAGCCGCTCGCCGGCCAGGAAGAGCGCCTGCAGGCTGCTGGTGTCGCGCCCCACGAGCAGGGACCCCTCCGGATCCTCCTTCTTGATCGCTCGGATCGCGGTGGGTGCGGTGAACAGACCCTTGACTCCGTGATCGGCGATAACCCGCCAGAAAGCACCGGCATCGGGTGTTCCCACCGGCTTGCCCTCGAACATCACCGTCGTCGCACCCGCGATGAGAGGTGCGTAGACGATGTAGGAGTGGCCCACGACCCATCCGACGTCGGATGCCGCCCACCAGACGTCCCCCGGACCGATGTCGTACACGTTGCGCATCGACCAAGCCATCGCGACAGCGTGACCGCCGTTGTCACGCACGATCCCCTTGGGGCGCCCGGTCGTTCCCGATGTGTACAGGATGTACAGCGGATCGGTGGCCTTCACCGTGACGGGGCCGATGGGTTGGGCATCGGCGAGGGCTTCGTGCCAGTCCACATCCCCGTCCCCCATCGGTGCGAGCACCTGGGGGCGCTGCAACACGATGGTGGCCGAGGGACGGTGCTCGGCAAGGCGCAGCGCCTCATCCACCATCGGCTTGTACTCCACGATCCGGCGCCCTTCGACACCACACGAAGCGGTCACCACAGCGCTGGGCCGCGCATCGTCGATGCGGGCCGCGAGTTCCTCTGGAGCGAATCCGCCGAACACCACGGAGTGCACGGCGCCGAGACGAGCGCAGGCGAGCATCGCGATGACCGCTTCGGGGATCATCGGCAGGTAGATGATCACGCGGTCACCATGGCCGACGCCACGACTGGCGAGCGCGCCGGCGAAAAGTGCGACCGCATCACGCAGCTGCGTGTAAGTGAATCGGGTGACTTCGCCGGTCACGGAACTATCGTGAATGAGCGCCATTCGGTCGCCCTGGCCCGCTGCCACATGCCGATCCAGCGCATTGGTGCTGGTGTTCAACTCACCATCTGGGAACCAGCGGAAGAACGGCGGGTGGGCATCGTCGAGGATGACCGTCGGCTTCGTTACCCAATCGACGTCGGTGGCGGCCTGTGCCCAGAAACCCTGAGGATCATCGATACTGCGTCGGTACGCCTCGTCGTAGACCGAGCCCATGTCGCCTGACGGTAGCGCATCAGAATGGATTTTCGAATCGCAGCGTGCGACCTGCTCAGACTCCCTGCGGTCGATCTCCATGCCGCCGAGCGTTGATCCGCAACGCGAGAATGACCAGGCGCACCATCCCGGCGATCAGCGCCAGGCCGATGATCATCTGCAGCATGACGACAGCTCGAGCCGGGTCGCTCAACGCACTGATATCTCCGAAACCGACGGTGGAGAGGGTGCTGATCGTGAAGTAGTAGGCCGTGAACGCATCCAGTTGCTCGCTGAATGAAGACGGCTCGGCGATCGAGAGGAGCAGGTAGGACTTCGCGAATGCGGCGACGACGATGGCCAGGCCCACCACGATGGTTTCCGCCCCGCGGATGAGGGGGAATCCCAACTTGGCGATCTTCCTCAGTTGCCATCGCAGATAGAACCCGAAGATCGCGAACCAAAGGAGAAACAGTGCGATGTCCAACAGCCAGATGAGGACCCCGCGTTCGATTGTCCCCCCGGTGGACGCGGACACCGCCACGACGACGCCGACGATCAAGGCGACGCGGAGCATGGCAAGTGCCGCCTGACGGATCCAGCCCTTCGGCAGGAAGTACGTCAACTCATCGGCAACGACCGGTACTGGATTCTCCGAGACCGACATGACTGACCTCCACCCGGCTCAGGCGGAGCAACCGACTCCGACCACGACTCCGATCATGACCGGGCGGCGAGCTGTCCGCACGCACCGTCGATCTCCTGTCCGCGCGTGTCGCGGATCGTCGTGGAGATTCCGGCATCGCGCAGGATCCGGACGAATGTGCTCTCCGCCTCTGGGCGAGAGGCGGTCCAGATCGAACCGGGGGTGGGGTTGAGAGGAATGAGGTTGACATGGACCAGGTGGCCGCGCAGCAGCTCAGCGAGAAGAACGGCACGCTCCGGTTGATCGTTGATGTCACGGATGAGGGCGTACTCGATGCTGATGCGCCGCCCGGTGATCGCCGCGTAATCCCATGCGGCATCCAGTACCTCGGCGACCGGCCATCTGGTGTTGATCGGCACCAGGGTGTCGCGCAGTTCGTCATCCGGGGCATGCAGTGACACTGCGAGCCGAACAGGTAGCCCCTCGGCGCTCAGGTCGCGGATACGTGGCACCAAGCCGACGGTCGACACGGTGATTCCTCGAGCGGACATCCCCAGCCCCTCGGGTGGGTCAGCGATGAGGCGCCGGATAGCACCGACGACCGCGGAATAGTTCGCGAGTGGCTCTCCCATCCCCATGAACACGACATTGCTCACCCGCTCACGCTGATCGGGCAGATCCCGCACCCAGCGGGATCCGACGAGAACCTGCTGGATGATCTCGGCCGTGGACAGGTTGCGCGTGAGGCCGGCCTGTCCGGTCGCACAGAAGGGGCAGTTCATCCCGCACCCCGCCTGCGACGAGACGCACATCGTCACCCTGTCCCCATAATCCATCAGCACACTCTCGACGAGGGACCCATCATGGAGCCGCCACACGCTCTTCACCGTCGCTTCGTCATCGCAGGACAGATGGCGGACCTCGCTCATCAACTCCGGTAAGAGGATCTCTTGCACTACTGCACGATCTGCAATCGACATATCCGACCACTGCTCCGGTTCGAAGGACAGCCGACCCAACCACTGCCGCGATGCCTGATCGGCCCGGAAGGCAGCCAGGCCCGCCTCGGCGACCGCAGCTCGACGTTCGGAAAGGTCCAGATCGAGCAGGTGGCGCGGCGGCTTACCTCGGCGCGGCGGGGTGAAGGTCAATTCACCGGGAGCGGGCATGACCCCAGTGTCTCAGGTGATCGGATGATCACGTCGAGAAGACCGTCCGACCTAGAACAGCGGGGGTCCGAGGAACACCGCGAACAGCGCCCAGGCAGCGAACGCGTTGATCACCAGGGAATCCAGACGGTCCATGATCCCGCCGTGCCCGGGGAGCATCGTGCCCATATCCTTCACACCCAGATCACGCTTGATCGCACTCTCGGCCAGATCTCCAGCAGTCGCGGTGATCGTGAGCACGACACCCATGATCAGTCCCTGCCACCAGGGCGCATCGAGCAACCAGACGAAAAGCCCCACACCGAGAAGCGCCTGCACAACGAGGGAGCCGGCAAAACCCTCCCACGACTTCTTCGGGCTGATCCGAGGAGCCATCGGATGCTTGCCGAACAACACTCCGGTCGCGTACCCGCCGATGTCATTGCCGATCGTGAGCACAATGAAGGCGACAATGCGCGCGGGACCGTCATCGGCGGCCAGCATGAGCATCACGAAACCCGCCATCAGTGGCAGATAGCCCAGCACGAAGACACTGGCCGCGGTGTCTCGGACGTATTCTTCGGTGCCTCGACGCAGACGCCACAGGATGATCGCAACGAAACCCAGGCCGATGACGAACACCAGGGCAGTCGGACCATACACGTACGCGGCCGCCATCGCTGCTGGGATCGCGATGTAAAGGGGCGTTCGTGCCAGGCGGATATCACGCTGAGCGAAGGCAGCGACGAGTTCGTGTAACGCGATCAGCAGGACCACTCCGGCAAGTACGCCGAATAGCCACTTCACCCAGATGAGACTGACGATGACCAAGACACCAAGCACGACGCCGCTCGCGATCGCGGCTGGGAGATTACGTCCTGCGCGACTCGTCGATGCCTTGTCGTCGGCCATGGGCGAAAGGGATGCGAGCTGAAGTAGAGGCGTCAGACCTCGAGCAGCTCTTCTTCCTTATGCTTGAGAATCTCATCCACGTGACCGACATGGGCTGACGTGACATCGTCCAGGTGCTTCTCGGCACGCCGCACCTCGTCTTCGCCGACCTCTCCATCCTTCATCAGCCGATCGAGTGAATCCTTGGCATGACGACGGACGTTTCGGATCGACACCCTCGCCTCCTCAGCCTTGTGCCGAGCAGACTTGATGTACTCCTTGCGCCGCTCCTCGGTGAGCGTGGGCAGCACGACGCGGATGACGCTGCCGTCATTGGTCGGATTCACCCCGAGATCGGAGTCACGAATCGCTTTCTCGACCTCGGCCAGTGATCCCTTGTCGTACGGGGTCACGATGATCATCCGCGCCTCTGGCGTGGTGAAGGAGGCAAGCTGGTTCACCGCGGTCGGGGTGCCGTAGTAATCCACCATCACCTTGGCGAACATGCTCGGGGTAGCCCGACCGGTCCGAATCGTGGCGAAATCCTCGCGCGCGACCTCGATGGCCTTATCCATCTTCTCCTCAGCCTCGAGAAGGATCTCGTCGGTGCTCTCGCTCACGATTGCTCCTCGCGTGATGTCGGTGCTGATCCATTGGGTGCGTCGCTGTGCCGGCTGTGACCGCCACGCGTCACTAGTGTGCCGATCCTCTCACCACGCACCGCTCGGGCGATGTTGCCCTCGACGAGCAGGTCGAATACCAGGATCGGCAGGTCGTTGTCGCGGCACAGGCTGATCGCCGTCGCATCGGCCACCTTGAGATCCCGTGCGAGGACGTCGTCGTGGGTGAGGCGATCGAATCGGCGGGCATCAGGATTGGTCCGAGGATCGGAATCGTAGACACCATCCACGGCCTTGGCCATGAGCACGACCTGCGCTCCGACCTCCAGGGCCCGCTGGGCGGCTGTCGTGTCGGTGGAGAAGTAGGGAGCTCCCAAACCCGCACCGAAGATGACGACGCGGCCTTTCTCCAGGTGACGGATCGCCCGTCGAGGGACGTACGGCTCGGCGACCTGACCCATCGTGATGGCGGTCTGGACCCGGGTATCCAATCCAAGCTTCTCGCAGAAGTCCTGCAGGGCCAGGCAGTTCATCACGGTACCCAGCATGCCCATGTAATCGGCGCGGCCACGATCCATTCCTCGGGCCGAAAGTTGCGCTCCTCGGAAGTAGTTGCCACCACCGATGACGACAGCCACTTCAGTGCCGTCGCGAGCGACAGCTGCGATCTGACGGGCGATCGAGTGCACGACATCAGGATCGACGCCGAGCTCACCCCCACCGGCGAACGCCTCTCCCGACAACTTCAACAGGACCCGATCCCACCCACCGTCGGGGGCTTCCGGCCAGGTGTCGATCGTGCCCTCGAGAATCGGCTGGACTACCCGCGAACCCGTCTCGGTCATCGCCCAGCCTCCTCCTCGTACGCCGGCAGCGCGGGACTCATGCTGCCGGACAAATGCAGCCGTTCTCGATCAGTGGGCCCTGCTCAGCTCTGCCCGACCTCGAACCGAGCGAAGGCACTCACCTGAGTATCGGCCTCGGAGAGCACGGCTGCCACGGTCTTCTTAGAATCCATCACCGACGGCTGCTCGAGCAGAACGGCGTCCTTGTAGAACCCCTGGACGCGGCCCTCGACGATCTTGGGCAGCGCCGCCTCAGGCTTGCCCTCTTCCTTGGCTGTGGCCTCGGCGATACGCCTCTCGTTGTCGACCACATCGCCGGGGACGTCGTCCTTGCTCACGTAGACCGGCCGCATTGCCGCGATCTGCATCGCCGCGCCCTTGGCCACCTCTTCGTTCCCGGTATAGGCGACCATCACCCCGACCTGCGGGGGCAGGTCTGCAGCCCGCTTGTGCAGGTACGTCGCGACAGGAGCCGTGAGCAGAGCCACGCGTCCGAGTTCGAGCTTCTCCCCGATGATGCCCGCCATCGACGAGACCGCCTCCTCCACCGTGCCTCCCTGGGGAAGTCCGGCTGCGAGCAGGGCGTCACGATCACCGATCTGGTTGTCGAATGCGCACTGGACGATGGTGCCGGCCAGTGCCTGGAAATCGGAGTTCTTCGCGACGAAGTCGGTCTCGCAGAGCATCTCGACCATGACATTGTCCGAGGCGACGACCAGACCGTTGCTCGCTGTGCGCTCGGCACCGCGCTTGGCCGCCTTCGCTGCACCTGAGATGCGCAGGACCTCCACGGCCTTGTCGATATCGCCCCCGGCTTCCTCGAGGGCCTTCTTGCATTCCATCATTCCCGCGCCGGTGAGGTCGCGGAGCTTCTTGACGTCTGCGGCGGTGATGTTCGCCATGGTGTTCTACTCACGCCTTCCTGAAGATGTGATGCTCCGAGGGTGGAGCATCAAGGTTGTGCGAGACAGGGTTGTGCGAAACGGGGTTGAGTGAAACGGGGTCAGTCAGTCGACGTGGGTTCCGGATCGATCGCCGCCACTGGCGCCACCGCGGTCTCGGTGACCGTCTCGGTGATGGTCTCGGTGAGGACAGCCTCGGGCTCGACGGTGGATGTGGCGAGCAGTTCGGCTTCCCATTCGGCGAGAGGTTCCTCGACAACTCCACTGGACTCACCCTCGCCCAGGGCACGCCCGGCTCGCGCCATGAGCCCCTCGGCAACCGCATCGGCGATCACCCGGGTCAGCAGGGCAACCGATCGGATCGCGTCGTCATTGCCCGGGATCGGGAAGTCGACCTCATCGGGGTCACAGTTGGTGTCGAGGATCGCGATGACCGGGATACCCAGCTTGCGAGCCTCGCCGACGGCGATGTGCTCCTTCTTGGTGTCGACCACCCAGATTGCGCTGGGCACCTTGGTCATATCTCGGATACCACCCAGGGTGCGGTCGAGTTTCACCCGCTCTCGCGACAGCACGAGCAGTTCCTTCTTCGTCATGCCCGAATTCGAACTGTCCGCATCGAGCTCCTCGAGCTCCTTCAGCCTCTGCAGCCGCTTGTGCACGGTGGAGAAGTTGGTGAGCATGCCACCGAGCCAACGATGGTTGACGTAGGGCATCCCCACGCGAGAGGCCTGCTGCGCAACGGGTTCCTGGGCCTGCTTCTTGGTGCCGACGAACATCACCGAGCCGCCATGCGCGACGGTCTCCTTGACGAACTCATAGGCCCGATCGATGTAGGACAGGGACTGCTGCAGGTCGATGATGTAGATGCCATTGCGCTCGGTGAAGATGAAGCGCTTCATCTTGGGGTTCCAGCGGCGGGTCTGGTGTCCGAAGTGGACACCGCTTTCCAGTAACTGCCGCATCGTGACGACGGCCATGCCAGTCTCCTTGCCGGCGGGGCCGAAGCTCCCGCGCAGGTTCGGCGTGCAGTGAGTGGCCTCACCGCACGCATCGGTTCGTGCCCGCATCGGGATGACCCGGGCCCTAGCGATCGGTGAACGCCTGCTCCCCGCAGGGACCGATGGCGAACCCGTGACCATGGGGGCAAGTCCGATGATGACGGGCCGATCGCGCGATGTACCACGTCACGGTGGACGTGGCCAGGGGGACAGCATAGCCGGGGCCCTCATGCCCGTGGCCCCCGACCGCTGTCGTCCACCGCCCGGGGCGATCCCGCCCATCCCCAGCCGACCCGCCTGACGCTGGTCCACCCATCGGTCGCCGACGCAGTCTGTCCCTATGCCGATCTCCCTGTGGGTACCGCTCCTGCCGATCCTGATCGCAACCACCCCTCCTGCGGTGGATCCCAGGGCGCACGACCCTCAGGCGGCATCCGCGGGGCCGGCTGTCGTCGTGACGGCCGGCCCCGCCTGGCGGCTTCCGACACACGGTCGAATAGTCCGCCCCTTCGATCCCCCGGAGTCTCGTTGGTCCCGCGGGCACCGGGGGGTCGATCTGGCGGTGCGGCCCGACGCGCCCATCCGTGCCGCAGGCTCGGGCATCGTGGTGTTCGCCGGCACCCTCGCTGGTCGGGGTGTGGTCAGCATCGAGCACTCCCCCGGGGTGCGTACGACCTACGAACCCGTGCGAGCACGGGTCACTCGCGGTGAGCGGATACGCATCGGTCAGGTGATCGGTGTGCACGAACCCGACCGACGCCACCCGACCAGCCTGCACTGGGGGTTGCGCATCCACGGGAGTTACGCCGATCCACTGCGGCTGCTGCACCGCGCCCCGATCCTCAAACCCATCGGGGCCTATCCGCTCCGAGTGAGTGTGCACAAGCCCACCCCCGTGCCTAACCGAAATCCGCAACTTCCTAGGGGCGACAACGTGCGGATTGTTGCGGATTTCGGTTAGGCACGGGGGTGGGCTTGATCGATCACCGCACGCAGGCGCTCGACGGAGACGTGGGTGTAGATCTGCGTCGACCCGAGCGAAGCGTGACCGAGAAGCTCCTGCACCGCACGAAGGTCCGCTCCTCCCTCGAGAATGTGAGTCGCCGCCGAATGCCGCAGGCCGTGCGGGCTGAGCGGGGTATCGGGAAGTGCCCGCTGCGCCGTCGCGCGCACGACCTCGCGGATCGTGCGGACATCGATGCGGCCTCCTCGTACGCCGAGGAACAGCGCCGCCCCCGAACGTGGACCGGCTATCGCCGGCCGCCCGGATTCCCGCCATCCCCGGAGTGCCTTCACAGCGGGGACACCGAAGGGCACCATCCGTTCCTTGCCCCCCTTGCCCATCACGCGCACCGTGCGCCGGGAATCGTCGATGTCGTCGATGTCACACGAGGCAAGCTCACTGACCCGGACCCCTGTTCCGTACAGCAACTCGATCATGGCGTAGTCACGGAGCGCGACCGGATCATCATCGGCTGCGGCAGCCGCCGAGTCATCGAGCAGCTGCGCAACCTGCGCGGCGGACAGGACCCCCGGCAGAGTGCGGGGCAGCCGAGGGCTGGCCAGCCGCGCTCCCCCGTCTGATTCCGTCAGTCCCCGCTCGTGCAGCCACTGGGTGAATCCGCGTGCGGCTGCCGCACGTCGCGCGACCGATGATCGCGACATCCCCCGTGACGTCTGCTCGGCCAGCCATCCACGCAGGACCGTCAACGTCAGCCCCGCCGGCCCATCGGCCCCGTGGGTGGTGGCGTAGTCGAGCAGGTCCTCCACATCACCCCGGTACGCCCGCACGGTGTGGGAGCTGCGGCCGCGTTGACCGGCCAGGTGGATGCACCACCGGTCGACCAACTCACCCCACGGGTCCTCGCTCACACCTCCATCGTGCCCCGCGCGCCGGCATCACGCGGCTACGCCACGCCATCCTCGGTCGGTCCGCGTGGCCAGGCCCTGCGCCTCGAGCACCCCCAGGACGATCAGGATGTCGGTGGGAGCCAGGCCGGTCTGTCCGGCGATGCGATCCAGCGCAACCCCGCGGGTGGCCGACAACGCGGCCAGCACCCGTTGCTCTGCACTCCCTCGATCGCCGACTGATCGATCCGGGTCATGCCCTTCTGATCCGCTGTCGGCCGCCCCGGCACCGGCCGGTACTGATTCGGGCTCGGTGAGACCACGCAGCATCTGCTCGATCTCCTCGGCGCAGGTGACCAGGATCGCCTGGCCGTCCCGAAGCAACTCATGGCATCCGGCGGACATCGCCGACGTGACAGGTCCGGGGAACGCCATCACCGGTCGCAGCATGTTCGCCGCTTCCCGGGCAGTCGTCCGGCTACCTGAGCGCAGTGCTGCTTCGATCACCACCGTGCCCCGCGTGAGTGCGGCGATGAGTCTGTTGCGGGCCAGGAAACGCTGCCGCAGCGCAGCACCGCCCATCGCGGTCTCGCTCAGCAGCACCCCGTCGGCGATCATGCGGGAGAACAGCGCCTCATGGGAGCGGGGATAGGCGATATCGACTCCGCCCGCGAGCACGCAGGCACTGGCACCCCCGGCATCGAGTGCACCACGGTGGGCTGCGGCATCGATGCCGAATGCGCCACCGGAGACCACCAGCCAGCCGCGATCAGCCAGCGTCGCCGCGACGGTACGGGCCAGGGCTTCTCCGTAGGCCGTCGCAGACCGGGCCCCCACGATGGAGACCGACCGCAGGGCGAGTAGTCGGGGGCTCGCCGAGCCGAGCACCCACAGCCCCAGGGGCGCCCGCGCGCCCAGATCAGCCAACTGGCCGGGCCACTGCCGGTCACCGGGAATGATCAATCGGGCCCCGGTTCGTTCAGCGGCCTGCAGGTCGGCGCTGACCGCCTGCTCGATGGTGGTGGCCCCCTGCGGTAACCGCGCCCGCATCGTCACTCCCGCACGAAGCCCGCTGGTGCCCCTCACGATCCCCTCCGCCACTTCGACCGCGCCGTGACGGGCGACGAGTTCATGGAGGGTGCAGTCCCCCGGCTCACCGACCCGCAGCAGCAGCATGCGAGCCAGTTGGTCGGTGTCACATTCGTATGCGTCCCCCTGCTGCTCGCTCATGCCGCCCACCCCAGGCTCTCGCCTCGCAGGGACATGGCGTACCCGATCTCGTCACGCCCGGGACGATCACGGGCGGCCAGATCCGCCAGGGTCCAGGCCACGCGGAGCACGCGGTCAGCGCCCCGCATCGTCAAGACACCACTGTCGAATGCCGCATGCAGCACCTGCTGTCCGGCGACATCAGGGGGGAACCGCCGACGCAGCGTGGGACCGTACATATCTGCGTTGACACGCACCGGACCCCCGGTGAGGGTGCGCTCGTCGCACCATCGATGTGCGGCACGCTCCCGAGCTGCACGGACTCGTCCGGCGACGACCATCGTCGACTCCGGGTCGTCGCCCAGGTCCGCGATGCTCGGCCGATCGAGGATCAGCCGCAGGTCCATCCGGTCCAGAATCGGCCCCGAGAGTCGCGACGAGTATCGCCGCCGCTGCATGGGTGAGCACGAACAATCCCGCCCACTGCCCAACCCCTGACCGCAGGGACACGGATTAGCCGCGATGACCAGATGGATCCGCGCCGGGAGCACCACATGCAGATCAGCCCGTGAGACCTCCACCCGGCCACTCTCGATGGGTTGGCGCAGGGATTCCAGCACCCGGGGATCGAACTCCGGTGCCTCATCGAGGAACAGCACACCGTGGTGGGCGAGGGTGACCGATCCGATCCGCACGCGCCCTCCGGTGCCTCCCCCGATCACCGATACCGGAGAGGCGCTGTGATGAGGGGCCTCGAAGGGTGCTGTCCGCAGGAGTCCGCCCTCGATCGATCGACCGGCGCTGGACGCGATGGCGGTCACCTCGAGTGCCGCCTGGTCATCCAGTGCCGGGAGCAGGCCCGGCAGGCGCTCGGCCAACAGAGTCTTTCCGACCCCCGGTGTGCCGATCATCGACAGGTGGTGACCACCCGCCGCAGCGATCTCCAACGCGCGCCTCGCCTGATGCTGGCCCCGCACGTCGGCGAGATCGGGAATCGTGCCGCCTGAGGGATCCGAGGACTTCACCGGATCCGGGTCAGGCCACGGCGCCTCGCCTCGCAGCGCCTCCATCAACTCGCGCAGGTGGGCGACGCCCGACACCGTCAGACCCGGCAGCAAGGCCGCCTCCCCAGCATTCGCAGCGGGGACCACCAGTCTCCGCACTCCGAGTTCTCGTGCGGCAAGCGCCGCCGCGATCACCCCGGGCACTGCGCGAACCGATCCGTCGAGTCCGAGTTCGCCCACCATGAGGCATTCGGTGACTGCGGTGAGAGGAACCTGATCGGTATCGGCGAGTACGGACACCGCGATGGCGAGATCCAGGCTCGAGCCACGTTTGTGCCAGGAGGCAGGTAGGAGTGCGATGGTGACCCGGGTGCGGGGCCATTCGGCACCGGAGTTCACCAGCGCCGCACGCACCCGCTCCCGTGACTCGCTCACGGCTCGCTCGGCCAGTCCCACCATCGTCACCCCGGGCAATCCGCTGCTGACATCGGTCTCGACATCGACGACACGCGCCTCGACTCCGATGACGACGGCACCTCGGGTGCGGGCCACCATCAGTCCACCCCGCGCAGGTGCTCGAGGGTGCGATGACCGCTCGGGGAATCGAGGATGCCGATGACGTCGAAGCGAATCGATCGCGGACGCACCTCACGCTCGTCGAGCCAGTCCATCGCCACCCGGCGCATCCGTCGGAGTTTGCGATGGTCGACAGCAGCGAGTGGATGCCCGAAATGTTCAGTCGTGCGGGTCTTGACCTCGCAGATGACGAGAACATCGCCGTCCCGGGCGATGATGTCGATCTCCCCCTGCCGGGATCGATAGTTGCGTTCGAGGACGACCAGACCCAGGTCGCGTAAATGGGCCGCGGCGAGATCCTCTCCGCGACGGCCAAGCGCATCGGTTGCGCGCATGCGATCACCTCCGCGAAGGAGAGTCGCGCGCGCGACCGGTCATCGGTCGATGCCGATCAGATCTGTGGACCTCACCGATCAGTGCGGGTTGTGGACGACCACTCCGCGGAAGGAGCGACGATGATGCATCGTGATGCCGAGCCGGGCGATGGCATCCCGGTGCTCGACCGACCCGTAGCCGACATTGCGCTCCCAGCCGTAACCGGGATGGTGCTCGGCGAGCTGGTGCATCCTTCCATCACGATGGGTCTTCGCCAGGATGCTGGCGGCAGCGACGGTGGAGCACCGCACATCTGCGCGCACCTGAGTCACCACCTGCGTCGGGGCGGGCAGCGGGGCCAGGTAGTCATGGCGACCATCGAGAAGGACGACCTCGGGCCAGACGTCCAGCGATGCCAGGGCTCGCAGGGCAGCCTGGCGGAGCGCAGCGACGATTCCCATCGTGTCGATCTCATCGCAGGAGGCCTCACCGACTGCGGACTCCACCGCCCAGGCGCGCACCGAGGTCACCATCCGGTGTCGAGCCGACGGGGTGAGGAGTTTGCTGTCTCGGACTCCACGAGGAGCACTGGGAGTACCTGAGTCGATCACGACCACGCCCACCGTCACCGGTCCTGCGAGTGCCCCGCGGCCGACCTCATCGATTCCCGCGACTGACCGGGCCCCTGCCCGGAGTAGTCCGCGCTCCTTGCGCAGAGTAGGGGCGCGCGCCACCATCAGCCCGCGGAACCACGCTCGATCTCCACCGGACCGATGCGATCCAGGGGCCACGCCACGAACATCACCCGCCCGATGATCGCCGAGTCGGGGATCGTGCCCGCATCGACATCGAGGTGGTACCGCGAGTCGCGCGCGACCTCCCGGTCATCGCCGAGGACGAAGACTCGACCGGGCGGGACGACGACATCGAAGGGGATCTGATCAGTGCGCGTACCGGCGCGCAGATACGGCTCCACCAGCGGTGCTCCATCGAGGACGAGACCACCCTCGGGTGTGCAGCACACGATGCGCTGGCCTTCCTCGGCCACGATACGCAACACGACCAGGGAATCCGAGGACGGACTGGCCAGCCCGAACAGGGCCAGACCATCTCGCACCGAATCACGCCACCCGGGGGCCGCATCGGGGATCGACACCCATGTGGACGGGGCGGTGAAGGCGATGATCTCTCCGCGTTGGGTGCCTCCCGTGCGTACCGGAATCGGCGAGACGATGACGCGGTCACCGGCGCGCAGGGCAGGGGACATCGCGTCGGTGGTGATGCTCGCCGGGCTCGCCACGAAGGTGCGCACCGCGATGCTCACCAGCAGCGCCACGAGGAGGACTCCCGCGATCTCCAGGACCCAGCGCCAACCCCGACGGGATCGGGTCGCACTCGGCGCGGCATGACGGCCGCGCGTCGCGTCGGAGGACGTACCGGGCTGATCGGCACCGAGGGATTCGACGTCCACGCCGCTGGTCGTCAGGACCTCCGGGGAAGCCTCGTCTGGACCACTCACCGGGCGAGCCATGCCGACTCCTCCTGGCGTAGTGCGTACACCTCCACCGAACGACCGAATACCGGGCCGGAGGTAACCGGATCGGCTTCGTCGACAACGGCGAACGATTCGGGGATCGGCAGGAACTGGGCGCGATCAAGCGGCCACACAATGGCGAAGGCGCGTCCGATCACGCGATCGACGGGAACCATCCCCCCACCCGGATCACCGAGGTGCGCCCGTGAGTCCGCGGAGGCCGAGCGGTGATCACCCATCACCCACAGGCGCCCGGCGGGCACGAGAACATCGAAGTTCTGCTTGCTGGGCGGATTTCCCGGATACAGGTACTCGGATTCCGCCAGAGGGATCCCGTTGACGGTGATCAATCCGTCCGCGTCACAGCACACGACCCGATCCCCACCGACACCGATGACACGCTTGATGAAATCCCGATCACTGGGTGGTGCGATCCCGACGATCTCACCGAGGAATCGAACGACCTGGCCGATCGGATTGAGCTCGGGGTCGGCCTGGTTGCCCGAGACGAAGGACCCGGTGCCATCGAACACCACGATGTCCCCGCGCTCGATCGGTCGGAACCGGTAGACCATCTTGTTGACCAGGACCCGGTCGCCCACCTGCAGGGTCTGCTCCATGGAGCCCGACGGGATGTAGAACGCCTGGACGAGGAACGTCTTGACCAGGAAGGCGAGGAGGAATGCGCCGAGAATCAGGAGGGGGAACTCCACCCACCCCGGGATCGACCAGCGCCGACGCGACTGCGTGTCCGGTGATTCCTCCGCCTGGGACTGATCATCGGCGAGGGGCATCTCGTCACCTTCGGGACCCTCGCTCACGACGACGACCCTAGCCCGGTGGGGTGATACCCCTCCGCTGCGACGCGCCCCGGCTCAGCCACGGCGCAGACCGCTGCCGCGAATCACGCCTCGGCGGGGACGTTCTCGCGACGCTCGCGAATCTTGGCCGCCTTGCCGCGCAGGCCGCGCAGGTAGTACAGCTTCGCGCGTCGGACGTCACCTCGGCTGACGACCTCGACCTTCTCGATGATCGGGGTGTGCAGGGGGAAGGTGCGCTCGACACCGACGCCGTAGGAGATCTTGCGCACGGTGAAGGTCTCGCGAATGCCATCGCCAGACCGTGCGATGACCACACCCTGGAAGACCTGAACACGTGTCTTATTGCCTTCAACGACGCGCACGTGGACCTTCAGGGTGTCGCCGGCGCGGAAATCGGGGATGTCGTCGCGCAGCGAGGCGGCATCGAGATCGTCGAGGGTCTGCATCGTGGGCATCACTTCCTGCGAGCGCCACAGGTCGCCCGCAACTCGGGTGCGGATGGTGCTCGGCGATCCCTCGTGGTGAGGTGCCGGGTGCCTCGGGGCGGGAGGTGGCGTCCCCTGTAGCGGACGTGGTCCCGGTCGCGGTGCGACGAAGCCGCCCAAGTCTGCCACACCGGGGCTAGGAGTCGCCCTCCGAGGGGTCCAGATCCGGGCGCATTCGGCGCGTCCGCTCGATCGCCTGCTCCCGGCGCCAGGTCGCGATCGCGGCGTGGTTGCCGCTGAGGAGGACCTCCGGGACCGGCACATCCCGCCACACCGCCGGTCGAGTGAACACCGGCCCCTCGACAAGTCCGTCCATCGTGCCGGGCGCGAAGGAATCATCCGTCACGCTCTCGGCATTGCCGACCACACCGGGGAGCAGCCGGGTGATCGCCTCGATGATCACGAGTGCTGCCACCTCACCGCCGGCCAGGACATAGTCGCCGATGCCGACCTCCGCGATCTCCATGCGTTCGGCGTAGTGCGCCATGACACGTGAATCGATGCCCTCGTAGCGCCCACAGGCGATGACGAGATGCTCACGCTCGGCCCACGCCTGCGCCGTCGCCTGATCGAATGGACGTCCCGAGGGGGTCGGGACGACCAGGAGGGTCCGCGGCGTCACGAGCCCATCGAGAATCTCCCCCCACGGCTCGGGACTCATCACCATGCCCGGGCCACCGCCGTAGGGTTCATCGTCCACACTGCGGTGACGATCCGTGCTCGCCTCGCGCAGATCGTGGACTCCGATATCGACCAGACCCTCGGCCCGGGCCTTGCCGACCAGGGATAACTCCAGCGGGCGCAGGTAGTCGGGGAAGATCGTGACGACGTCGATCCGAAGCGCCGCCGTGACTCGGTCCTGCGCCTCCACTGTTGCTCACTCCCCCGTTTCAGGGTCGATCAGGCCATCGGGGGGCGTGGCGATGATGACCTTCTCGATCGGATCGATGTCAGGGACGAGGGTGTGCACGAGAGGGAGCAGCCATTCGCGACCGCGGGCATCGCAGACCGCCAGGAGATCCTGGGCTGGCAGATGCACGACGTCGGTGACGACTCCGAGATCGGCTCCCTGCCGATCCCTGACCACACAGCCCACGAGATCGGAGTCGTAGTACTCGTCTCGCTCCAGCGGCTGCTCGCCCGGATCACGATCGACCTCCAACACGATGCCCCGCAATGACTCGGCTCCCGTGCGATCATCGAACCCTTCGAATCCGATGAGCAGTCCGCCCCCGTGGGGACGCATCGTGTCGACGGTGAGCGAATCGACGACCGGCTCGCCACCGCGAGGATCCTGGACGAGCAGGCGCGACCCCGGGGCGAACCGCCGCTCGGGCTCATCGGTGCGGACCTCCACGGTGACCTCACCGCGAATTCCGTGGGCCTTGCCGATCCGGCCGACGACGACGCGCACGGGCTGCGAGCGGCTCAGCGCTCGTTCTCGTCGAGGAAGTCGATACGCACCGCGCGCCCACCGTTCAACGCGGTCACGACCGTGCGAAGGGAACCGGCTGTCCGTCCGGCGCGACCGATCACCCGACCCATATCGTCGGGATGAACGCGCACCTGCAGGTTGGGGCCCCGGCGGGTGGACTGCTCGCGGACGCTCACATCGTCGGGGTTGTCCACGATCCCACGCACCAGATGGCCCAGGGCATCTTCGAGCACGACCGATTAATCCTCAGCCTTGGGAGCGGTGGAATCTGCGGCCTCGTCGGCGATCTGCTGCGCCTCAGCGACAACCTCCGCCTCCGCGACAGCCTCTTCGACAACCGCTTCGGCAACAGCCTCTTCGACTACCTCTTCGACAGCCTCTTCGACAACCGCTTCGGCAACAGCCTCTTCGACAGCTGCTTCGGCGACGACCGCTTCGACGACGGGAGCCTTCACCACCGGTGTCTTGGGCTCATCGGCGGCCTCGGCGGTGGCAGTCTGGTAGGCGGCCGCGCGGGACGGCTTCTCGGCGGGGAACTGCAAGGTGCCCTCGGCACCGGGCAGACCCTTGAAACGCTGCCAGTCTCCGGTCACCTTCAACAGCGCGAGGACAGCCTCGGTCGGCTGTGCGCCGACACCCAACCAGTACTGCACCCGCTCGGAGTCGATGCGGATGAGGCTGGGATCGGTGAGCGGTTGGTAGATACCGATTTCCTCGATCGCACGACCATCCCGGCGCTTGCGGGAGTCGGCGATGATGACGCGGTACTGGGGGGCGTGGATCTTGCCCACGCGCTTGAGCTTGATCTT
>CBFHQG010000031.1:16993-20638 GCA_965657825.1 Actinomycetes bacterium | reverse complement strand
GCCCATGAGCTGAGCCTGGACGTCGAGGTCGGCGATGAGCATCTCGTTGACGCGGGCCTCGACATCAGACAGCACCGACTCGGGAACCGCGCTGGCGGAGGGAAAGTCGAAGCGAAAACGCCCGGGTGCATTCTCCGAGCCCATCTGGGTCGCGGTTTCGCCGAGGATCTCCCGGAAGGCGCGGTGCACCATGTGGGTAGCGGTGTGCGCGCGGGAGATCGCGCGGCGGCGTTCCACATCGACGCGACCGAGGGCTGTCGCACCGCCGGTGATCTCACCGCTGGACACACTCGCCCGATGCACGAAGAGACCCGGAACGGGTGATTGGACGTCGTACACCTCCAGCCGGGCGCCTTCGGCGGTCTCGATCACGCCATGGTCACCGAGCTGACCGCCGGACTCGGCGTAGAACGGGCTGCGATCCAGCACGATCTCGACGTAGTCGCCCTCACCTGCAGACTCGACCACCACGCCATCTCGCAAGACCCCGGTGACGCGTGCCTCGGTGTCCACCTCGTCGTAACCGGTGAACTGCGTGGTCCCACCTGACTCCAGGATGGAGCGATAAACCGTGACAGGAGTGACGCCGGTCTTACGAGTTCGCGCGTCGGCCTTCGCGCGTTCGCGCTGCTCACCCATCAATCTCTTGAAGCCGGCCTCGTCGACATCCAGGCCCTGCTCGCGGGCCATCTCGAGGGTCAACTCGATCGGGAAGCCGTAGGTGTCGTGGAGGGTGAAGGCCTGGTCGCCGGAGACCTGGGTACCACCAGATTCGCGCACCGAGGACACCGCGAGATCGAAGATCTGCGTCCCGGTCTTCAGGGTCTGCAGGAACGCGGTTTCCTCCTGGTCGGCGACGGACTCGATGCGTATCTTCTCGTCATTGAGTTCCGGATACTGCGGTGCCATCGCGAGGATGGAGGCCTGCATGAGCGGGAGGATCGAGCGTTCCTCGCTTCCGAGCATGCGCATGGTCCGGATGACCCGGCGCATCAATCGACGCAGCACATATCCGCGTCCCTCATTGCCGGGAAGCACACCATCACCGATGAGGAACGCGCACGTGCGCGAATGATCTGCGACAACTCGCAAACCCACATCCGATCGAGCATCGCTTCCGTAGCGAACGCCGGTCAACTCACTGGCCCGGTCGAGGATCGCCATCGTCGTATCGATCTCGTAGATGTTGTCCACGCCCTGCAGGAGAGCCGCCATCCGCTCCAGGCCCATCCCGGTGTCGATGTTCTTCGCCGGCAACTCGCCGAGGATCGGATAATCCTCCTTGGCCGGTCCCTCGCCACGCTCGAACTGCATGAACACGAGGTTCCACACCTCGAGGAATCGATCCTCGTCGACGATCGGGCCACCCTCTGGGCCGTAATCAGGACCCCGGTCGTAGTAGATCTCCGAGCAGGGGCCGCAGGGGCCGGGCACACCCATGGACCAGAAGTTGTCGACCTGTCCGCGTCGCTGGATGCGCTCGGTCGGCAGCCCCACATCACGGTGCCAGATGTCCGCTGCCTCATCGTCATCGTGGTAGACCGTCACCCACAGCCGATCCTCGGCGAAGCCGTAGCCACCGTCAGCGATGGATGAGGTCAGCAACTCCCACGCATAGGGGATGGCGCGGGACTTGAAGTAGTCGCCGAAGGAGAAGTTGCCTGCCATCTGGAAGAAGGACGCATGCCGCGTGGTCTTGCCGACCTCCTCGATGTCCAGGGTGCGTACGCACTTCTGCACGCTGGTCGCGGTTGGATACGGCGGGGGCACTTCTCCGAGGAAGTACGGCTTGAACGGCACCATCCCCGCGTTGACGAACAGCAATGTCGGGTCATCGAGAAGTAGCGACGCCGATGGCACCATCTGGTGGCCACGATCGGCGAAGTAGCGCAGGAAGCGGGTGCGGATCTCCGCGGACTCCATCTAGCCTGTCCTCTCTGACCGTTGCCGTGCCGTGGGTGTCGCGTCGGTTTCATGGCCGGTTGATCCGGCCCGTCGGGCCTCGGCGAGGGCTCGGGCCGCGGCGGTTCCAGAGGGTCGGGAAGCCGCGGGCGCATCGGCTTGCGAAGTCGGCGTGGGTGCCAAAGCCTTGCCGACCAGGCTGCGGGTGCCCTGGGCGAGCCCGGCTGCTGATCCACTGGCCGCCTGCAGACTGCCGACCACGCCGCGCTTGCGCGCTTCCTCGGCCACCTGCTGTCCCTTGCGGTACGCGATGATGCCGCCGGCTGCGCCGAGTGCGACCCAGATCATGCGACTCACCGTCAGTCCACCTCCTCAGCGGGTTCGTCCGGCCCCGACCCTAGTGCCTGCTCGAGGCGATCGCGGACCTCGGTCCAGCGAGCTTCGGCGCCATGCCGGGTCGGGTGGTAGTACCGCCGTCCCACGAGCGAGTCGGGGGCGTACTGCTGGGCAACCACGCCTTCGGGAGCATCATGGGGATATCGGTAGGTGACCCCATGCCCGAGAGTGCGGGCACCCGGGTAGTGCGCGTCGCGGAGATGAGCCGGGACGGTTCCGCCGAGCCCAGCACGCACGTCGGCCTGCGCAGCATCGATGGCGGTGGTGACCGAATTCGACTTCGGGCTCAAGGACAGGTGGATGGTCGCGTGTGCGAGTGTCAGTCGTGCTTCGGGCATCCCGATGAAGGAGACAGCGTCAGCGGCCGCGATCGCCGTGGTCCGCGCACTGGAGTCGGCTAGCCCGATGTCCTCACTCGCCAGAATGATCAACCGGCGCGCGATGAATCGTGGGTCCTCCCCCGCCTCGATCATCCGGGCCAGATAGTGCAACGCCGCATCGACGTCGCTCCCGCGGATGCTTTTGATGAAGGCGCTGATGACGTCGTAGTGCTGGTCACCGGCTCGGTCATAGCGCACCATCGCCTGCTGAACCGCACGCTCGACTTCTTCGACATCGATGGTGCCGCCGAGTCCGGCGGCGGCTTCCAGTGCAGTCAGGGCCCTGCGCGCATCACCTCCGCACAGGCGCACCAGGTGTTCCATTGCCTGCTCGGTGACGGTGACCGACCCGTTCAGCCCGCGAGGATCACCAATCGCCCGCTCTAGCAGTCGCTTGACGTCCTGAGGGGTCAGTGGCTCAAGGGTGAGCAGCAGACTCCGTGAGAGCAGTGGGGTCACGACCGAGAAGCTCGGGTTCTCCGTCGTCGCCGCAATGAGGGTGACCCAGCCGTTCTCCACCGCGGGAAGCAGTGCATCCTGCTGGGTCTTGCTGAATCGGTGCACCTCGTCGACGAAGAGCACGGTGCGTCGTCCGTGCATTCCCAGCGCCGCGCGGGCGCCCTCGATGACCTCGCGGACGTCCTTCACCCCGGCGGTGACCGCGGAAAGTTCGACGAAGCGGGCGCCGGTGGCCCGCGAGACCAGGTGGGCCAGGGTGGTCTTTCCCGTGCCCGGTGGCCCCCACAGGATCACCGACACGGAGGCGCTCGGATCGCCGTCGAGCAGACGTCGCAGTGGCGTGCCGGGGGCGAGCAGGTGCTCCTGTCCGACCAGATCGTCGACCCCCCGCGGGCGCATGCGTACCGCAAGCGGGGCGTCGGCTCGATCCGAACCCGCGGCGTCGTCGAACAAGGTGGCGCCCATACCCGCCGACCCTACTTCCCCACCTTCGGCCACGTCTGAGTCA
>CBFHQG010000031.1:0-16979 GCA_965657825.1 Actinomycetes bacterium | reverse complement strand
CCACAACCGTGACTCAGACGGTGCTGGGGTGGAATGGGGTTAGCGGCGTTTAGCGGCGCTGACCTTGAGGGTGTTGGACTTCACCGCACCAGAGCGGACCTGGATGGTCACCTGTTTGCGGGTGGTGACCTTCCACGTGAACGCCCCCTCAGCGCTCAGCGTGATCGGCGTGGCGGTCTTCCACTTCTTTGCACCCTTCACCCGGTACCTCGGAGTCACCGCGGTGCCGGCGAGCCCCTCCGTGGTGCCGCGCACGGTGATGACAGCGACCTTCTTCCCCTTGCCGCGCTTCGCCTTGGTGAGCGTGATCGATTCCTCGGGCTGCGGCTCCGGCTCCGGGGTGGCCTGATCCAAGCGCACCCCGACGTTCACCGTCATCTGCGCACCGGTAGCGGTGATGCCGTTGAACTGCAGGGTGTAGTCACCCGGATCCATCCCGCCCGGGATGGGAACATTGGCCCGCACCACGCCGTTGGCATCGGCCGTGTAGGACTCGCTAGCCACCGGGCTGGACCGCACCAGCGCAGAACGGGCCTGCCCGAGTGGAGAAAATGGCGATGGGGGAAAGATGCTGACATCGAAGAAGCTCAGGGGCATCAACGGGCTGACATTCACCTCGAAGAAGGAGAACTGGGGCGGGAAGGTCGGTACGGGTGGAGTGGTCGGAGTCCCGAACCACCACAGATTCGACTGGAAGAGCGGATTCGACGGACCGGTCGTGATGGTGACGACTTGCGTATCGTCAGCCTCGGGCTGGACATTCACGGTCGTAGGCACACCGTCGACGGTGCCGCCACCCTCGCCCGGAGCAGGCGGATCCTCCGGCTCGACCGGTGATGGCGGGACCGGAGTGGGATTCTCACCGCAGTTGACGGGCACATCCTTACCGTCATCGAAGTCCAGATCCGCCGGGGTCCCGCCACAGTCGACGCGAATATCGGCTGTGTTGTCGACCGCGTCGATGGAGTTGCTGCCCGTTCCGCCGCGCATATCGTCCCGACCGGTCTCACCCTCGAGATAGTCGTCACCGGGTCCACCTGCGAGCAGGTCATCACCCGGTCCGCCGTACAGGAAGTCGTCACCGCCGAATCCGAGCAGCGTGTCGTTACCCGCTCCGCCCTGGACGTAATCCGTCCCAGGGCCTCCCTTGAAGTCCAAGGGGATGGGAGCGTTATCCATGATGGCCACGTTGGTCGGACCCGAGCTCCGGGTGAAATCCACCCTCACGCCTGAGATTGGGCCCGCGATGAGCGAGCACTCCAACTCCGCTGTCAGCTCACCGAGCGGAGTGCACCCCTCTACACCGAGGAGCAGGGAACGCCCAAGGCCGCCATCCTCGCCCGCAAATTCGTCCCAGATGCGAAAGACGTAGGTATCCGCCCGACCACCCTGAAGAATCTGCAGGTCCTCCCCCTCGCCCATCGACACGGAATCTTGAGCGATCACCGACACGGTGCCGCTGCCGTAGTTGGTGACGTAGACCAGGCCCGAATTCGTAGCCGATTCATCCACCGCCACATGACGGGGACCAAAGGCCATGATCGAGCCGGTGGTGGCTGCCGTGGGGGCTGCTCCCCAGGCGAGCACTCCACCGGCAATGGCGATAGATGACACCGTTGCCCAGACCCGTCGTCCTCTGACGGACTGACCTGTCACGGATGGACCCCTCATGGATGGACCTCTCATGGAATGCCCCCTCACACTAGGACTGTGCCCCCAGCATAAGGACCGACATCACCCGATGCCGCACTTCAGCGCTCGTCGCCCACGTGACCGCGATGGCATCGGTCGCCGAAGCGGCGACTGATTCAACGAACACCGGGGGGTCTAGGTGGCGGGGTCGTCGCTGGTGTCTCCATCGAGCACGGCATCCACCCCGGCCTCGGCGCGCTGGGCAGCGGTGATCGGGGTCGGGGCGCCGGTCAGGGGATCCTGGCCACCACCGGTCTTGGGGAAGGCGATGACCTCCCGCAGCGAAGTTGCGCCGGCCAGAAGCATGCAGATGCGGTCCCACCCGAAGGCGATCCCACCGTGCGGCGGCGGCCCGTAGGCGAAGGCGTCGAGCAGGAACCCGAACTGCTCACGGACCTCGTCCTCCCCCAGGCCGAGGAGGGCGAACACCCGCTCCTGGACGTCCTGACGGTGGATACGGATCGACCCACCGCCGATCTCGTTGCCGTTGCAGACCAGGTCATAGGCCCAGGCGAGCGCCTCGCCCGGCGCAGATTCGAACCGGTCGATCCACTGGGAGTTGGGAGAGGTGAAGGGATGGTGCACCGCGGTCCAACCCGCAGTCCCGTCGGGGTTCTCGATGGCCTCGAACATCGGGGCGTCCACGACCCACACGAACGACCACGAACCCTCCGCTACGAGACCGAGTCGATCGGCGATCTCCACTCGCGTCGCCCCGAGCAGGGCGAGGGCGTCGGCTCGCTTTCCGGCGGCGAAGAACACGCAGTCACCAGGTGAGGCGCCCACCGCAGCGACGAGCCCGTCGCGCTCAGCGTCTGAGAGGTTCTTCGCGACAGGGCCCCCCAGGGTGCCGTCGTCGGCGATCGTGACGTAGGCCAGGCCCTTGGCGCCGCGCTGCTTGGCCCACTCCTGCCAGGCATCGAAGGTACGCCGGGGCTGATCGGCACCACCGGGCATCACCACCGCACCCACATGCTCAGCCTGGAACACCCGGAACGGCGTGTCGGAGAAGTATGAGGTCAGGTCGACGAGTTCGAGGTCGTAGCGAAGGTCGGGCTTATCGGTGCCGTACCGGCGCATCGCCTCGGCGTAGGTCAGGTGGGCGATCGCCCCGATCTCGACGCCGGCCAGGCCGCCCCACAGCGCCCGCACCACGGCCTCGCCCACATCGATCACATCGGCCTGCTCGACGAAGGACATCTCGATGTCCAACTGGGTGAACTCCGGCTGGCGATCAGCGCGGAAGTCCTCATCGCGGTAGCAGCGGGCTATCTGGAAGTACCGCTCCATGCCGGCGACCATCAGCAGCTGCTTGAACAACTGAGGTGATTGCGGCAGGGCGTACCAGTGGCCCGGCTGCAGGCGCACCGGCACCAGGAAGTCCCGCGCACCTTCCGGGGTGGAGCGAGTGAGAGTCGGAGTCTCGACCTCGATGAACCCCCGGTCGTACAGGACGTCGCGCGCGATGCGGTTGGCATCCGAACGCATGCGCAGAATGCGGGACGGCTCGTCACGACGCAGATCCAGGTAGCGGTAGCGCAGCCGCGTCTCATCCCCGACGTTGATCCGATCGTCGATGGGGAACGGCAGAGGAGCTGACTGACTGAGCACCTCGACGTCGGTGGACATCACCTCGATGTCACCCGTGGGCAGCTCAGGATTGTCGTTGCCCTCCGGACGCCTCTCCACCGTGCCTCGGATGCGCAGGCAGTACTCGTCGCGGAGACCGTGTGCGACCTCGGGGTCGTGGACGACCACCTGCACGATCCCGCTGGAGTCCCGTAGATCGAGGAACGCGACACCCCCGTGGTCGCGCCGACGAGCGATCCAGCCGGCGAGTTCGACCGTGCTGCCGATGTCCGAGGCTCGCAGCGTGCCCGCCTCGTGGGTCCTGATCACCGGTGTCCTCCTGCGTTCGTCGCATGCGTTCGGGTCATGTGCCGGGGTCCATCATCCGGGTCACCACTTCAGTCAGGGGTACCGGCTCCTGAGTGCCTTCCGCCAAGTCGCGCACCATGACGGTGTTCGTGGCGATCTCCTCCTCGCCGATGATCAGGGCGTATCGCGCACCGGACCGGTCGGCGGCCTTCATCGCACCCTTCAGCGCCCGCGCGTCGAAGGCCATGTCGCTGGACACCCGCGCCGCCCGTAGATGGCCGAGAAGTGTCACCGCGATGTGCCGTGCATCGTCGCCGAGCGGGACGAGGAAGCACAGCGGGCCCTGGGATCCTGCGACGTCGATACCCTCGGCCTGCGCGGCGAGAAGCGTGCGATCGACACCGAGACCGAAACCGATCCCGCTGAGTTCTGGACCTCCGAGCGAGGCCATCAGACCGTCATAGCGTCCGCCACCACCGATTCCCGACTGTGCTCCCAGCCCAGCGTGGGTGAACTCGAAGGCCGTGCGGGTGTAGTAGTCCAGCCCACGAACAAGTCGCGGCGACTCCTGCCAGGTTACGGAGAGGTCGGTGAGGAACGCGCGCACCTGGTCGTAGTGCGTGCGGCACTCCGCACACAGCGCATCGATCGGCAGTGGAGCATCCGCGACCTGAGCCTGCACTTCGGCGCGCTTGTCATCCAGCACACGAAGGGGGTTCAACTGCGCGCGCTCCCGCGTCGCATCGTCGAGTTCGCAGCCGGCGAGGAAATCCCGCAATTGCTGAGAGTAGGCAGGCCGACAGGTCGCACAGCCCAGGGAGTTCAGATGCAGGGTGTAGTCGCGCAACCCGACCCCCTTGAATCCGGCGTCGGCGATCGCGATGACTTCAGCGTCCAGGGCAGGGTCGTCACTACCGATCGCCTCGACACCAACCTGTTGCAGTTGTCGGTACCGGCCATGCTGGGGCCGCTCTGCACGGAAGAAGGGCCCCGCGTACCACAACTTCACGGGGAGTCCCCCGCGATGCAGGCCGTTTTCGATCACCGACCGCATGACCCCCGCCGTGCCCTCCGGGCGGAGCGAGATGGAGCGGTCACCGCGATCGGTGAACGTGTACATCTCCTTGCTCACCACATCGGTGGACTCCCCGACGCCGCGCTCGAAAAGACCGGTGTCCTCGAAGACAGGTAGTTCGATGTATCCGTAGCCGGCCAGCCGCGCGGGGCGGGTGAGGAGCTCGCGGATACCCAGGAAGTCCCCGGAGATAGGTGGCAGGTACTCCGGCACCCCCTTCGGTGCCCGGAAGGTGCCGCTCATGCCCCGCCCTCGATGATCTGCCGCAGAAACGGATTGGTCGCGCGTTCGTCTCCGATCGTCGTGGTGGGTCCGTGCCCCGGCATCACCACGGTGTCGTCATCCAGCGGGAGGACCACTCGCTCGAGGCTGGCCACCATCGCCTCGGGATCTCCACCGGTCAGGTCGGTGCGTCCGATGGATCCAGCGAAGAGCAGATCTCCGCTGATGAGCACCGGTGGACGGTTCGCATCCCGATCGGCGAGGAAGGTCACCGATCCCTCGGTGTGTCCGGGTGCATGGTCAACCCGAAGTGGTACCCCGGCGAGATCGAGCACCTCACCGTCACCGAAGACGCGCACGTCGGAAGGTTCTGTCAACTCGAGTGCACCCTTCGTCATCGCGAGCAACTGCTCGCGCGCGGCGGCGAAACTCGACCCGGCCGGGTCGGCGAGGCGGTAGCGATCATCGGGATGGATGTAGGCGGGGATGTCGTGCCCGGCCGTCAAAGGCGCGACCGACCACACGTGGTCGACATGTCCATGCGTGAGCAGGACCGCCACCGGCCGAAGCCGATGCTCGGTGAGGATCTCGGTCAGCGCCTCGATGCTGTCCTGCCCGGGATCCACGATGAGGCAATCCTCACCCTCGCCGGGAGCCACGACCAGGCAGTTGGTCTGCCAGGAGCCGGCAGGGAATCCGGTAATGAACACAGGGCGGCTCCCTCGAGGTCGCTACTGATGATCCGGCCGGTCAGCCAGCCAGCGTCCGGCACTGCCGATCGCGCCCCCGCAGCCTACCGGCCACCGGGTAGCCCCTCTGCGTACACTCACGGGGCGGGCGCGACCCGCAGATGAGTCTTCGTGGGAGGGACACGTGGCAGGCAATCGCCGGGAGAGGGAGTTGGCGCGGGCGAAGGCTGAGCGTCAGCAGGAGCGCAGGACCGCCAAGGAGAGCCAGCGTCGCCGCACCCAGCAGATCATCGGCGTGGTCGTCGGTCTCGCCGTCGTGATCGGTGCCGTGGTGTGGTTCGCCCTCGGTCGAACCGGGGACACGGTGGCGGATGACACCAGTCCGACCCCGGCACCCACGGCAGAGCCCACGGCACAGCCCACGGCTCCCCCCACTCCTGCCCCCACTCCTGCCCCCACAAGCACCGGCCAGCCCGTCGCCGGCTGCACCGCACCGCCCGCCGTGCGCCCCGATGACCTCCGGTACCCCGAGGGCCCCGATCAGGTCATCCAACCCGGCACCTCCTACACCCTCGACCTGGCAACGAACTGCGGTCCGATCACCATCGCGACACTCCCTGAAGCCGCACCCGAGACGGTCAACTCGATGGTGTTCCTCGCTGAGCAGGGCTACTTCGACCTCACCGCCTGTCATCGACTGACCACCGAGGGCATCTTCGTGCTGCAGTGCGGCGACCCGGCGGGCAATGGAACAGGTGGGCCGGGCTACGCGGTACCCGATGAGAATCTTCCACCTGATGGGGCTGCCAACTATCCCGCGGGCACCGTTGCGATGGCCAATGCCGGGCCCGGTACCGCCGGAAGTCAGTTCTTCATCGTCTACGCCGACACGACCCTTCCCCCCGCCTACACGATCTGGGGTGAGGTGACGGCGGGTCTGGACCAGGTCCAGGCCATCGCCGCGGCCGGGGTGAGCGGTGGCGGAGCAGATGGGCCGCCCGCACAGCAGGTCGTCATCGAGCAGGCTACGGTGGTCGACTAGTACACCCTCGGACAGGGGTGCGGCGCTCGCGAAGGCGATGGAGAGGTGATGCACGATGACGAACGGGAATGACCGTCCGGCGATCACCGCTCCCCCGACTCCGCCCGCGCTCGAGGCAGCCAGCGAGCAGGTGCACCTCACCTCAGGTGTGAATCCCCCACCAGAGGTGGCTTCAGGAGCAACTCCTGCTCGCCCCGACCACCCGACACCGTCCCACCCGACCCCATCCAGCCCGACCCCATCCAGCCCGACCCCATCCAGCCCGACCCCATCCAGCCCGACCCCATCCAGCCCGACCCCATCCAGCCCGGCCCCGTCCCACCCGACCCCGGCACGGCCCACCCCCGCAAGCGTGCGTCCGTCGACACCTGCGCCCACCGCCCCGGCTCCTGCTCGCCCGGCCACCGATCCGACCCGTTGGGGGCGGATCGACGCTGATGGCACCGCTCACCTGAACACACCCGAGGGCGATGTGGTCATCGGGCAGTGGGCCGCCGGAACAGTCGAGGAGGGCATGGCGTTCTTTGGTCGCAAGTTCGATGACCTGATGGTCGAGGCTGACCTCGCCCGCACCCGCCTCCTCGACGGCCGAGCCACCCCCGATCAGACAGTCACCGCGGTCGAGCACCTGCGATCTGCCCTGGCGACCCCCCTGTTCATGGGCGACATCGCGCAGTTGCGCTCCACCTGCGATGAGCTCGATGCCCTGATCGCCGCTCAGCGAGAGGTGACCGCGCAGCGCAAGCGTGAGGCCCGCGAGGCCGCCCGCCAAGCACGTGAGGCCATCGTCGCCGAGGCAGAGAGCCTGGCCACCTCAACCCGCTGGAAGGCCACCGGAGACCGCTTCGCCGCTCTCCTCGAGGATTGGAAGACCGCGCCTCGCGTCGATCGTGGGACCGAGCAGCAATTGTGGAAGCGGTTCTCCGCCGCCCGCGCGACCTTCGATCGCACTCGCCGGGCTCATTTCGCTGAGCGCGAGGGCGCCCGCAAGGAAGCCGTCGCCGCCAAGGAGAAACTCATCAAGGAAGCCGAGGCTCTGTCCGGTTCCACAGATTGGGCCGGCACGACGCGGGAGTACCGACGCCTGATGGATCTTTGGAAGGCCGCCGGTCACGCAGGGAAGGGCGCTGAGGATCGTCTCTGGGAGCGATTCCGCGCCGCCCAGGATGTCTTCTTCGCCGCCCGGGATGCGGCGAATGCCGACCGAGACGCGGAACAGAAGCAGAACCTCCAGGCCAAGGCAGCGCTTGCTGCAGAGGCTGAGGCGCTCCTGCCCATCACTGACATCAACGCTGCCAAGAAGGAACTACGCCGCATCGGTGAACGCTGGGAGGCGATCGGTCACGTCCCCCGCAACGACAAGGACAGGGTCGAGGGGCGGCTGCGCAAAGTCGAGCAGGCAATCCGTTCGATGGAGCAGGATGAATGGAAGCGCTCCAATCCCGAGACCCGCGCCCGTGCTTCGGATACCGCGGTGAAGTTCGCCGAAGCGGTCGCGAAGGCAGAGCGTGAGCGTGATGAAGCCCTCGCCCGAGGTGATGCGGCCGCGGCGGCGAAGGCCGACGAGAAGGTCACCTCGACCCGGGCCCTGCTTTCCGCAGTCGAAGGTGCGCTCAGCGAATTCAGCCGCTGACGTCATCCTTGACCGTAGGCATCCAACCCGGTGGATACCGCGCGTGAGCGATGATGTGAACGTGAGATCAGACCCGGTAGGCATCGAACACGCCCTCGACCTGGCGCACTGACTTCAGCACCGAGCCCAGATGCTTGGGATCAGCCATCTCGAAGGTGAACCGCGACATCGCGATGCGATCGCGGCCGGTACTCACAGAGGCACTGAGGATGTTGACGTGCTGGTCGCTCAACGCCCGGGTGACATCGGCGAGGAGGCGTGACCGGTCGAGTGCCTCTACCTGGATATTGACCAGGAACACACTCGACGACGACGGGGTCCACTCCACCTCGACCACACGCTCGGTCTCCGCAAGCAGGCTCTCGGCGTTCGTGCAGGAAGCCCGGTGCACCGAGACACCCATGCCCCGTGTCACGAAACCGAAGATCTCATCACCGGGCACCGGCGTGCAGCACTTGGCGAGTTTCACCCACACGTCCGGTGAATCCTTCACCCGCACACCCGCGTCGTGTGCGCGACGGTCACGGTCGGCTCTCCCGGGTCGGAACGCTTCGGCCACGTCATCAGCCGCGCCGTCGACTCCTCCGGCCGCATCGACCAGCCGCTTGACGATCGTCTGCGCCCCGATCCGCCCCTCGCCCACCGCGGCGTACAGCGCGCTGATGTCCGGCTGGTTCAACTCCGCGGAAATGGTGGTGAGCGCCTGGTTGGTCATCAGGCGCTGTAGGGGCAGGCCCTCCTTGCGCATCGCTCGGGCGATCTGCTCCTTACCCTTGTCGATCGCCTCCTCGCGTCGCTCCTTGGAGAACCACGCCTTGATCTTGCTCTTAGCCCGAGGTGAGGCGACGAAACCCAACCAGTCACGACTCGGGCCGGCCCCCTCAGCTTTGGTAGTGAACACCTCGACCACATCGCCGTTATCGAGGGTGGACTCAAGAGGGACGAGTTTCCCATTGACGCGCGCGCCTACGCAGCGGTGGCCGACCTCGGTGTGGACGCTGTAGGCGAAGTCAACCGGGGTCGCCCCGGCAGGCAGTGCGATGACGTCACCCTTAGGGGTGAAGACGAAGACCTCAGACGAACCGAGGTCATAGCGCAGGGAATCGAGAAACTCATCGGGGTCTTCTGTCTCACGCTGCCACTCCAGCAGCTGGCGCAGCCAACCGAAATCATCAGGACCCTGTTTGCCACCAACCTCGGGCTGCTTGTACCGCCAGTGTGCCGCGACCCCGAACTCGGCGGCGCGATGCATGTCCCAGGTACGGATCTGCAATTCAACCGGCTTCCCCTCCGGCCCGATCACGGTGGTGTGCAGGGATTGATACATGTTGAATTTCGGCATCGCGATGAAGTCCTTGAAGCGCCCTGGCACAGGACTCCAGCGCGAGTGGATCAGACCCAACACCGCATAGCAGTCACGTACCGACTCGACCAGAATCCGAACCCCGACAAGGTCGTAGATGTCTGCGAAATCCCGACCTCGAACAATCATCTTCTGGTAGACCGAGTAGTAGTGCTTGGGTCGCCCGGTCACCGACGCCTTGATCTTGCTCGAGCGCACATCCGACTCGATGGAGTTGATCACGGTCGTCAGATATTTTTCCCGCGAGGGTGCCCGTTGTCCGACCAGATTGACGATCTCCTCGAACATCTTCGGGTACAGGGTCGCGAAAGCGAGGTCTTCCAATTCCCACTTCATCGTGTTCATGCCGAGCCGATGAGCGAGTGGAGCGTAGATTTCTAACGTCTCACGCGCCTTGACCTCCTGCTTTTCAGCCGGCATGAATTTGAGCGTGCGCATGTTGTGCAGTCGGTCGGCGAGTTTGATGACCAGAACTCGAATATCTCGAGCCATCGCGACGACCATCTTGCGTACCGTCTCGGCCGCCGAAGCCTGCCCGTAGACGACCCGGTCGAGTTTGGTGACACCATCGACGAGGCGCGCCACCTCATCACCGAAATCCTCACGCAGCGCGTCAAGGCTGTATCCAGTGTCCTCGACGGTGTCGTGCAGGAGCGCGGCCGCCAGCGTCGGCACGGTCATGCCGAGCTCAGCGAGGATCGTGGCCACAGCAATCGGGTGGGTGATGTAGGGGTCGCCTGAACGTCGCTGCTGATCACGATGCAGGTACGCCGCGGTTTCATAGGCTCGCTGAAGCATCCGCAGGTCGCTTCGCGGGTGGTAGGTGCGCAGGGTGCGGATGAGCGGCTCGAGTTCCGGGGTCGTTGCCCGGGTGGAGGTGAACCGCGCGAAGCGCGAACGAAAGCCCCCACCGGGATCGGTCGAGCGGGGCGGGAGGGAATCACCCAGCGGCAGCGCATCGGAGGCCATCACGGCACCTCCTCACTGCATCAGCAGTCGCTCCATCGCGGATCGTCCCGAACTACCCACTGTCTTGAGTGTACGAGGACGATAGGAGCCCTGGTCCCGAACACCACACCAGGAGCGGGGAAGTCTACTTCGGCCCGGCACGCTTGGAGCGTGGCTGCCGGCGTGGCTGGGAACGCGGGCCGGCGATGATCGTGGTGTCACCCAGTTCACTCCCGGGCGTCTCGGTGGAGTCATCACCCTCCGCTCCGGCATCGTCACCCTCCCCGCCGTCCGCGGCCGTTCGGCTCGTGCCTCCACGTTCAGCACGAGCCTGGCCTGCCCTACGGGCGTGCACTCGCACCGCCAGTGACTTGATGTCCGGCTGGCGCTCCTTAAGTTGGACCAGGAACGGTGTGGCGATGAAGATCGAGGAGTAGGTGCCCGCCGCCATGCCGATCGCCAGAGCAACGGCGAGATCGAGCAGAGTGCCTGCGCCGAGCAGTCCGGCCCCCACGACGATGATGGCCAAGACCGGGAGGAGCGACGTGATCGAGGTGTTGATCGAGCGAACCAGCATCCGGTTGACCGACTTATTGGCCGCCTCTCCGTAGGTCACCATGGACTGCGCGGTGATCCCTCGCGTGTCCTCCTTGACCTTGTCGAAGACAACGACGGTGTCGTACAGCGAATATCCCAGGATCGTCAGCACGCCGATGACCGTGGCAGGGGTGACCTGCAGGCCGACGAGGGCGTAGATGCCGACTGTGATGACGACGTCATGCGCCAATGCGACGAGGGCCGCAGCAGCCATCCGCCACTCGAAGTAGATCGACAGGAATATCGTGACGAGCACGAGGAAGACCAGGAGTGCCTGGATCGCCTTGCTCGTGATCTCCTGACCCCACGTCGGACCCACCAACTGAACGCTGATCGCCTCCTCACTGACCCCGCACGTGCTCGACAGGGCCTCGATGACCTGCAGGCTGGTGGTCTGGTCGAGAGCTCCGGTCTGCACACGCAGCAATCCTGCTCCGGTCTCGGTGACCGTCGGATCAGCGCCGATGACGTCTGCGGTCGCCTCACGGGCATCGATGACCGAGCAGGTGGCTGAGGGGACGGTGTAGACCGCCCCGCCACGGAACTCCACGCCGAGGTTCAAGCCCCGGATGAGCAACGCCGCAATGGCCACGATCAGGATGACAGCCGACAGGATGTACCAGGTGCGGCGACGACCGACGAAGTTGATCTGCGACTGACCGCTGTACAGTCTGGCCCCGAAACCTCCGAGCAGACCCATCTATCGGCCCTCCCTCGCTGCGATCGGCGTTCGCGCCGCCGTCGGACTCAAGTCGACCTCGGTATCGCCGAATCGACTCGGATCCAGGCCGGTCAACCAGCTGCCTCGCTGCATCCACTTCGATCGAGCGAAGTAGGTCACCAGGGGGCGGGTCAACAGGAACGCGATCACCACGTCGACGATGGTCGTCAATCCCAGAGCGAACGCGAAGCCGCGCACATTGCCGACCGACACGATGTACAGCACGATGGCGGCGAGCAACGTGACGAAGTCGGCGGCCAGGATCGTGCGGCGCGCGCCCAACCAGCCGTTCTCTGCAGCCTGGCGCAGTGAACGACCACTGCGGATCTCGTCGCGTATCCGTTCGAAGTACACGATGAAGGAGTCCGCGGTGATACCGATCGCCACGATCGCACCGGCGATTCCCGCGAGGGTCAGGGTGTATCCGATGGAGTTGCCCAGTGCCACGAAGGCGGCGTAGGTCAGCACGCCTGCAATGAGCAGGCTCAGCACAGCGACGACACCGAGTGCCCGGTAGTAGGCCATCAGGAAGATGATGATGATGACCATGCCGATGCCGCCGGCGATCAAACCAGCCCGAAGTGAGTCCCCGCCCAACGTGGCCGACACGCTGGTGATCTCGGCCACCTCGAGGGTGACCGGGAGGGCACCGTAGTTGAGCACATTCGCAAGGTCCTGGGCTTCTTCGGCGGTGAAGTTGCCCTCGATCTGAGCCTGACCACCCAGGATCGGTTCGTTGAATCGTGGGGCGCTGACGACAACGCCGTCGAGCACGATCGCGAAGGCGTTGCACGGGCTCGCTCCTCCCGGGGAGCAGTCCGGGAGTGCATACAGTTCCTGGGAGGCCTGGGACAGGGCAGATGCACCCTCGGAGTCGAAGGTCAGTGAGACCACCCAGCCACCCACACCCTGCTGCGGTAGCACCGCTGTGGCTTCGGTGACGTTGGTGCCGCGGATGAACGCCGGCTGCAGTGTGTACTTCGCCGAGCCGTCGTTGGCGCAGGTGCCCAGCCACTCGACCGGATTATCGGGAGTCCCCCCGGCGATGTTCTCCGGCTTCAGGCAATCCAGGGCCGCAACCTCGGCCGCGAACTCGGGGGTGTTCTCCGGTGCCTGGATGATCTCGTTGCCGGGGGTGAGCGAGGTGTCATCGACGACGATGTCGGTGGAATCCCCACCGGTCGTGTCATCGGTGAGCGGGACAGGTGAGGAGATCGACCACACCGCGCGGAAATCCAGCAGCGCGGTGCGACCGACGAGTTCGACGAGGCGCTCTTGAGTCACGCCGGGTACCGCCACGATGATCGCCGCAGAATCCCCCGACCCCTGCACGGTGATCTCAGCCTCGGCGACCCCGATGCCGTTGACCCGCTGGCGGATGATTTCGACCGTCTGATTCAACTGCTCATCGGTGATGGAGGCGCCTTCGGTCACCGGCTTGGGGGTCAGGATGACCTGGGTGCCCCCCTGCAGGTCCAGGCCGAGGCGGGGGGTGTTCGGTGTGCCCGGCCAGAACGCCCATGCGAGAAGTCCCACGATGATGAGGGCCATCGCCAGCAGGGACCGGCCGGGCCGGGAGGGTGCATTGTTCGCCACTCAGGAATCCTTCTCGGGTGAGTCGCCCGGCTCCGCCCGCCCCTCGAGGCGGTCGTCGAGCGGACGATCATCGACCTGCGCGACCGGTTCGACCACGCGGCCCACCGCAGCCTTGACCATCCGCAGCACCACCCCGGGGGCCACCTCGACAGTGACCTCGTCATCCTCGACTGAGGTGACGGTGCCGAAGATGCCCGCGGTGGTCATGATCTGTGCACCGGGGGTGAGCTCGTTGAGCAACTGCTGCTGCTGCTTCTGCCGGTTTCGTGACGGGCGCAGGATGAGCAGGTAGAAGATCACCCCGATGAGCAGGATGGGCAGCAGGGCACCCAGGCTATCCAACGGTTCCACCTCGCTTTGATGACGCCGACCCGGATGGCCGACCGATATCCGTGCACCCGAACCGGTGGCCGGCGGTTCCAGCCCATCCACGCTCGAGGCGTCAGACACGACAGCCTAGCGGTCCGACCCCTGCGATGACGCCCCCGGTCGCCCGGGCTACTCCCCCTCGGTGAAGTCCAGAGCCGACTGGGCCTGCTCGGGGCCATCGGGCGCCGATAATCCCAGGTGAACCCAGGCCGCCGGAGTCGCCACCCGGCCCCGAGGCGTACGCAGCAGCAGCCCCTCTCTGACCAGGAACGGCTCGGCCACACCCTCCACCGTCTCCGTTTCCTCCCCCACAGCCACAGCGAGGGTCGACAGGCCCACCGGCCCACCGCCGAACCGGTTGATGAGTGCGTCCAGGACCGCCCTGTCCAGACGATCCAGTCCTCGCGGGTCGACCTCGTACAGGTCGAGGGCAGCGTGCGCTGACGCTCGGGTGATGCGGCCATCCCCGTGAACCTGCGCCCAGTCACGCACCCGACGCAGCAACCGGTTGGCGATGCGCGGGGTGCCGCGAGATCGGTAGGCGATCTCGGCGATGCCGTCGGGGTCTGCATCGATTCCCAGCAGCCCGGCCGAACGGGTGACGATGGTCTCCAGATCCGCTGGATCGTAGAAGTCCAGGTGTGCGGTGAAACCGAAACGATCTCGCAGCGGGCCGGGCAGGAGACCAGCGCGCGTGGTCGCCGCGACGAGAGTGAAAGGCGCGAGATCCAGCGGGACGGCGGTCGCACCGGGACCTTTGCCGATCACGACATCGACGCGATAGTCCTCCATCGCCATGTACAGCATCTCTTCGGCAGCGCGTGCCGTGCGATGGATCTCGTCGAGGAACAGGACTTCACCAGACTGCAAACTGGACAGCACCGCGGCGAGATCACCCGCATGTTGCAGCGCCGGACCGCTGGTGATGCGGAGTGGTGCTGACAATTCACGAGCGATGATCGTGGCCAACGTCGTCTTACCCAGTCCGGGTGGCCCGGATAACAGCACGTGATCCGCAGGGCGTTCGCGACGTCGTGCCGCTTCGAGCACCAGTCCTAGTTGAGCACGGACACGATCTTGACCGATGAAGTCGTCGAGGACGGTGGGGCGCAATGCCCCCTCTATCACCCGATCATCAACATCGGCCGTGGCATCGACGAGTCGATCCTCGTCCCCATCCTCGGTCACCCGCTCACGCCCGATCCAGTGCCTGCAGGGCGGCCTTCAACAAGGTGCCCATGGGTGGATTCGGAGAATCGAGACCGAGATCATCCCGATCGGCGATCAGCGCCACTGCACGTTCGGCGTCCTTGCGACTCCAGCCCAGGGATTCCAGGCCAGCGCAGACTCCCTCGCGCCAGTCCCCCTGCCTTGGCGGCGTGGTCGCGTCACCCGCCGGCGCCCCCAGCCGCCCGGCTAGTTCGAGCACGATGCGCGCGGCTCCCTTCGCACCGATGCCGGGGACCTTGGTCAACGTCGCGTGACTACCGGAACTGACAGCTCGACGGAGCTCATCGGGAGTGAGGGTGGCAAGCAGCGCGAGAGCGATGCGGGGCCCGATGCCACTGACGGTTTGCACGGCCTCGAAAGTGTCCCGGGTATCAGCATCATCGAAACCGTAGAGCGTCAGGGAGTCCTCGCGGACGACGAGAACGGTGGCGAAGGAGCACCGGGAGCCGATACGTGCCGCCATCGCCGTCTGCGGGGTGCACAACAGTGTCAGGCCGATACCGCCGACCTCGATCACCACCCGATCCACACCAACGCCGGTGACCTCCCCTGTCACCGACGCGATCATCGGGTGACTCCCGACGCCGACGCTCCCGACGCCGACGCTCCCGACGCCGACGCTCCCGACGTATGTGAGGCCAGGGCCTGGGCGAGGCGGGATTCACCGTCATAGCGCCAGATATCGGTGATGGCCAGCGCTAGGGCATCGGCCGCATCAGCCGGTCGAATGGGTTCGCTCACACCGAGCAACCGCATCACCATGGAGGTGACCTGGGCTTTGTCGGCGCGTCCTGAACCGGTTACGGCTGCCTTGACCTCGGTCGGAGTGCGCCAGGACACGGGGATCCCACGACGAGCGGCGATCAAGACCGCCACGGCGCCGGCCTGAGCCGTACCCATCGCCGTGCGCACGTTGTGCTGGCTGAAGACACGTTCGATCGACATTCGATCAGGTCGGTAGGCATCGACTGTCCGCTCGATCTCGGCCTCGAGTCGAAGGAGTCGCGAGGCTAGTTCCTCCTCGCCCGGGGTGCGCACGACCTCCACGTGCACCATGGTCAATCGCCGGGCTCCAGCCGCGTCCACGACGCCCACACCGCATCGGGTGAGACCAGGGTCAATGCCCACCACTCTCACTCGCACACCTCCGCAACCCGATGCCATCCGCGCTCAGCGAGTCCACCCCGGCGGGCGAACATATGTACGCCAGACTACTGCGCAGACTGAGCGTCGGCGCGGACCGCACGCGCCTTCGGCGTGCCGGTCTCACCCTTCGGTTTGGCGAGCGGGTCGATGCCTCCAACCGGAGCGCCGGTGACCTCCGCGAACCCATGGCGCAGATCCTCGAGCAGTTCGTGCAGATCGGGAACGGCACGATCATCGGCGGAAACCCCCACGAAGGCCGACCCGTCGTAGGTCACCATCGTGACGTTCACCGCAGCGCCGATCGTCGCGACGAGGGGATACATCCCCACCGCGCGGACCCCGGCGAGATAGAGCGGAATGGGCGGACCGGGCACATTGCTGGTCGTCACATCGCTAGCACGCGCCGCCTGGGCCAAAACGGGCATCGGGACCAACCAGCTGATCTCAGCGAGGGGATCGGCCATGCGAAGCGCCGGTTCCTCACGCCACCTCTCGACGAGTTCGTGCGCCGCGTCCATGCGCTCCGTCACCGTCAGCCCGGCGATGGGCAGTTCGAAACGGGCGATGGTCACCGCATTCGCCGCACCTCCCGAACGGTCCCCCGGGTCTCCGCGCAGACTGATCGGCACATTGAAACGCAGGTCATCCACGACACTGCCGTGTCGAGCGTGATAGCGATCCAGACCGATGCCGACAGCAGCCATGAACGCATCATTGACGCTGCGATCGATGGACTTCGCTGCCTGGCGCAACCCGGCGAAGGGCAAATCGAATGCCC
>CBFHQG010000030.1:0-22132 GCA_965657825.1 Actinomycetes bacterium | reverse complement strand
GAATCGGGAGGAGCGCGCCATCGGGCGCGCGACGGATCCCGTCACCCTCCGGATATGCTCACCAACTGGCTGCTAATTCCGGGATCCGCTCACGAGATGGCGGCCGGTTGGTGCGCAGATCCGGCAAGGAACGACCGGTTGGTGAGCCGATTCCGGTGCAGCTACGGGGTCGCCTTCACTGAGTCGGTGAAGAACTTGTTCGACTCGGCGTTGTAGAGAAGGAACAGGATCACCACGTCGATGGCCATCGACACCACAGCGGTCGCGACCAAGCCGATGCTCAAATCGGTGGAGAACAGGCTCGTCAGCGAGGCCACGATGCGCAGGGCCACGATGATCGTGAGCAGGATGCGCGCGATATTGCTGCCCTTGCCGATGAACACCGCGAACAGGGCCGAGATGAGGGCAAAGACCACGAGTACCACGCCGATCACCAGGAAGGTCGGGCCGACACCGGGTGCCCATGATGTCGGCAGGCCGAGCTTCTCCAACTCAGCCTCGATCTGCTGGATGTCACCGGCGGCGGTCAATCCTGTGCCCGTGAAGAACGCCGCGATCGCGGTGATCAACCAGAAGGCGAAGGAGATCCACAGGAGGACGACGATGATGGTGACCGCACCGGGGCGGTTTCGAGTCTCAGCCATAACCGACACGCTAGCGGTTCGGTGACACCCCAGCGGGGATTTCACTCAGTGGACATGCGCGGTTCGAACATGCCCGGCTCGGAATCCCCGACGATCCGAGCGATCTGGGGCACGACCAGGAACCACGTGATGACGTGCGGGATGAGCAGCCAGATACGCGTCGACCAGATCACCTCCGCGGGCTGCACGAGCGGAGCTGCGCAGGAGGCGAGGGCGATCGCGGTGCCACCCCAGAACACCACGCGTCGCGCATGGCGATGCCCGAGCGCGAGGCCGGCGAGCAGAGCCCCGGCGAGCGCGGCGAGCAGCGGCAGGAGGGCCACCAGGAACCAGGGGACCGTCATCAATCCCTCGGCCGCGGGGGTGGACACCTCGAAGGGCACCCCGAACACCACCCCGATCCCGAAGACGATCAGGCTGAGCAGGCCCGACCAGACACCGGTCACGACGGCCGCATAGAGCAGGTCGCGCAGGCCCGGGACGGCATCGGCGGGGGGGCCGATGGGGGTCGCCGAGCCAACCCACGGCGACTTCGCAGAACTCACGGGCGCCACGCTATCCAAGTCCCACCCCCCGACACCCCCCATCGCGCCGTCTGAGTCACAGTTGTGGTCGCTATCTGATCGAGTGAGCGACCACACCTGTGACTCAGACGAAACCGGGGGAGGTCTTGCATTCGTTACTGATGAGTAGGACAATGATGTTACCAGTCAGTAACTTATGAAGCCATGGAACACACCCCGGCATCACGCCACGGCTGCACGTCACGGCACCACACGGACACAGGAAGGCATCGAGATGAGCCACTACCGGTCGAATCTGCGGGATATCGAGTTCAACCTCTTCGAGGTCTTCGGGGCAGACGAGCGCCTCGGTACCGGCCCTTTTGCCGAAATGGACGTCGACACCGCCAAGGGCGCACTGTCGGAGATCGAGCGCCTCGCCGTCGGCCCGCTCGCGGAGTCCTATCTCTCCAGCGACCGCAACCCGCCGAAGTACGACCCGGCGACCAAGTCCGTGACGATGCCCGAGGACTTCACCAAGTCCTACCGCGCGCTGATGGATTCCGAGTGGTGGCGACTGGATCTGCCCGAGCATCTCGGCGGTGCCGGCTCCTCCCCGTCACTGCGCTGGGCTGCCGCTGAGATGTTCCTCGGCTCCAACCCGGGTGCCTTCCTTTACATGAGCGGTCCGGGATTCGCGTCCATCCTCGATCGGATCGGCAACGACGACCAGAAGCG
The DNA here is from genome assembly GCA_965657825.1 of Actinomycetes bacterium. GTDB lineage: Bacteria > Actinomycetota > Actinomycetes > S36-B12 > S36-B12 > M55B157. The sequence goes on along the minus strand of CBFHQG010000030.1, from coordinate 20,247 downwards.
CTGGGCGGAGTTGATGATCGACAAGGAGTGGGGCGCCACCATGGTGCTCACCGAACCCGATGCGGGCTCGGATGTCGGCGCGGGCCGCACGAAGGCGTTCCCGAACGACGACGGCACCTGGCGCATCGAGGGCGTGAAGCGCTTCATCACCTCCGCCGAGCATGACATGACCGACAACATCGTCCATCTCGTCCTGGCGCGACCAGTCGGCGTCGAGGGCAAGGGCGGACCGGGAACCAAGGGCCTGTCGTTGTTCCTCGTACCGAAGTTCCACGTCGACCTCGCCACCGGAGAGATCGGCGAGCGCAACGGTGCCTATGTCACCAACGTCGAGAAGAAGATGGGCCTGAAGGTGTCGACGACCTGCGAGCTGACCTTCGGTGACGGGGACACCCCCGCGATCGGTTGGCTGGTCGGTGATGTGCATGACGGCATCGCGCAGATGTTCCAGGTCATCGAATACGCCCGCATGATGGTGGGGACGAAGGCCATCGCGCAGCTGTCGGCCGGCTACCTTGCCGCACTCGACTACGCCAAGACCCGCGTGCAGGGCGCCGATCTCACGCAGATGCTCGATAAGGCCGCACCGCGCGTGACGATCATGCATCACCCCGATGTGCGTCGCAGCCTCATGCTGCAGAAGTCCTACGTCGAGGGAATGCGTGCACTCGTGCACTACACCGCGGCTTTCCAGGACCAGATCATGATGGCGCAGGCCGGAGTCGAGGGCATCGACCTCGATATGGCCGAGCGGATGAACGATCTGCTCCTGCCGATCGTCAAGGGCGTGGGCTCGGAACGTTCCTACGAGTTGCTCGCCACGAGCCTGCAGACCTTCGGTGGTTCGGGCTATCTCCAGGACTACCCTGTCGAGCAGTACATCCGCGACGCCAAGATCGACACCCTCTACGAGGGAACGACAGCGATCCAGGGTCTGGATTTCTTCTTCCGCAAGATGGTCCGCGATCAGTTCAAGGCGATCTTCTACCTCGCCGCGCAGATCACCGAGACAGTCAAGGGTGATGCCGGCAACGGTCAACTGGCCGCGGAACGCGAGATCCTCGGTAAGGCCTTGGAGGATGTGCAGGGCATGGTCGCCGCTCTCGGACAGTGGGCGATGGCCTCCCAGGAGAACGTCACCGAGTTGTACAAGGTGGGCTTGAACACCACGCGCCTCCTGATGGCCACCGGTGACCTCGTCATCGGCTGGCTGCTGCTGCGCCAAGCCGAGGTCGCCATCGCCGCGCTCGAGGCCGGTGCGTCGGGGCGGGATCAGGACTTCTACACCGGCAAGGTCGCCACGGCGAAGTGGTTCGCGCAGAATCGGCTGCCCTTGCTAGCCGCCGAGCGGGCCGTCGCCGAGGCCACAAACGACGCCATCATGAGCCTGCCGGAGGAGGCGTTCTAGTCCTCAGCCGCTGATTCCTGCCACGGCCCTCGGCCTGTCACTCACCCTGACAGGATGGGGGCCGTGGACGTTGTCGCAGCGACGGCGAACGCCGAACTCCCCGTCTTGTTCCTGGAGTTCGGCCTACTGCTGCTCGTCCTCGGTGTACTCGCTCGTCTGGCCCACATGCTGTCGATGTCGGCGGTGCCGCTGTTCCTGCTCGCCGGCCTACTGTTCGGTGACGGCGGAGTGTTCGGAGTCGATGCCTCCGACGGGTTTCTGCAGACCATCGCCGAACTCGGGGTGCTCATCCTGCTGCTCCTGCTGGGCCTGGAGTATTCCGGCGATGAGTTGGTGCGCACCGCACGCCAGCAGAGCAAGACCGGTCTGATCGATCTGGTCCTCAATGCCACACCCGGTGTCGTCCTCGCACTGATCCTGGGCTGGGGCCTGCCCGGAGCTGTCGCACTCGGCGGCGTCACCTACATCTCCTCTTCGGGCATCATCTCCCAGGTCGTGCGCGATCTGCGATGGCGCCGCAATCCGGAGACGCGCCCGGTGGTCAGCGTCCTCATCATCGAAGACCTCGTGATGGCGCCCTACCTGCCGATCCTGACGGTGATCCTCACCGGCACCGGTCTGCTCACCGGGCTCATCAGCGTCTCGGTGGCGCTCATGGTCGTCGCCGTCGTCATCGTGATCAGTCTGCGGGGAGGAAGGCGCATCCGGCGGTTGTTCAACACCCGCGATCCGGTGTCGCTGCTTCTGCTGGTGTTCGGTGCCGCCATCGCCGCCGCCGGCCTGGCTGGAGTCGCTGACTTCTCCCCCGCTGTCGCCGCCTTCCTCGTCGGGCTGCTGCTCACCGACGAGGTCGCCGAGGTCGCCCGCCGACGCCTCGACCCGCTGCGCGACCTGCTGGCGGCGGTGTTCTTCGCCTACTTCGGCATCACTACCGACCCCGGTGACATCCCCGGGGTGCTGCTCCCCGCGATCATCCTGGTGATCCTCACCATCGCCACCAAATACGTCACCGGCTGGTTCGCCGCCTCGACCGTGCAGGGCACGACGGTCGGCAAGCTGCGGGCTGGAGCACTGCTCAGCGCACGCGGGGAGTTCAGCGTCGTCATCGCGGGCCTCGTCGCGATATCCGGTGTCCTGCCCCCGCAGTTCAACGCCCTGGTGGCCACCTACGTCCTGCTCACGGCCACGCTGGCACCCCTCATGGCTCGCTTCATCGAGCCGGTCGGCTGGTGGTGGGATCAGCGTCCGCCGCGTGCTCGGCGTAGCCTGGACAGGTGACCCTCGCTCGACGCCTTGCCACCGCTGCCCTGCTGGCCCTGCTGGCCCTGCTCGCGCCCACGATTCTGGCTGCTCCCGCTTCGGCCCATAGCGACCTGATCAGCACCGACCCCGTCGACGGCGCGGTGCTCGAGGCAGCCCCCACCGAGGTCACCTTCACCTTCAGCGAGCCGCTCCTGCCGGACTTCGTGCGCTTCATCCGGATCTCACCGACCGGTGAGACGACCGATCTGACCGCCGTGTCGGTGGAGACGAACACCGCCCGACTGGCCTGGCCGGCTGACCTCCCCGGCGGGGAATGGACCGTGGAATACCGCGTCGTCTCCCAAGACGGGCATCCGATCAGCGGATCGATCTACTTCACCTATCCCGATGCCGCTCCTAGCCCCTCACCCGAGCCGACGCCGACTCCCGAACCGACACCGACCCCTGAACCGACTTCCACCCCCGCGCCCACCCCGACGCAGGAACCGACGACGGTGGCTCCGTCCCCAGACACCACACCGGCTGCAGATGAGACCGGTTCCACGACGGGGTGGCTCATCGCCGGCGTCGCCGTGATCGCGTTGGCCGTCATCGTCATCATCGGATTGATCATCCGCCGACGATGACGCTCACCGCCACATCGAACGCTCCCGAAGCTGCGCCGTCGCGTTCGGGTCGATGGGGCCCGCGCGCCGTCGGGTTGCTCGCCCTCGCCGTGCTCGCCACAACAGTGGCGATGATGCTGGCCGGCGGCGCGTACGAACCGGCGACACCGGGTCTACCCGACCCCGGTCCGATCATCGGATGGGGTCTGCCGATCTCACGGGTGCTGACCGATCTCGCCGCCGCGATGACGGCCGCCTGGCTCATCGGGGCCGCGTTCCTCGATCCCGCCGGGCGTGCCGGAACCGTGTCACCGCTGGGGCGCGCCGATGTGATGCGCACGGTGATCTCCGCTGCGGTGTGGGCGCTCTTCGCCCTGATCCAGATGGTGCTCACCGTCGGCAACGTGCTCGGTGTGCCGCTCAGTGAAGCGGTGAGACCGGAGATCATCTCGACCTATGCGATGGAGATTCCGACCTCGCGGGCGCTGGCGTTCAGCGCACTCGTTGCCGCGATCATCGCCATCTCCGCGGTGTTCATCGCTTCGACCGCGAGCGCAGCCATCCTGCTGGTGCTCACCATCGGCGGCGCCTCACTGCCGACACTGGCCGGTCACGGTTCAGGGCTCGGTGATCATGCACTCGCACTGTCTGCCGGTGTCACACACGTCGCGGCAGCCATGGTCTGGATCGGTGGATTGATCGTCCTGGTCGTGCACGGCCTGCGCCGTGACTCGGGTTTCGCCGATGCGGCCAGCCTGCAGCGTGCGGCACGCCGTTTCGGTGTGACCGCGCTCATCGCGGTCATCCTCCTCGCAGTCAGTGGCCTCGCCAACTCCTACACCCGACTGGATACCCCCGATCAACTGCTCACCAGCGACTACGGCCGCACCGTGCTCGCCAAGCTCCTCCTACTCCTCGCCCTCGTCGGCGTCGCGGCGCTCGTGCGCCGGCGGCTCATCCCGCAGTTGGACAGCCCTCGACGCCTGCGTGCCCTCCTGCGCATCCTCACGCTCGAGATCGCGCTGATCGTGACCGCGTTCGGCCTCGGCGTCGCCCTCGCACTCAGCGACTACCCGCGGGTGTCGTCGCTACTCCCGACCTATGGTGAATCCCTCCTCGGCTATCCCTATCCCGCACCGCCGACCGCGTCGAACGTGATCTTCGGGTTCCTCCTCGAGCCGGTGTTCCTCCTCGGTGGTCTGCTGCTCGCCGCCCAGTACGTCATGGGTGTGGCACGACTGCGCGCTCGAGGCGATAAGTGGCCGATCGGTCGGACCATCTCGTGGCTGGCCGGCATCGGGGTGATGATCTGGACGACGAACTCCGGTATCGCGCTCTACTCGCAGGTCTCGGTGGGCTTGCACATGGTGCAGCACATGACGATGGCGATGGTCGCCCCGATGCTAATGGTGCTCGGTGGCCCCTTCACCCTTGCGCTGCGGGCATTGAAGCCCTCCCCAGGACCACAGCGTGGTCCGCGCGAATGGATCGTGTGGGGCTTGCATTCACCTGCGGCCAAGGTGTTCACCAATCCGGTGCTGGTGTTCGCGCTGTTCTCGTTGAGCATGTTCGTTCTCTACTTCACCCCGACGATGGCGTGGCTGATGGGGTCGCACGTCGGCCATGTGGCGATGCAGTTCCACTTCCTGGCCTCGGGATACCTGTTCGCCTGGATCGTGATGGGCGTCGACCCGGTGCCGAAGCCGCTGCCCTACTGGGCGCGCTTCGCTTTGATTCTGATCGCCCTGGGCGTGCACGGGCTGTTCTCGGTCATCGTGATGATGGGCAGTGAGCCGCTGGCACAGGACTGGTACGGCATCGTGCGCCCGGATTGGGTGACCGATCCGGTCAACGACACGGTGCTGGGCGGTCAGGTGGCGTGGGGTATCTCGGAGATTCCGATGCTGTTCATGGTCATCATGGTGACCCTGCAGTGGATGCGCAGCGATGAGCGTGAGGCTCGGCGCAAGGACCGGCAGGCTGCGCGTGACGGTGATGCCGAGCTGGACGCCTACAACGCCTACCTGGAGAAGTTGAACCAGCGTCGGTGAGCATCCCCGGCCCACCGTGGTATACCCTGGGGGGTATGCAGAAGACACGTCGCATCCTCCCGATCCTCGCCCTGACCGCCCTGCTCGTGGCCCCCGCCGGGCTGGCGGGCTGCTCGTCCTCGGATTCCTCCCCGGCACCGGCCCCCACCGCCGCGGCCACGAAGCCCGCGAGCCCCGAGCGTGTCGACGTGCCCACCTGGGTGAACGCCGCCGAGACCCCCGGCACCGTGATCATCGACGTGCGCACCCCCGAGGAGTTCAACGCCGGCCACGTCGAGGGCGCGCTGAACATCCCGGTCGAATACCCCGACTTCGCCGCGCAGATCGCCCAGCTCGATCCGGGTGCGACCTACGCCGTCTACTGCCGCACCGGCAACCGCTCGGCTGCTGCCACCGCGCAAATGGCCGGCCTGGGATACGTGCACATCTACGACCTCAACGGTGGCTTCTCCGACCTGAAGGGTACGTCACTTCCTACGACCTAAGTCCCCTCCGCGAGGCCTGTGACCTGGCCTAGGGTGAGGGGCGTGACGTCCGTTGCCCTGGTCCAGCTCGCACAGAACACCGCCACCGAGGCACCGCCTGCGCGCGTCGATCGCGCCATCGATCTGACGCGCGCGGCCTGCGACGGCGCCGATCTGGTCGTGCTGCCCGAACTCTGGCTTGCCGGCGCGTTCGACATCCACGCCTCGAAGGAGTTCGGCGAACCGCTGGACGGCCCCCTGGTCGCGGCGTTCTCCGATATCGCCGCCCAAGAGCGCACCTGGCTGCACATGGGTTCCTTCCCCGAGCGCGACGGCGAAGGGCACACCTTCAACACCTCGGTGCTGTTCGACCTCGACGGCACGATCGCCGCGACCTATCGCAAGGTGCACCTGTTCGGGTTCGACGGTGGCGAGCCGAGTGTGATGAGTGCGGGAGAGGACTACGTCGTCGTCGACACACCGCTGGGCAAGACCGGGCTGGCGACGTGTTACGACCTGCGTTTCCCCGAGCAGTTCCGTGCCCTGGTCGATGCCGGAGCCGAATCGTTCCTCATCACCTCAGGTTGGCCCACCAAGCGCATCGAGCACTGGCGGGTGCTGCTGCGGGCACGCGCGATCGAGGATCTGGCCTGGGTGGTGGCCTGCAACGGTGTCGGGTTGCAAGCGGGGACGGAACTGGGTGGCTATTCGGCGATCATCGACCCGCTCGGCGAAGTCGTCGTCGAGGCTGACGGTTCAGAACAGGTCTTCACCGGTGAGGTGCAGGTGTCGAGGGCCCAGCAGTGGCGCGACACCTTCCCCGCACTCGGCGACCGGGTGTGAGTTCGACCCATGACGATCACGGAGTCATCGGCACCCGTGCGCGCCCTGCACCGCTGGGTCTATGCGGAAATGCTCATCTTCGCGATCATCAGCCTCTTCGCATCGTTCGTGCTCGCCATCGACGCGATCGAACTCGCCGCTGACCCCAACGCGCAGTTCACCTGCGATATCTCCGCGACGATCTCGTGCAGCAAGGTCGGCCTGTCCTGGCAGGCCAACCTGCTGGGCTTCCCCAACGCCTATCTGGGCCTGATGGCCGAACCCGTCGTCATCACGATCGCGGTCGCCGGCCTATCCGGGGTGCGGTTCCCGCGGTGGATCATGATCGGCGCCCAGATCGTCTACGCCATCGGTTTCATATTCGCCTACTGGCTGTTCTTCCAATCCTACTTCGTCATCGGCGCACTGTGCCCGTGGTGCCTGACCGTCACGGTGGCGACGACGTTCGTGATGTTCTCCATCACCCGCATCAACCTGCTGGACAACAACCTCGGGCTATCAGCACGTGCCCACGCAACCGTGACGCGATGGCTGCGCATCGGTGTGGACTTCGGCGTGCTCGCGATCATCCTGGCCCTCATCGCCGCCGCTGTGTTGAGTAAATACCTCGGCTGAGCGCCTCGGTCATCTGATCGGGATGATGATGCGATTCGAGCGCACCGCAGTGTCATCCACGACACGGAAGTAGACGTACACCTTCTTGTTGGTGCGCCGCTGCCAGGTGAACGACCCGTCCTGCGCCACCGTCCGACGGGACCCGCCGTAGTAGTTGATTTCACCGGAGAGATGAACCCGCGCCTGCAGCCTCGCGCCCACTAATCCGGTCGTCTCCCCGAAAGCCCGAACTCCGGATCGGCCCTTGATCTGCGCACGCGTCCCGATGACAACGATGGTCCGCTCAACCGGAGTGAAGGGCTCCGATGGAGAGGACCATGGTCCCCAACCGGCACCGTTGAGTGCACGCACTCTCGCGGTGTAGTCCGTGCCGTTGGTAAGTCCGGCAATAGTGCAACTCAGATCGGGCACCTTCACCACACAGGAATGCCCTCCTGGGCTGACCTCGACCTGGTAGTCCGTGATGGGGAACGACCCCGCTGAGGCTGGCCGATCCCACGAAATCACCGCTGACGCATCGCCCGCCACTCCGATGACATTGAGCGGCTCAGACGGTGGGAACACCGGAGGCGGAGCGGGCGGGGCGGACCCACTGACCGTCACCGTGCCCACGCTCCCCTCGCCACCCACGGCATCGACATGGATTGCGAAAGTTCCATTACTCAGCCCTGGCACGCGCACCGAGAGGGTCACCGAGTCGTCGCGCGTGTAAGTCGCTGGCGTCGATCCGATGCGTACTGCCCCACTGGCAGGTACGCCGACGAATCCCTGGCCGGTGACCGTGATGGTGTCATCCGCCGACGCATTCACCGCATTCGCACCTCGAGGCGGATTCCATTTCCATTGAGCGATGTAGTCCGCGTCCGTATCTCCTCCCGCATCGGTGAAGGCGCCGCCCACATACAGGATCGAGTCATCGAGGGTCATGGAGCGAACTGCCCCGTTCGCTCCGCCGCTGCCGACGGCGAACTGCAAAGGAATCCATTCGGCGATCGCGATGTCCCAGACCGCAACGCGTGCCAGGTTCGCGTTACTCGAGGAACTGAATGACCCTCCGACGTAGAGGAGATCCCGAGAGGCATCAAGGACCAGAGATCGAACATCGCCATCCAAGCCTCCTCCCACGGCGCTCCATGCCCCGGAGGTGTTGGACCACATTGCGATCCTGCTGGTGCTCGCTACCGCGGAGACACTGGTAAATGCCCCGCCAACGAAGAGGTCACCCCCGCGGGGTGCGAGCGCATAGACCCAACTATTCGCTCCGCTCCCCAGAGTTGACCATGTGTCATCGGCAAGTGACCATGCAGCCACCCTGTTCGTGTTCGGGATCCCTGACATCCCGGTGAATGGTGGCGCGCCGAAACTGAAGTTGCCGCCCGCGTACACGGTGTCGTCTGTGGACACCAGGGAGGTCACCGTGCTGCTTGCGCCAAGACCCATCGCTCCCCACGTGTCGTCCGACCAGGTCGCAATCCTGACTGCACCGGGAGCGGTAAGGGTGCCCGTGAAAGCCCCGCCGACGAACACGGTGTCATCTCCCGCGCTTCGGGCGGGGGCGTGAATGGCCGCCACCGTGTTGCTAGTTCCGTTGGCAAGGGGAGTCCATGTATCGTCAACTGCAGACCAGGTCGCAATGTTCGCCGTGTTCGCGACACCGGATGCATCTGTGAATACCCCCCCGGCGTAGAGCGTGTCATCTTCGGCCGCGAGGGCGTACACGTCGTTTCCATTCACCCCAGTTCCGAGAGCCGACCAGGTGTCATCGATCAATGACCAGGCCGCGATCCGATTCGTTCCCACCACGCCTGAGGCACCCATGAACCCCGAGCCATAGAAGAACGCACCGCCAGCAAACAGGGTGTCATCATGCAGCGCCAGGGCATACACGTCGTCGCTCATCCCGTTGCCCAGGGGAGTGAAGGATCCCCAGATGCCATCCGGGGCTGCCTGCGACAGGACGGTCTCGACTCGGGTTTCGCTTTGTCCCTCGTCTGCTGCCGCCTGCGCCCGAGTGACGACCAGGCCTCCCAGCAGCAACAAGACGATTGCCACCATCACACCGATGTGACGCGTGGTGTCCGCTTTGGGTGACGACCTAGGGGGAAGCATTTAGCCGATGGGGATGGTGAGCCGATTGGAGCGGATCGCGGGATCATCAACGACGCGGAAGTAGACGTATACCTTCTTATTGGTCTTGCGCTGCCAGGTGAAGGTGCCGTCGTCTCGCACTCGGCGGCGGGACCCGTCGTAGTAATTGATTTCACCGGAGAGATGCACGCGCGCCTGCACTGTCGCGCCTACCAGCCCGGTGGTCTCTCCGAATGCTTGGACTCCTCGACGGCCGTCGAGATCGGCTCGTGTTCCCGTGATCACGATGGTTTTCGTCACCGGGTCGACAGGGGTGAATGACGCCGATGGATCCGACCACGCGCCCCAGCCAGAACCATTCAACGCCCGCACGATGACGGTGTAGGTCGTGCCATTCGTCAGACCAGTGATGGTGCAGGTCAAGTTGGGGGCTTTGGCGGTGCACGACTGCCCACCCGGGCTCACCACAGCTTGATAGTCAGTGACCGCGAATGACCCAGCCGACGCCGGCGGATCCCACGAAATCACCGCTGACGCATCGCCCGCAATTCCGATGACATTCAACGGCTCCGACGGTGGGACGCTGGGTTCCGGCGCAGGTGGGGTCGGGGCTGCTGGAGTGACTGCATTCGATGTCGCAGCGGCGCTGGGCCCTACTGCGTTCGTTGCCGTGACATCGAAGGTGTAGGAGGTGCCATTGGTCAAGCCTGTCACCATGCACGTCGTCGTGGGTGGCACCGTCGCGCACGTCTGGCCGCCCGGGCTCGCAGTCACGGTGTAGCCGGTAAGCGCTGATCCCCCATCACTTGCAGGGGCCGCCCAGGTCACGTTGGCAGACGTATTCCCACCCGTCGCCACTGGACTCTGAGGAGCAGGCGGTGCCGAAGCACATGGGTTGATCGCGTACGTGCCGGTTAGGAACGGATAGCCGTTGTTGACTGTTGCGCACATTCCCCAGGTGTAACTCGGGTCGAATCCAGGAGCGATCGTCAGCGAACCTCCTGCGTTCCAATCCAAACCAGTCGGGGATGTGTATGTGCTGTCATCCGTCATTTCACTGGTGGTGAAGCCTGTCACACCCGGAACTGTTGCGGTGCTTCCTATCGGGTTGACGACAAGCGGAGCGGCAGTTTGACTATTCCACGCCACGCTGTTCCAGGTCGTGGCCCCAACGACCCCCGCTACGCCACCCACATTCGTCGTGTCGTCCCCAGAAGAAGGTGACATTCCAGAGATCGTCGCCGAGTAAACGCGCGTGATCGTGTTGGAGCCTCCGGTGGTGTCACCGACAATCCCGCCAACTTGTCCGTAAGTGGAGCCGCTCTGGGTCCATCCACTTACTCCTCCCGTAGCGAACGAATCCACGACAACTGAAGCTGTCATTGAGGCGAAGAGACCCCCCAGGTGCTGCGCATCAGTGCCACCGGTGACGTCTCCCGTGGCAAAGGAGCGAGCCACGTTCGCATTCGACAGATTTCCGACAAGCCCGCCAGCGTCTCCGATAGGGGCCGTGGCCGTCACATTTCCTGTCGCATATGACTCGATGACGGAGACAGACCCATTAAGGGTCCTTCCGACGAGACCACCGGCCAGTGTGTTTGCTGACACATTCCCGGTGGCATGTGATCCACTGATCGTTGCGCTATCCCTCGCCACACCTACAAGCCCTCCAGTACCGCTGGCAGCAGCACCGGAGGCTTGGGCGTACGAACTCGAAACATTGCCGGTGGCATAGGAGTTCTCGATCGAGCCGGCGGATGTCAGCCAGCCAACCAGCCCACCGACGTAACCGGTATCCGTAGCTGTGCCATTGACCTGCCCGGCGAATCCAAGGTCTCGAATAGTGCCGGAGACTCTGCTGAACAGCCCTACACCTGTCTGAGCCGAAGCGTTCAAACTAGAGGAGACGGTGAGTCCTGAGACTTCGTGGCCTCCCCCGTCGTAGACGCCGGAAAACTCCGGGAACGTGGAGCCGCCACGCGCGATACCTCGGTCCCAAACGCATCCGCCCATGTCGATGTCAGCTGTTTGGACGAGAGAGTCATCCCAGTAGGAACTGTCATCCTTCAGCAGTTGCAGGTCCGCAGAGTCATCGACGGAGTACGGGACCGCGGCACCATCGCCGCTGGAAAAGTTTGCAGACGGACTCGGGCAGGCAGCTGAATCCGCCGAAGGGCCGACTTCCACTGAGGCTCCCGATGGACCGGCGAGTATCAGAGAACCCGCGATCAAGGCGGAACTCAACCAAACGGTAACAAGGGGGGGTCCGACCACAGCCTTACGCTAGGAAGTGCCCCTGCTTGCCTGGCTGCGATGTGGGGTTAACCCCACACTTCGCGGTTAGTTCTGGTCGACCTGAGTGTGCGATCGGACCGCGGCAGTGAACACCACCTCATTACCTTCTTGCTCCACCGACCACGAGTCGGCGAACTGCTCGATCTCCACAGTTCCCAGCCCCGAGGAACCTGTCTGCAGGGTGCCTCGATTGCGTACCTCGATCCGCACCTGGGAATCCTCTCCGCTGAGGTCGATCGAGACCCCCTCATCGACACCATGGCGCACCGCGTTCGTGATCGCCTCCGATGCGACCACGACCAGTCGCTGCTGAAGCAACGAATCTGCCACGAGCAATGCATCAACTTCTGGTGCGACATCGACATCCAGCGAGATGGCAAGACTCCAGGTAGCCCACAGCTCCTCCAGGGTCTGCCTGCGATCCTGGGCACCCGTGATGTCGATTGAGTCGAGCCGAGCCAAGAGGGAATCGATCACATCGGTGGTCGATTCATGATCACCACCATCGATCACAGACAGTTTTGCCCCCGCCGCGGTCAATTCAGCCTGAACTTGGCCGTGCATCACATGCGCCAGGCGGCGCCGCTCATCTTCGGCCAAACGCAGGACCTGCGTCATTGCTCGAGCCTCTTCCTCAACCGCCCAAGCGAGTCGGTCTTCGATTTCATCCTGGCGTTCTACCACGCTCACCAAGACACCGCTGATGACCATGCCTGCCGGGTACAGACCGAATCCCACGACAAGGTCCGCTGTGTCGAAACCAAGAACTCCGGTGATGCCGATGATCACCACCAGGATCACAAGGTTCGCAAAAGAATAAGCCACCGCCAGCCACACGATCACCCATCGCCGCAGCATCCCTTGACGCCAGACACGGCGAAGGGCCAGGTTGAGAAGGATAAGAACGGGTGTGGCCACCACCAGGTTGAGCAGTGCCACCTCGGCCCCATAGGAACCCCAAATCGCTCCCAGAAGCAGTAACTCGTAAATGACAGGACCTAAGACCGGTGTGGCCGGGCGCACGCCGGAGAGCACAGAACGCCATCGGATCTTGCGCTGTGACTCGCGTATTCGGGCTGCTATGGCGTCACCTGAGTGCAACTCATGGCTGGCGGGTCTGACAACGTTGAGGGCGGCGTGTTGAATGGCATCACTCAACCGCTGACGATCCTGATCATGGCGCGCTGACTCAATCACCGCACGCGCCGACGCCAATACCTCATCTGCCACCTCTTGCTGCAGTGCACCAACCTCTTCGATGGTAAGGCTCCTTGCTTGGGCAATCCGCCCTCGTGCACCATCAAGCCGCGTCATGGCTCGCCTGTGGCTGCGCAGTGCGTTAGTCGCAATCGATCCCAGGCACAGCAAAATCGCCTGCCCCACTCCGCCACTGATGAGCGAGACCGTCACCGGCCACGCCTCGACAACATCGAAGAATACGAACACTCCTGCCATGCCAAGCAGGCGCATCACACTCGCTGCTGCGAACGTGATCGCCACGAGTGTGCTGCGGGGTCGTGCCAGACGTGCAGGTCTCAACCATGACACTCGCGCCACCAGCAGTGTGGCAATCATGAATACGGCACCGACAACCTGTCCGAGTACCGCTTCACCTACAGGCATGGTCCAGACTCGCGCGTTGAGCATGGTTGTGGGGAGGGCGATCACAATCGGGATCAGCAGAACCGGCCAGGACGTAGCGTCGGGCCCACCTAATGCACGCCACCACCACGATGACTTCATGGCATCCTCACGGCGCCGGGGAGACCTCAGGAATACTGGAGTGCCGCAGATACATCCTCGTTGCGAGCACCCGAGCATTGCGCGACGCATCATCGGAAATACCAAGTGCCATGAAGGTCCGTGCGACCAGTCGCTCGGTAGCACTCAGTGAGCGTCCGCGACGTTCGGCGATTTGGGCGTTGGTGTAGCCGGACGCAATATCGGAGAGAACCTCCAACTGCCGACGGGTGAGGCGCACGAGCGGGTTGGTCGACTCCACTGGAGCGATCGTCAGCGGTTCCCTGTGGTCGGACAGGGTTGACTCAATGGCCGACAGCAACTCCTGCGGATCGGACAAGGCGGTCTTATTGACAAATGCACTGCCCGTGGGCAGATCCAGCTCACCTCGCGCCAACGACCGGGAGGGGTAGTGCGTGAAGAAGACAATCCCCAGGTAGGGCGCATGCATTCTCAACAGGTGCCCCAGTTCGACGCCATTCGGTCGATCCCCGAGATCGACATCGAGGATCACCGCATCCGCATCGAATAGGCCGGCAGAGACGATTGCCGATCGGGAGTCGGAGGCGACCTCGACCTCGAATCCCATGCCACGAACCGCCGCCTCCAAGAGCGCTCGAATCGACGAATTGTCTTCGACGATGAGGATCCGCCGTGGGGGGAACGGTGGCATTCGCCCATCATGCCATCAGCATCAGCGCCTACATGGCGGATCAGTCGACCTCCGACAGTGCCCCTCGGTCGATTTTGCCCATGGCGTTGCGCGGCAGTTCGTCCATGAACTCGTATACCTTCGGCCGCTTATAGGGGGCCAGTGATTCAGCGGCGATCTCGCGCAGCTGCTCGACATCCGCATCACCCACGATGATCGCGGTGACCTCCTCCCCCCATTCCCGCGAGGGGCGACCGATCACCGCAACGTCCGCGACACCAGGGTGCGCGCGCAGGACGTCTTCGATCTCGCGCGGATAGACGTTGTAGCCGCCGGTGATGATGAGGTCGCTGGCCCGACCGACCAGGTGCCAGTAGCCGTCATCATCCACGCGGCCGAAGTCACCGGTCGGGAACCAGCCGTCGGCGGTGAAGGTCTGCTGCGGATCAACCCCCAGATAACCGGCGAACACATTCGGCCCGCGCACCTCTACCACATCGCCCTCGCCCAAGCGGATATCGACATCCGGCATCGCCACGCCGACACTGCCGGGTCGCCGCTCACCGTGCAGCGGATTGCCGGTGAGCATCACCGTCTCGGTCATGCCGTATCTCTCCAGCGGAGCCTGGCCCGTCTGCTCGGCGATCGTGTCGAACAGATCGGTGGGCAGCGGCGCACTGCCGGACACGAGGAGACGTAGATGCCGCAGCGCATCGAGGCGCTCGGTATCGGCTAAGCGTGAATACATCGTCGGCACTCCGAAGAACATCGACGCTGAAGATGCGTGGTCGGCGACAACGATGGGATCGAACGACGGCAGAAGGAGCAGCGTAGCGCCGGCGGTGAACGCCCCGTTGATCCCGACACCGAGGCCGTGCATGTGGAACATCGGCAGCGCGTGCAGCAGCACATCGTCACCGGACCATTCCCACGCCTCAACTACTGCGCGCGCACCGGCCAGCAGATTGGCATGAGTCAGTTGCGCAGCCTTGGGCCTGCCCGTCGTGCCGGAGGTGAAGCCCAACATCGCGGGTGCAGTCGACGGTGTGCGGTCCAGGACCGGATCGATCGCCGGGGCAGGCAGATCGGCGAGGTCGACGTTCGTGTCGGTGACGCGATGCACGGGCTGGGCGACGGATTCGATGTGGGCGAGTTCACCTGCCGTGTAGCCGGTATTCGCCGGGACAACGACGGCACCGACACGCAGGATGCCGGCGTAGGCCACCACCGTCGCCGCTGAAGGGGAACACGACAGCAGCACCCGGTCACCCGGTTGCACACCGGCTGCCTGCAGGCGTGCCGCTGCGACTGCCGTGCGATGCTCGAGTTCACCCGCCGTCCAGACGATGTCCCCGGCCGGTGCCCGCAGCACGACCCGCGTCGAGTCAGCGGCCCACGCCTCAACCCACGCGGCGGTCAGGCTCATCGAGTGAGGTGCTCAGGGGGTGAGCGTCATGTTCGACAGCACACGTTCAGCCAGATCCGCATCGCCCTCGACCATGACGGTCGAGCGCCAGTCGGGGGCTCGACCGCAGGTGGCGATCATGAACGACTCGTACGGCATCGTCAGTGTCACCGTTGGCGCATCGACCAACTCGACCATGCGGGCGCGGCCATCGTCACCGACGACGATCGCAACATCGAAGACCACGCCCGGTTCGGTGATGGTGAACCGCACTGACTCACCCACCGCGGCTCCGGCACCCTTGCCGACGATCTTGCCCAGTCCCGGGGCGATCTGGGTTGCCGATGCCCGCGCCCCGGGTGAGTCAAGGCCACCCGGCATGGCGACAGCGCGCCGGATGTCCTGCTCATGCGCCCAGGTGTCGAAGGTGCGCTGCTGCACGAGGCCACCGATATTGCCCGGTCCGAACGGGCCCTCGTACGCGTCGTTGCGGTCGGTGAAGTCGCTGCGCAGGCTGGCCAGCCGGCGGGCCAACGTCTCACGGGTTTCGGCCATCACCTCCTCGCGCGACCACGCACGGCGTCGATCGACCGGGGTCTCCATGAACTTGGCCTTATCGCTCGCCGCATGCGGCAGCGTCGACCAATCGGGTTCGTGGGGCGGCTCGACATCGCCCATCAGCCACAGTTCCAGCCAGGTGATGTGCGCGACCACATCGGCCACACTCCACCCGGGCAGATCGGTCGGTGCATTCCACTGGTCATCATCCAGGGAATCCAGCAGTTCGAGCAGATCGTCGTGTGCGGATTCCCAGGTGGCGATGAGGGTCGACAGGTCGGCATCGGGGGGCAGCGGTGTGGTCACGTCACTCATGGTGCTCACGCTAGCGGGACGTCGGGTGCGGCGAGGAAGGACGCCACATCCGAGAGGAACATCGCCCCCTGCTGACCGTCGACGATGCGATGGTCGATGGTCAGCGACAGTTGCATGACCGGGCGCACCGCCAGCCCACCGTCGATCACCCACGGCCGATCGATGATGCGGCCTGTTGCCAGGATCGCGGCCTGACCGGGGGGTAGAACCGGGGTGCCACCGTCGACATCGAACACCCCGATATTGGTGATCGTGATCGTGGCTCCCAGCGAATCGGCCGGCGTGATGCGGTCGTCGCGGGCACGTTCGGTGAGTTCGGTCAACGCGCGGGCCATTCCGGGCGCATTGAGTCGATCAGCATCGGAGATCTTCGGCACCACCAGTCCGCGCGGCCCGGCTACGGCGATCCCAAGGTGCACGTTGTCGTGCTGCTCGATCTCCGCGCCATCGGCGGTGTCATGCCAGGTGGCGTTCACGATCGGGGTTCGTCGCACCGCATGCACCACCGCCAACGCTGCGATCGTCAGCGGTGTGACGCGCAAGCCGGTCTGTTCGCGCAGTCGCACAACCGCGGCGACCGTGCCTGACACATCGACGTCCTTCCAGACGCTGACCGCCACAGCGCTCGATGCGGAGGCGACCATCGCGGCCGCCATCGAACGCTGCACTCCGCGCACCGGGGTGCGGTTGCCGGCAGACGTTGCAGCCGGCAGAGGTGTTGAGCCCTGTCCGAGTGCCGCACGCACGTCGTCACGTGTGACATCGCCATAGGGACCGGTCGGACTGACGCGCGAGATGTCGACGCCGAGTTCACGAGCCAGCGCCCGCACGGGCGGCTTGGCGAGAACACGACCGGACTTCGCCGGTGCGGCCGACGCTTTCGCGGTAGGTGCCTGTTGGCTGTGCGCGTGGTCCTCCATCACGCCGTAACCGATGAGCACCGGAGTCCGGGCGGCGTGCCCATCCGCGTCTCCTCCACCGGACACCGCGAGGATCGGTGCACCGACTTCGACGATCTGTCCTTCGATGACCAACAGTTCACTCACCACACCGGCAAACGGACTGGGTAGTTCAACAACAGCTTTGGCCGTCTCGATATCGACGATCGGGTCGTTCACCGCGACGGTGTCCCCAGGCGCGACCCGCCAGCGCACGATCTCCGCCTCGGTCAGGCCTTCCCCGACATCGGGTAGCGCGAATACCTGATCGCTCACAGGCTCATCACCTGATTCACCGTCGCGATGACGCGGTCGATGCTGGGCAGATAGTGCTTCTCGAACCGGCTCGGCGGGTAGGGCAGATAGGCCCCCGCGACCCGTGTGGCCGGGGCCTCGAGGTGGAAGAAGCACTGCTGCTGCACCTGTGCGGCAACCTCGGCGCCGAGGCCGGCGATCTCGACCGCTTCGTGCACGACCACGCAGCGCCCGGTGCGCTGCACCGATGCGATGACGGGATCGAGGTCGAGGGGCGATAGCGAACACAGATCGATCACTTCAGCCTGCACGCCCTGCTCGGCTAGGGCGTCGGCGGCTTCGCGGCACGTGCGCACCATCGGGCCATAGGCCACGAGGGTGACGTCGCCACCCTCGCGCACAACCCGCGACGTCCACGGATCAACGACGCGTGCGGTGTCGACCTCGGCGCGATCCCAATAGCGACGCTTGGGTTCGAATAACACCACCGGGTCATCGCATGCGATCGCTGCGCGCAACAGGTGATAGGCCTCATCCGCATCCGCAGGTGTCAGGGTGCGCAGCCCCGGGGTGTGCACGAAGTAGGCCTCCGGGGATTCACTGTGGTGCTCGACCGCACCGATCCCACCGCCATAGGGAATTCGGATCACGATCGGCAGCCGAGTGCGCCCACCGGAGCGGTAGTGGTGCTTGGCGACCTGGGTGACGATCTGATCGAAGGCCGGGTAGACGAAACCATCGAACTGGATCTCCACCACCGGGCGGTAGCCGCGCATCGCCAAACCCACTGCGGTGCCGACGATTCCTGCCTCGGCCAAGGGGGTGCCGACAACTCGTGAATCACCGAAATCCTTCGCCAGGCCGTCGGTGACGCGAAACACTCCGCCGAGGGTGCCGATGTCCTCACCGAGCAGGACGACCTTCGGGTCTTCCTCCATCGCACGACGCAGCGCTGCATTGAGTGCAGCGACCATCGTCATCTCTGTGGTCACCCCGCTCATGCCGCACCTCCGGCGATGATCGACTCCCACCGTGTTCGATCACGCTGCACATCAGCGTGCGGCTCGGCGTAGACATGGTCGAACATCTCGATCGGATCAGGGTCCTGCGCGCCGCGCACGTGAGCCCGGATGCGTTCGCCGAGTGCATCCGATTGCGTGTCGAGTTCAGCGAACCACGCATCGTCAGCGGCGCCGGTGTCACGCAGGTAGCGCTCCATCCGGTCGATCGGGTCGAGGCTCGCCCAGTGCTCCAACTCTCCCGCCGGGCGATAACGCGTCGGATCATCCGACGTGGTGTGGGCACCCATGCGATAGGTGATCGCCTCGATGAACACCGGGCCGCTACCGGTGCGTACCCGCTCCAATGCCCAGCGGGTGACCGCGAGCGCGGCGAGCACATCATTGCCATCGATGCGTACCGCGGGCATGCCATAGCCGGCGGCGCGCTGTGCGAAAGGCACCCGGGTCTGGCGGTTGATGGGTTCGGAGATCGCCCAGCCATTGTTCTGACAGAAGAACACCACGGGTGCCGCCTCGACGGTGGCGAACACCATCGCCTCGTGCACATCGCCTTCGCTGCCAGCGCCATCGCCGTAGTAGGCGATCACCGCGTCATCGCTGCCATCACGCTGGATCCCCATTGCATAGCCCACGGCGTGCAGGACCTGGCTACCGAGCACGATGGTGAACAAGCCGAATCCATGCTCGGCCGGATCCCAGCCACCGTGCGTGGTGCCGCGGTACAGACCGAGCAGGCCGACCGGATCGACCCCGCGACACCAGGCCACCGTCGATTCCCGATACGTCGGGAAGGCATAGTCACTGGCACGCATCGCGTGGGCCGAGCCGGACTGCGCCGCCTCCTGCCCGATCGCCGACGACCACAGCCCGAGTTCGCCGGTGCGTTGCAGGGCGGTCGCCTCAATATCCACACGCCGGGCCAACACCATGTCGCGGTGCATGCGACGCAGCAGATCAGGGTCGGCCAGGGGATCGAGGGGGTAGTCGGGGTGTGCGGTGAAGCTGCCGTCGGGGGCGAGTAGTCGAATCCGCTCGTCGAACTCCGCGGCGCGGGGGGTCTGGGTCATCGTGGAACCTCTCGTGAAGGTCGGTACGGCCGGGGTGTGGCCACACACCCCTCATCCTGGCACTGTGGAGGGCGGCGGATGAGGCAGACTTCCGATATGGCCGCAGACCCCGACTCCCAGATCACCTCCGTGTTCCTCCTCGACGATCACGAGATCGTGCGGCGGGGCCTGGCTGACCTGCTGAACCTCGAAGATGATCTCGAGGTGGTTGGTGAGGCCGGCAGCGTCGCCGAAGCGATCGCCCGCATCCCCGCGGTGCGTCCGGATGTCGCGGTACTCGACGTGCGCCTACCCGACGGCAGCGGGGTGGAGGTGTGCCGCGAGATCCGCGACACGATGCCCGAGGTGCGCTGCCTCATGCTGACCTCCTACTCCGATGACGAGGCACTGTTCGACGCGATCATGGCCGGCGCATCCGGCTATGTGCTGAAGGAGATCCGTGGCACCGATCTGGTCGATGCGATCCGCCAGGTTGCCGCTGGCCGATCACTGCTCGATCCTGTGGCTACCCAGCGGGTTCTCGACCGGTTGCGGCGCGGTGAGCAACACGATGAGCGCCTCGATGCGCTGACCGAGCAGGAAGCGAAGATCCTCGATCTCATCGGGGAAGGACTCACCAACCGGCAGATCGGCGAACGACTGCACCTGGCAGAGAAAACGGTG
>CBFHQG010000029.1:0-22200 GCA_965657825.1 Actinomycetes bacterium | reverse complement strand
TCTTGGCGACCTCCTTGACCAGCTCAGCGCCGATCTTCTCGTAGGGGTCTTCCAGCTCGATCTCCTTAGCGATCGAGACGCCGTCATTGGTGATCGTGGGGGCTCCCCACTTCTTCTCCAGGACGACATTGCGGCCCTTGGGGCCCAGGGTGACCTTGACGGCGTCGGCGAGGACGTTCATGCCCCGCTCGAGGGACCGTCGGGCCTCCTCGTCGAATGCGATCATCTTTGCCATGGGGTGGTGTTCCTCCCGGAACTGCCGTGGTGGGTGGCCGGCGCCCGCGACGGACGGAATCGCATCGGGCGAAACCTCACCGACCTACTGATATGCGTTATCACTCGAACGGGTCGAGTGCTAATACATTTTTAGCACTCTGCCCTGGCGAGTGCAAATCCGGTGGGTGCGTCAGACTCAGGCGCTGTGCACCCCACCGCGCGCCAATGGCTCGACCGCCACACCTATCGGGGGGCCGATTTCACCCTCGAAGCCCTGCTCGAGGCCAAGGGTGAGGCCACGGTGACCGTCATCTCCCCCGCCCTCGATGAGGAGGCCACCGTCGGGGACATCGTGACGAGTATCCGCACGCACCTGATGACCCCCGGCGCACCCCTCGTCGACGATCTCGTCGTGGTCGATTCAGGGAGTACCGACGCCACCGCCCGGATCGCCGCCGAGGCCGGGGCCCGGGTCATCGACCGACAGGCCTCCTACCCCGACATCCCGGTGCTACCGGGCAAAGGCGAGGCGATGTGGCGAGCCCTGGCCGCCACCGAGGGTGACCTGGTCGTCTTCATCGACGCTGACCTTCGCTCCTTCACCCCCGCCTATGTGACCGGACTACTCGGCCCGCTGCTCACCGACGAGCGGGTGCATCTGGTCAAGGCTGTCTACGAGCGGCCCTTCATCGAGGGTGAGCGGACTGTAGCCGCCGGCGGTGGTCGCGTGACCGAGCTCGTCGCCCGTCCCCTGATCAACGCCCACTGGCCGCACCTTGCCGGCATCGCTCAACCGCTGGCCGGGGAGTACGCCGGGCGGCGAGAGTTGCTGACCTCACTACCCTTCGCGACCGGATACGGGGTGGATTTCGCCCTGCTGGTCGACACCGACGCCGCTCTCGGTGCCGAGGCGATCGCCCAGGTCGACCTCGGCGTGCGAGTCCATCGACACCACGATGAGCAGCGGCTGGGCAGGATGGCAGCTGAGATCTGGGCCACCGCTCTATCGCGTTTGGATCCCGACGGTCGAGTGCGGCGCAATCACACCGGCGATAGACAGGGCGAGGACTCCCTGGTGCAATTCGTCCACGATGAGCAGGGTCTGCATCCCATCGAGCACCCGGTCACCACGACCGAGCGTCCCGCACTGAGGTCGATGCCGTGAACTACAGGTCGATACCGAGGCGGCGGGCCGAGCGGGCGCGCTGACGCGAGGCGCGCATCCGGCGCAGGCGCTTGACCAGCATGGGGTCGACCGCGAGCGCTTCGGGAGTGTCGATGAGGGTGTTGAGGATCTGGTAGTAGCGGGTCGAACTCATCTCGAACAGGTCGCGGATCGCCTGCTCCTTCGCGCCCGCGTACTTCCACCATTGGCGCTCGAACTCCAGGATGCGTCGATCACGCTCGGAGAGTGCTGCTGCGGCCGCCTGCGGATCGAGCCGTGCCCGCACCGATTCCATCGTGCCTCCGAGATCGTCGTCATCGTTCCGGCCCGGATCCGCCCAGGCCCCGTGCTCGTCATCGTAGGGGGCGAATCCCATCGATGTCATTCACCCCCTGAGGGGCGCGTCGCGGACGGTGTCGGGGCGGAAGAGTCGACCTCATGGTGAGCTCCGACATGGACGCCCAGATGCTTGCCGATCGCCTCCACCTGTCGAGTCAGATGCTCCAGGCGCCCTTCGAGGGACGCCATCACCTGCTCATCGGTCTCCTCGCTGGCGACGATCTCGGTCGTGGTCCCGTTCCTCTCCGCCGCACGTCGCTGGGCCAGGGACGAGAAGAAGGACGCGAGAGCGGCGGTGAGCGCACCCACCGCGGCTGCACCGGTGAACATGATGCCCACGGCGATCGTGCGCCCTGTGACGGTGACGGGGGTGAAGTCTCCATAACCCACCGTGGTGACGGTGACGAAGGCCCACCAGACCGCATCACCGTAGGAGTCGATGTTGGAGCCTTGAGCATTGATCTCCGCCGAGAGGGTGAACAGGGCGCCAAGGAACACCACGATCGACACCGCGTAGACCGCGGACAGCCCGATCGTCTTAGCAAGCCCCCCGGCATCTCGGCCCAGGCGCATCAGGGCATTGACCACGAACAGGATGCGAAGTGGGGGCACGAAGACCGCGATGACGAGGAACCAGTTACGGCGTAGGAAACTCCGCCGATCGCTGTCGAGGATGAATCGAATCCCCAGATCAGTCGCGAACGCGAGGAACACGAACCCGTTGAGGAAGATCCCCTCGAGCCGATAGGTGGGGCTCAGATTGGGGTCGAACTCGAAGAACAATGCGGTGATCCAGACCAGCGACAGCGCGAAGACCGGGACGATCGACCACTGCTCGTAGAGGTCATGAGCGCGGGACTGCGCCTTGGAGACGGCCTTCTCCACCTGGCCGACCACCTGCTCGACCGATCCGTCATCCTGCGCCGAATCGCTCGCCTTCGTGTCCTCGGGCACGCGCCCAGTCTGGCACTAGCCGGACCCGTCGGCGAAGCCCTCCCCGGATTCGGAATGTCCGGATTCCGGGTGACTGCGTCGGTGCCGGCGTGCACGGGCTCGAATGATCGTCCAGGAGAAGAAGTACCCCATTCCATTGGTCGCCCAGTGCAACCCCATGGGGGCCAGCACGCTCCCGGAGAGGATCCGCATCCCGGCGAAGATCACTCCGGCGATAGTCGTGGTGACAACGGAGGCGACCACGGCGAGGATCGCACCTTTACGTCCCTGACCGACGACACTGCCCAGCGCAGCGCTTTGCTGATGCGTGCCAATCGAGGGCAGGATGTGCCACAGACCGAACAGCACGGCGGTGATGACCAGGGCCCACACGACGCCGAAGCGCCGGGCCAGCATGGAGAACAGCACCGCACGGAATGCGATCTCTTCGAACAGCACCGTTCCGAACGGCACCTCAACCAGCGCGTTGAACATCAACCGAGGTCCACTCAACGCACTCACGCGTTCGTCGTGCATGGCATCGCGGCCCTTACGGAACGTCGACACCAGGAGATAGCCGAGAGTGACGACGATGATGCTGCCGATGGCCCACAGCAGCCCCCAGAACAGGTAACCCCAACCCAAACCCATATCGGTCCATGAGTTGCCGTCGAGCAGACCGAGGGCGAGCAGGAAGAACGTGCCACCCAGAGCCCACAGCAGGTGGTGAGCCTGCGGCGCCACGCGATGGTAGAGCAGGTTGAACAGCACCAGGGTGATGATCACCAGGACCGGAGGCCACCAGGCCAGGCCACTGACCTGCTCGGGAGAGATGATCGAGAGCATCGAGCTAGTCGCGAATCAGACGGCCGCGAGAGCGTCGAGGAACTCACTCGCCCACCGGGCGACATCATGGCGGGTCAGGTGCGCGCGCATCGCTGCCATGCGACGACGACGATCTGCATCGGTGGTGCCGATTGCGGTCATGATCGCCTCCTTGACCGACTCCTGCGAGAACGGGTTGACCAACCACGCCTGCGGGAACTCCAAGGCGGCGCCAGCGAACTCACTGAGAACGAGGGAGCCGTCATCGTCGATCTGGCAGGCGATGTATTCCTTCGCCACCAGGTTCATGCCGTCGCGGAATGGGGTGACGAGCATGACATCGGCAGCGACGTAGAAGGCGACGAGTTCCTCACGGGGAAGCCCGGAATACATGTAGCGCAACGGCATCTCCCCCAGGTCGCCATGCACCCCGGCCGCGCGTCCGACGAGCAACTCGACATCCTCGCGCAGGCGCTGGTACTCCTCGACCTGCTCCCGACTGGGCGTAGCGATCTGCATGAGTACGACGGTGCCCGGGTCGAGCATTCGGTCTTCGAGCAACTCGACGAAGGCCCTCAACCGCACATCGATTCCCTTGGTGTAGTCCATGCGGTCGACGCCGAGAAGCAGGAATTTCGGATCACCGAGTTCCGAGCGGATCTCACGGGCGCGCTGCTGCACCTGCGGCGTCGCGGCGAGGGCGGCATACGACGCCACATCGATCGAGATCGGGAAGGCATCCACGCGAACGCGACGACCATCGTCCGTCTCAACCCATCCACCACGCTCCCGGTCGAAGTGAGTCTCGACATCGAGAAGCTGCCCGGCGACCTCGCAGAAATTTCCCGCACCGAAGTGGGTCTGGAAGCCGACGAGATCCGCACCGAGCATTCCCTCGATGATGCGTTGGCGCCATGGCAACTGCAGGAACAACTCCGCAGGTGGGAAGGGGATGTGCAGGTAGTAGCCGATCCGCAGATCCGGGCGCAGGGAACGCAGCATCGACGGCACAAGTTGAAGTTGATAGTCGTGCACCCACACCGTCGCTCCATGCGCAGCGACAGCAGCAGCATGCTCGGCGAACTGCAGATTCGCGTCCACATAGGAATTCCAGGTCTCGCGGTGGTACTCCGGAGCGACGATGCGATCGTGGTAGAGCGGCCAGAGGGTGGAGTTCGCAAAACCCTCGTAGTACTCCTCGACCATCTGCGCGCTCAGGGGCACATCGACGAGGTGGTAGGACCCGACCATCGCCGGCGGCACGATAACTGCACCGTCAACCGCGATATCCGTTGCTAATCCGGACCAGCCGATCCATGCCGCCTCGCGTCCGCGCAGAACCGGTGCAAGGGCGGACACCAGCCCCCCGGGGGCTTCTGACCAGACCACCGAGCCGTCATCTTCGACCGTCGCATCCACCGGCAGCCTATTGGCGACGACGACGAAGGAAGCGGCCTCATCGCCGATATGCGGAATCTCGCGATCGGTTTGCATGACACCTCCACCCTAGTCGCCCGCCGGCCCCCGTAGACTCGTCGACCGCCCGCCCCTGTAGCTCAGTGGTAGAGCAACCGCCTTGTAAGCGGTAGGTCGTCGGTTCAATCCCGACCGGGGGCTCCCTGAGGTCACTCACTCTGCGTCGACGGGAGAGACGATGGGCGCATCCACCAGCAGGCTCGAGCGGGGCCTGCTCCTCATTGCCACGGTCCTCGCCCTGTGTTTCTTCGTTGCAGCGCTCGTATCCACCTCGCCATGGAGCGATCTGTTCATCGGAATGGCGACGTCCTTCGTCTTCTTCATCGTGTTCGATCTCATCCTCGCCGTGCAGCGCTCGGTTCGGCAGCGGCGACGTCGCTCCTTCTTCGGATCCGAGATGTTCGACGATGAGTTATGGATGACCGTGGCAGACTTCGAACTTCGTACTGACATCGACGTGCTCCTCACCCCCGAACAGCGACGTGCTCCCTACCAGCGCCCCGTTATTCCCGGGCTCCCTGAGCATCCGCATCCGATGTTGCAGACGACGATGATGTGCCTGATGGACATTCGAGCTGTACTCGTAGTCGCAGAGGAACTCGCCCCCTGGTGCAAGGCCTCGCCTCGCATTACGACCGACACTGACGCGCTCCATGATCGAGCACGCAGCTTCCTTGCTTCGGGGCTGACCGACAACCACTGCACGGCGATGTATCTCCTCGACGATCCGCATCCGCTCTTCACGATCGACTCAAGGGCGATAGACGCGCGAGTGACACTTGTTGATGGACATGCGATCGAGAACTCCGCCTCTCGCGAATACGGAATCATCCTGCGATACGCACCCGATCGCACGCGGCAACCGGGGCGTCGTTGGTTCATCGTCGCCGGATTGGACGAGGCGGGATCAGCTGCGGCCGGTCACCTGCTGGCCCACGAGTGGAGGAATCTCGCGCAATTCGTCAACGGTGATGACGACTTCGTCGCGGTCGTCGAACTCCCCCTCCACGCATGGTGGGAGCCGACCTTGACGCACGTTGTCACTCGTGATGGAGCCGGTGCAGTGTCCAGCATCAGCGTCCCGGCGGGAGGCCGAGCATGACGACAGCGTCGCCTGCGGACTCTGCCGACGTGCTAGCGGCGATCGAGGAGTTCACCGGTGCGCAAGCCAAGGCTCTGCTGAGTCTGAGACAGGCGCTGCAGCGGCTACTTCCCGGTGCGACCGAGACGATCTCGTGGGGCATGCCGACGGTGAAAGTCGGACCAGATCAGGTGGTGTCCTACTCCGGGTTCGCCCATCACAACAGCATCTTCCCCGGCTCCGAGGTGGCGGCTGTGATCGCCGAGGAGTACCCGGAGTTGACAACGACAAAGGGCACGGTTCACCTCGATCGCGACAGGCCTGCACCGGTGACGCTCCTACGCCGAATCGTGAAACTCCGCCTGGCTGAGATCAATGACTCCTATCCGAGGGCCAACGGAAAGACACGGCGCTACTACGACAATGGGTTCACCGAATACACGGGCAGTGTGCGTGAGGGTGAGATGCACGGCGCCTGGGAGTGGTTCCGACGCGATGGCACCCGCAAACGCTCCGGCCGATTCAAGGCCGGTGATCCGGTGGGCGAATGGACGACCTTCGATCCGAGCGGTCAGCCCTACAAGGTCACGCAGAGGTAGTCCGCGGTCATCCGCCTACGCTGGCCGCTGCGGCTCCTCAGCACCGCTGGACCTACCGATTGACCAACCAGGCAAGGGCCAGGAACGCGATCAGGGCCACACCAAGCGTGCCCCCCGCCCACCACCAGGCGGCCGGTGAGGAGTTGAGGCCACCCTGACCGACTAGGGGTTCGAGCGGTGTCGGTGGTACCGCCTGTGTCGGCGGTACCGGCGGTGCTGGTTGTGTTTGTGGCCGCATCGGCAGCTGCGCGGACACTGCCTCAGGCGGATGCACCCAGCCGGTCCAGGCGGCACCATCGAAATATCGCCAACGGGTGGGTTGCCACGGATCTGGATACCAGCCGGGCGGACTCATCCCCCCATCATGCCTGCTCGCTTGCCCCGGGCGGTACCGCGCATCGGCGAGGCGCTCCCCAGGCCGACCATCAACCAGCGATCAATGTCAGACCGAATGCGTAGCGTCAGGTCATGGATGACTTCACGAACAACACCACATCTGACAACACCACATCCGACAACACCACATCTGACAACACGACATCTGACAACACCACGGCAGCGTCGATCTCTCGGGTACGGCCGGCCGAGCGCCATCTGCGCGCTGTCACATCCACGACATCTTCTGCCGGGTGGGACTCATCCGATCTGTCGGATGGGGAGGTTTCAGACCGGGTGGCTGGTCTTGCGGGGCGGATGTCGGCGGCGATGTGTGAATGGTTGGGTTATGTCGCTGAGGCGGATCGTCGGGGGGTGTGGTCGGGGTTCGCCTCGTGTGCGGCGTGGTTGTCGTGGCGGTGCGGGATCGGTCTGGGTACGGCTGCTGATCAGGTTCGGGTGGCTCGTGCCCTGGTGGATCTGCCGGTGATCCGGTCGCATTTCGCGTCCGGGTCGCTGTCGTATTCGCAGGTGCGTGCGCTGGTCCGTGGTGCTGGTCTTCTGCCTGAGGATGAGTTGGTGGATCTGGCCCGCCATGCCACTGGTGCCCAGTTGGAGAGGCTGGTGCGGGCACTGCGCCGGGTTGCTTCCGAGGACGAGGAGCAGGCTGCTGCAGGGCGACAGCGGGCACGCTGGCATGTCGATGACGACGGCAGCCTGGTGATCAGCGCGCGTTTATCGGGGGAGTGGGCTGAGGCGTGGCTGGCTGCTCTTGAGCAGGCTGAAGCCCAAGCTCGCGCTCAAACCGGCGCCCAGGTGTCCCAGGCTGCGGTCATGGCGACCGTGGCGGGTCGGGCCCTGTCAGCCCCGGCTGATGCTGACGCTCCCGCACCCACGGTGGCGATCATCGCCGACCTCGAGGCCCTCACCGCGGCCACCGAACTGATCGACCAGGCCGCCACCAGCCCCGCCGATGTTTCCGCGGAAAGCCCCGCCGATGTTTCCGCGGAAAGTGCGGCCGATGTTTCCGCGGAAAGCCCCGCCGATGTATCCGCGGAAAGTTCCCCGAGTGAGGCTGGTCCGTCGATCCGCTGGGACACCACCGGGGCTCCGGCGTCGATCATCACCCTGGCCGCTGTGCTGCATCATGCCCAAATCGACCTCATCGCGCGCCTGATCGATGGAACCCTGGTCGATCTCGGTCGCGCCCGGCGACGGCCCTCAGCACGCCTGGCGCGCACCGTGCTACGCCGGCACGGGTATCGCTGCGCCCACCCACACTGCCGCGCTCGAGCCCACCTGCACCTGCATCACGTGCAGCCATGGTCGAAAGGGGGACCAACCAGTGCAGCGAACCTCATCCCGCTATGCGGGCGTCATCATCGGGCCCTGCACCGCGGAGAATTCCAAATAGTGGATCAGTCGACCCCACCAGAAGGTGCCGCAACCACCACAACAATCCGCAACTCCGCTGCATCGTTCACGTTCGTTTCCGCCAGTGGCCGCCCCCTGACCGCCGTCGCCTGGACCCAGGCCGGCACCACCTGCGATCCCATCGCCACAGATCTCGACTACACGAACGCAGAGCAGGCCGGCCGAGACATCACCACCGTCACCAACCGAGCCGACCCACTCCACCTCGACTACGCCGTCGGAGCACTGCTGCAACAGCGCGCCGCGGGGGCGGCGAACGCATAGGCTGAACATGTGGCGGATCTCGGCAGGGTGCGCGTGTGCATCGTGGGAGGCGGTTTCTCCGGCCTCGCCGCGGCGATCGAGTTGCGTCGGGCAGGTGTGACCGATCTGGTGATCCTCGAGCGGGCGGCCAGTGTGGGCGGCGCGTGGCGAGACAACACCTACCCCGGCTGCGCCTGTGATGTGAAGTCGAGGCTGTACGAACTGAGAGCAGCGCCTTGGCCCGACTGGTCTCGTGTCTATTCCGGGCAGGAGGAGATCCGCACCTATCTTGAGCGGGTAGTCGAGATCTTCGGGCTCGATCCCTATCTGCGTTTGGAAACCGAACTGATTGGCGCACAGTGGGACGGTGAGAGCCAGGTCTGGCGTGTGGAAACGTCACGTGGCGATCTGACGGCCGATGTCCTGATCAGCGCATGCGGTGGTTTGACCGAGCCACTCATTCCCGACATTGCCGGTACAGAGAGTTTCCGCGGAAAGATGATGCACACAGCCCGCTGGGATCACGATGTGGACCTGACCGGGAAGCGTGTGGCAGTCATCGGGACCGGGGCATCCGCGATTCAAGTGATCCCGGCATTGGCGCCGAATGTCGAGCACCTCATCGTCTGTCAGCGGACTCCTGCGTGGGTGATGCCACGCAATGATCATGCGATCTCGGGCCGGCAACGCCGGTTGTTCGAGCAGATCCCGATCTGGCAGGCGCTAAGACGCGCAGCCGTCTCCTGGGGGAACGAGGTGCAACTGCTGTCTTTCACGAAGCAGGGTGTTTTCCGATCGCTCGGAGAACGGATTGCGCGGCGCCATCTGATGTCACAGGTACCTGATCCCGATCTTCGAGATCGACTGACTCCCACCTATGCGATGGGGTGCAAGCGCATCCTCATCAGTGACGACTACTACCCGGCGCTGATGCGTCACAACGTCACCGTCGTTCCGGGGCTTCGATCGATCACGCAAACCGGCATCGTTACGGATGACGGTGTCGAGCATCCGGTGGATGCCATCATCTGGGCGACCGGATTCGCCGTCCTCGAACCACCCCTGGCCGACCGAGTTACCGGTCGTGATGGAGGGTTCCTTGCCGACGCGCTGAGGTCGACCGACTACGCGGCATATCGTGGAACTGCGATCCATGGTTT
The DNA here is from genome assembly GCA_965657825.1 of Actinomycetes bacterium. Taxonomy (GTDB): domain Bacteria; phylum Actinomycetota; class Actinomycetes; order S36-B12; family S36-B12; genus M55B157. The sequence continues at coordinate 12,354 of CBFHQG010000029.1, read as the reverse complement.
TCCGAACATGTTCATCCTGCAGGGGCCTAATACCGGTCTCGGACATTCCTCCGTGGTGCTGATGTCCGAGGCGCAGATCGACCACCTGATCCCCGCGGTGACTTCGGGACGGGTTTATGAGGTCACCGAAGATGCCCAGCGAGGATATGTCGAATCCGTCGACGAGCGACTGACCACAACGGTATGGCAGCAGGGTGGCTGTCGATCCTGGTACCAGAACGGCAGTGGCAGAAACGTCGTTCTGTGGCCTGGCTCGACACATGAATTCGCCCGCATGATGGGGCGATTCGACCCCCGTGCCTATCGCATCAGAAACCGGAAGGACGCCCATGTCGCGCCGTGATCGTTATGTCGCCGCCGGCGGAGTCGCCCTGGTCACAGGGGCTGCCGGGGGGATCGGATCGGCAATCGCCAAGGATCTCGCCCGCCGCGGAAGCCACCTCACCCTGACCGATCGAAACGGTCCTGGTTTGGATGATGTGGCGAACGGTCTGCGGGCCGAATTCCCGCACGTGATGATCACCACGTGCGTGGGGGATGTATCCGACCGCTCGGTTCCTGCGCACGTGATCGAACACACCATAGAAAGTCACGGTCGAATCACCCTGTTGGTGAACAACGCCGGAGTTGCCCTAGCCGGAAAATTCGAGCAGGTATCCATGGATGATGTGGATTGGCTGCTGGACATCAACCTCAGAGCCACCATGGCCATAGTCGCCGCGGCACTCCCGCACCTGCGCAACGGCGCCCAGATCACGAACATGTCATCGCTTTTCGGAATCATCGCCCCCATCGGGAGTGCGACGTACTCAGCGAGCAAGTTCGCGGTGCGGGGTTTTTCTCAGGCGTTGGGCACCGAGTTGAAGCCACGGGGGATCGGGGTCACGTCGGTATTCCCAGGGGGTATCCGGACCGGGATTGCCGAGCATGCGCGACGGGGGAGCGGAGTAACCGATGCCGAGTGGAGCGAGGGCCAGAAACTATTCGAGCGGATGCTCGCCATCGACCCCACGATCGCCGCTCGACGCATTGTCGATGGGACAGTCGCCAGGAAGTCGCGCGTGCTGATCGGGTCGGAAGCCTATGTCGGTGACGCACTGGCCAGGCTTGGTCCGGCTTCGTCATCGAGGATCTTGGAGAGACTGATCCGCCTCAAGTCGCGGTGGTGATGTGCCCCTGCGTCACACCAAGACCTAGGCCAGTGAACCGGCAATCATCGACGCCCTCGTGTCACAGGCTCCAAAGCATCTGAGGGAACCAGGTGGCGTGCAGTGAGGCTAGGTGGACCTGATCGGCTGGCGGATCGGCTTGCCCGGGTAGACCTGCAGCACATGCGAGTCCTCGACGACGACAGTCCCGTTCACGATCACGTACGGGATCCCGGTCGCCGGTAGCCCGGCCTGCTCCTTGGTCGCGTTGTCGGTGACCGTCTCCGGGTCGAACACAACGAGGTCAGCGTCGGCGCCGACCTGCACCCGACCCTTCGCCGCCATCTGCGGGACGCCGTTCTTTTCGAGGAACGAAGCCACTTTGTAGGTCATCTTGGAGATAGCGTCGTTGAGCGAGAAGTCGGGGTTCTCGCGGGCCAAGCGCAAGACTCTGGCGGCACTTCCGGCCGTACGCGGGTGGCCCTGGACCGCCTCGAAGGGGGTGTCCCAGTCGCGAGCCATCGCGCCGGTCTCAGTCACGACAAGCGGAAAAGCATCGCTTCCGACCACGCTCGAGGGGTGTAGAAGCCCGGCTGTCATGTCTTCTTCAGTGGCGGCGTAGAACAAGATCGCGGTCTTAGGATCGGTCTGCATCAATTCGTCGTACCGATCTTTATCCAACGGCTTCAGCGTGGCGGTCTCGATGATGTCGCAGTAGTCGCGGCCCATGTTCGGCCCGTAGTTGTCCGGCTTGAGGTAATCCGCTCCGACAATCGACGCCCCGTAGTTGTACGGATAGATCTCGCCGACCACCGACACCCCGCGGGCGCTGGCCTCATCGAACAGATTCAGGGCGGCTAGCGTGTCTGCAAGGGCCTGCTGGTGCATGTGGTGAAAATAGATTCCCCCACCGTAGGCAGCGGCATTCGCGATCATTTCCTCAAACCCAAGCATCCCCGACTCAGGAGCCCGCTGGCTGGAGAACCTGCCGTGCACGTACGTGGCTCGACCATACTGGCCCGCCAACCGCTGCCAAGCTGTCGTTTCCGCCGACGTGACCCCCTTGGTCATATAACCGACGGCGACACCCACACCCAAGGCGCCCCGTTGCAGACCTTCATCGATGATCTGCACGATCTGCTTGATCTGTTCCTCATCGGGGACCACCGTGGACCACTTCATGTCCACCAGGACGTGTTCGTCCTTGGCAAACACATCAGTGGTGATGACGCCGGTAACAGATTCGTACTGGGGGTTGAACACCTTTTCGCGTGCAGCGATCGTGTTGACCGATGCCCCGTAGTTGGCCTGTGAACGGCCGGCTAGATGGTCGTAGAACCTGTCTACCGGATAGGCGCCCGCTTCAAGATCCAACTGCGTGGTCACACCTCCGCGGAGCATGAGCTTCTGGCTCAACGGCACATCGACGGTGTGAACATGACAATCGATGAAGCCAGGAGACACCACGTGATCTGTCGCATCGATCGTCGCTTTTCCCTGCAGGGGGTCAGCGGTCACCGCAGCGATAGACCCATCCCTGATACCGACGTTGCGCACCGCGTCCAGCCCGGAGGCTGGATCGATTACTCGGCCACCTGTGATCACCAGGTCGTAGGTCTCGCCAGGCATAGGAGGCTCCTTCCGCGGCCGGGGAAACCTTCCGCAGCGCAGGGCAGACGGTAGCAGGCAGCGGCCATCCGGCGAGTCCCGTCATGGCCAATCGAATGGTGAATTTCTGCGCCTGCGTCTCGAAGTATCAGGGGCCCTATATGGCGGTCTCAGGTGTGGGGATCTCGCATCCACGCTGGTGTCCGGACGCACATCGTTCACTCTGAGATCGCACCCCGCAAAGAACGAATCAACGGCCCGATGCCGTAGCAGATGCTAGGGCATCGGGCCGTTGATGTCGGCCAATCGCGACCTTAGGGTTAGCGCAGGGCGCAGGCCTGATCCTTGATCGAAGCCGGAACGCCGTCGACGTTGCCGTCGCAGATGTCCGCGGTGCTGACCGGAACCCAGAACTGGCCCTCAGCCTCGAAAACGAAGGCGGTGGTCTGCTCGACTTCACCCTCTTTGGTGATGCCGAAGACGATCGCCCAACCATCGGCGCAGTTATAGTCCTGGGTGTTGACAAGGGTGATGCCGTTGGCGTCAGCGGCATCCTCCGTCGCCTTCTCAAGAGAGGCGGTGGTGCACTCGGCTACCCCGCCGCCGCCGGGCTCCGTGGGCGCAGCGGTCGTGGAGCCACCATCACTGGAACCGCCACAGGCGGAGAGAGCGAGAGCCCCGGCAGCGAGCAGGGCCGGGACTGCGAGGACGGCACGTCGGCCGTGGAAAAGTGTCATGGACCCAAGGTACAAAATGCCTGTGACCGAATGCAAATCCTGCAGCGGCGAGTCCCCGGGGATTTGCGCGAGCCGCACGTCGAGCAGTTATCGACGCCGGTTCGGTTCACCCAGGGCTTCCATGATGGCGTCGACGCGAACCTGGTTACCGGCTGCGTTCAGGTGCACGCCGTCCAGCCAGCCGACGGGCACTTCACTGGCTTTCGCCTGGCGGAATGCCTTGGCGAAGTTGACGATGGTGAGGTTGGGATACTGCTTGGCCTTAGCGCGCAGAATCCGGTTCGCAGCGGTCGGTGGGGGCAATCGGTCGTAACCATGGGGTCCGAACCACAGGTTCACCCAGTAGACCGACTTATTGGGGCCGAGTTCGCCCATCATGGAGTCGATGCCACTGGCCAGATCGAGGCCGAGCCACCAGATGTCGTTGGTGCCCAATGAAATGACGACCGTGCGTGGCAGCTGACGCAGCTGTCGGGCGCGGATGACCTGGGCACGACCCCAGTCGGTGCCCTTCGCGCCCCAGCACCGAGTGGTGGGTAACCAGCCCTGTGCCTGCGCCGCTGGCTCGAGAATCGAGCGCGAGTTGCGAAACAGCGAATCCCCGAGGAACAACACGCGTCGGTAGTTGTCCTGTTTGGGGGCGGATGGCCACACCGGCGTCGAGCACCCGTCGCCGCGGGTATCCACCGGCCAGGCCGGGTCGGTCAGGGAGCGGCTCGCCGCCGTTGAGGCAGGAGCCGCGGACAGTACGAGAGCGGATGCAACGAGAATGACTCCGATCGCGGATCCGCAGCGACCAATGATTGAGCGTCCCACTGTCCATTCCCGGTATTCGAGTGCTTCTTAGACGCTCGAATATTAGACCGGAGGGCCGGAGCGTGTCCTCCGGGGAGGAACGCACACGGGCGCGTGCTGCCGCAAGCCAGGTACGCCCAGCACTTTCTGGGGGCTCGGCTACCGTAGCCCGCCTCTCCGAGAGGGGGTGGGGAGTCGTACGGCGCGACGACGACGGTCGAACCTCCGATTCGGGGATTCGCACGTCGCCGTCGCACCACGGAATGCTGGGGTCTCTAGCCGAATCTGCTGATGGTCTGCCAGAAGGTCGCCATTCTCTGGGTGGAGTAGGACCGGGTGAAGTTCAACTGTCGGCGGTCTCGATTGGTCAGTCGGGCATCGAGCAGTTGGAAGAGCATGCCCAGTGACATCTGCTGTAGGGCGACGCCGACGCGTGCCCCATCGGACACGGAGTTCTGCCCGTCGGCGAGCATGTCAAAATAGGTCTGTTCGATCAACGGGAAGTTGCGGAACTGTCCGGGACCGTCGTTGACGGTGAGATCCTCCCAGCCGTGAACCCTGAGCAATCGCTGGATTCTTTTGTAGTCACGCTCCTCAGCGCGCGCCATCAGCCGGAACGGACCTCGGGGATGCAGTTCTGCCATGTCAGTCATGACATCGAAGGCCAGCTTCTCCTGTGCGGCAAGCATCTGCATCGCCTGCTTCTTATCTGACCTGGTCATGGCATCCGCCGAGGGGGAAGCGTAGATGACAGTGGCGAATGCGATGACGATCGCGGCGGTGATGGCCAGCATTCGCTGCCATGGGGAACTGAGAGCGTGGGGCATGGTGTGTCACTCCTTCGTCTGTGCGGGACGCCTCCACGCTGAGGTACCGCCGGCGGAATTCGAAGATTCACGGCGGGCCGTGACCGGATGCTCATCAGTCATCCCGCATGATGGAGCCGTGGCCCGTCGCAGACCCTCGGTACTCGCCGCCGGTGTGGCCAGCGTCCTCGCGCTCGGGCTCGTCACCGTGAGCCCGGCACTGGCGAACGAAACAACGGACGCCCGAATCGCGGCGACGGTCGGTCAACGTGTGGCGGACCCAGCTCTGGGAGACACGGTGGGCGTGCACGTCATGGACGTGGCTTCCGGCACCAGGGTCTTCGACCGACAGGCATCTCGCGGATTCATCCCCGCTTCGACCATGAAGGTTGTGACCGCCTACACCAGTGCCCGACAACTGGGACCAGACCATCGGTTCTCCACGACTGTCCATCTCGAAACATCCTCACGAGTCATCCTGGAAGGGGGAGGAGATCCGATCCTCACCCGGCAGGATCTGTCGTCTCTTGCCAAGAAGGTCAAGCGCAAACTGAGGGCACGCGGTCTGGAGGGAACGCTGATCGTCGATTTCGACGATGATCTGTTCGGAACCCCGGTGAATGCGCCCGGGTGGGAGGCAGGAGATATGCCCGCCTACATCTCCGCGGTGCGGGGATTGACCCTGCTGGGGTCGTACTCCACCGACACCGGTCGGATTACCGCTGAGGCCTTCGTGGCAGCACTGCGGGAGCGTCGAATCGATGCGCGTCTGGGTGCACGCGTCGATGTCGCCGATGAGGGGGATCGACTTGCACGATTCCGCGGGAATACCGTGGCTGACGCCATCTCCGCGATGATGCCCCCGAGTGAGAACAACATCGCCGAGATCCTCTTCCGGCATGTGGCACTCGATACGGGGCGGCCGACGACGTGGATCGGAGCGATGAGGGCGACGCGGGCAGTGCTTCGTGGCGATGGATTCGACACAACCGGTAGTCGCTTCGTGGATGGAAGCGGATTGAGTTACGACAACCGTGTGACTCCGTCCCTGCTCACGGGCATTCTGGCTCGTATCAATCAGGATGCGGCTCTGGCTGGGGTTCGTGAGAGTCTCCCCACAGCCGGGGTCAACGGGACCCTGGCGAGGAGATTCGCCTACGCTCCGGCGTCGTGTGCACGCGGGGCGGTGGCGGCAAAGACCGGCAGCCTGCCGATGACTGTGTCTACGCTCGCCGGGCTCACAACGGGTACCGACGGCCGAACGCGAGCCTTCGCCATCATGGTCAATGAGCGGCCCGCGTCAGCAGCCTGGTCGGCAACCAGCCTTGCGATCGACACCATCGCGGCCGCGGTGCATGGGTGCGTGTCGAGATGAATGCCGACGAGCGGGTTCTACAGCTCATTGCCGACGTGATGGACCCGGCCGATATCGTGACCGACCCGGACATCATGGGCTCCTACCGCACCGATCGTTCCACCGGAGCCGAGGCTGGCTGGCCGCGTGCGGTGGTCTTCCCTCGATCGACCGAGGAAGTCTCCGCGGTCATGCGGATCGCCTACGACAACACCATCCCGGTCGTTCCCCGTGGGGCTGGTTCGGGGCTGACCGGTGGGTCGCATGCGATCGACGGATGCCTCGTTGTGTGCGTGGAGCGTATGCGCGATGTGCTCGGAGTGAATGTCGCCGACGGCTATGTCGAAACCCAGCCGGGGATCTTCAACACGCAATTGCGCGATCAGGTCAGCGAGTTCGGTCTCTGGTACGCACCTGACCCGGCTAGCAAAGACTTCTGCTCCATCGGAGGGAACGTCAACACGAACGCGGGTGGCCTGTGCTGTGTGAAGTACGGCGTCACCCGCGACGCCGTACTCGGTCTGGAGGTCGTCCTCGCGGATGGACGCATCACCCGGCTGGGACGACGCACCGTGAAGGGTGTCGCGGGGTACGACCTCGCAGGTTTGATGGTCGGTAGTGAAGGAACCCTCGGGATCGTCACCATGGCCCGACTGCGATTGCGCCCTCTGCCTCCGGTGGCCACGACGGCGGTTGCGATCTTCGCAGATATGCATGCTGCGGGCCGTGCCGTGGAGACGATCATGCAGCACAGCACTCCGAGTCTCCTGGAGATCATGGATCGCACGACCATGCGGGCGGTGGAGGACTGGCGACCCAGTGGCTTACCGACCGAGGCGGGGGCTCTGCTGCTTGCACAATCCGATCTCCCAGGGTCAGCCGGTGAACAGGAGGCCGACCGGATACTCCAGGCCTGCGAATCCCATGGAGCCAGTGAGACCTACCGGTCGGAGGATCCCGATCAGGCCGAAGCGCTCCTAGGAGCACGGCGAATGGCGATCCCCGCTTTGGAGATGATGGGGGATTGGCTACTGGACGACATCGCCGTGCCACGGTCCAGACTGGCTGATGCGATGGCGGGCATCGAGGCGATCTCTGCGCGCCGGTCGGTCACCATCGGAACGTTCGGCCATGCCGGTGATGGGAACCTGCACCCCACGATCGTGGTGCCCCGAGGGGATGAGGATGCAGCTGTTCGAGCGATGGAAGCCTTCGACGACATGTTGGGCCTTGCGCTGCAGATGGGCGGCACAGTGACAGGAGAGCATGGGATCGGCCTTCTCAAGCGGCGATCGTTAGGTGACGAACTCGACGAGACTGCTGCCGATCTGCATGCCCGCATCAAGCAGGCGTGGGACCCGCGCGGGATTCTCAACCCTGGAAAGTCGCTACCCCGCTGGTGAGGGGACCGGCGGCGGAGCCCCCGAGCGTGGATGATCCGGATCGCGTCCGGTGAGGAACTTCATCACCCGATAGATCGCTGCACCGATCGGCACGGCGACGAGAGCGCCGATGATGCCCAGGGTGATCGACCCGATGGCGATCAGGATGATGATCGCGAGTGGATGCAGGCTGACTGCCTTGCCCATCACCAGCGGCTGTAGGACATCGCCGTCGAAGGAGCCGACGATGACGGTGAGCACGACCACGAGGAGTGCAATGAGCGGACCGCGTTCGGCGAGGGCGATGATGGCCGCGAAGAACGTGGCGATGGGGGCGCCGATGACGGGGATGAAGGCGCCGAAGAAGACGATCGCAGCGAGAGCGGGTGCCAGGGGTACCTGGAGAATGACCAGGCCGATGAACACAAGCGTGGCGTCGGCGAGCGCGACGACGACGACACCGCGCGCATAGGACGACAGGGAATCCCAGGCCAGGACCCCCGAGGTATCGAATTCACTGCGTGCTCGGACAGGCACCCAGCTGACGACGAAGTTCCAGATAGCCCGCGGGTTGGACATGAAGAAGATGACGGCGAAGATGAAGACCGAACCCCCGATAACGAGATCGCCGATCGAGCCGAGGGTGCCCACTGCGAATGACTCCACGGCATTGGTGATCCAGGACTCGAATTCGCTGACGTACTTCGAGAAATCATCATTGCTGACATTGAGCGGCGGACCGGCTGCCCAAGTTTGGATGTTGTCGAATGCGGTCGTGATGGCCTTGCTGAGCGAGGGTCCCTCGTTGATCACCGAGCGGATCACGATGCCGAGGACGACGACTATGGCGACGGCGATCAGGATGATGGCCAGGATGAGTGCGATCACCCGTGGGAGGAACCTCGCCAGCAGATTGCGGATCGGGCTGGCCAGGGCAGTGAAGAAGGCGCCGAGAAACAGTGCGATGAAGACGACTGAGACGAGCCCGATGGCATAGGACAACGCGGCGAGGCCAGCGACGACGATCAGGATGCGCCAGGTGAAGCCGGCCCATGTCACCAGGCCGGGTGAGATCCAGGACCGGGTGGGGTTCGCCGGGGGAGCATCCGGTGTACTGGCGGGCTCAGTAGGCGATGTCATGGTGCTTGACGCTAACGCAGCCGGTACTCCGCATGCGGGATTTCGCTGAAGCCGGGGAGTCGGTGCGGCTACCGATCAGTCGATGCGCACTCGTCCACGCGGGGTGTCGAACTCGCATGCGACGAGGCCTCGGTCCTCGGACTCAACCCAGGTGACCTTGATGCCGTCCAGGCATTCGCACACCTGCGTTTCTTCGACGCCGAGCCACGCGCCCAGGCTGTTCGGGTCTCCACTGAGTTCGATGGCAGCGAGGCGGACATCGCTTCCGGCCCGGGACGGATGCTGATCCTGGGTCAGCCACTGGACGTAGAAGGGAGCCTGGGGGTCGTCAAGCAGGTCGAGGACACCGATCTGGCGCCACCGCAGGTCGGTGCCATCCGGACGAATCCGGTGGCCTTCAGCGCTCAAGCGTCCGAGTCGATCTTCGACCGAGGTGATGTCCTGCACACCGATGACCCACCCCAGCCAGCCCCCGCCCTCATCAGAGCGGCGACGCACCGCACGCCCGAATGGCGCCTTGTCAGCAGCGGGATGATCCAGTGCAGCGACGACTTCGAGGTAGCACCCCTCTGCGAGAGGCAGGACGAAGTTGCGGGTGCCGAAGGCCGGATGCAGCCCCCCGTCGCTGAAGGGCGCCCCGAGGTCGGCTCCGATGCGCTGAACTACGTCGGCGAGTTCACCGGATGAGCAGGCGTAGGAGACATGGTCCAACCGCATGGGGCCATCCTGCCCCCCGGTGCTCACGCGCCTGATCGCACCCCCCTTCTCCTGCACTCCCTGTCCGCGGGAGTCGTTCTGGAGGGCCCGTGTCGTTACGGATGCGGTGAGTGATCGATTCGATGACACCGAAGGCGGTAGGTTCTCAGGCGTTGGATGCCGACCAGTCAAGGAGTGAATGTGGCCGAATCCGCCGATCCGTCGGATATGGGGACCCCTGGCCCAGGGCAGACCGGAAGCGAGCTCGCGGCTCCCGTCGCGACCCTTGACAAGAAGAAGTCGATCATCCTGGGCATCGTCGGCCTGGCTTTCATCGTGCTGATCTTCTGGAAGGTCATCCCGACGATCGGGAGTTACTCCGAGGCCTGGGACTCCCTGCAGAACATGGGCTGGGGCGCCGTCACCCTGATCGTCATCGCGGTCTTGGTCTACCTCGGGGTGTACGGGTTCACCTTCATGGTCGCTGTGCCGAAATTGCGCTTCTGGCAGGGCCAGCAGGTCAATCAGGCCGCATTCGCGATCAGCAACGGTGTCCCCGGCGGTGGAGCCGTGGGTCTTGCGGTGCAGTACGGAATGCTCACCTCCTACGGAACATCACCCGCGGCGACCACTGCGGCGATCACCGCGGTCGGCCTCTGGGGAACCTTCATCACACTGGGCTTTCCGATCATCGGCGTCCTGGCACTCATCGCAGGGGGCGGAGGCGGCGGGGCCTATCTGACCGTGGCCCTGGTTGGGCTCGGGGTGCTCGCGGCCGCGGCCATCGTGCTGGTCCTCGTCATCCGCAGCGAGGCGTTGGCGCGCCGCATCGGAGGGTGGGGCAACGCGATCATCCGACCGCTGAGTCGTCGAGTGAAGAAGTTGGCCGGAGTCGATCTCGTTCCGGCCATCGTGCATTTCCGAGAGAGCATCCATGACGTCGTGGTCCGCCGCTGGGCCCTGCTGACCCTCGCCCAATCAGGGATCTTCATCACACAGTTCCTGATCCTGTACATGGCCCTTCGGGGGGTCGAGGGCTGGGATCAAGCAGGGACGCCGATCCTCATCGCGTTCGGAGCCTTCGCGATCAGCCAGGTAGGCCTGATGATTCCGATCACCCCGGGGGGTGTAGGAACGGTGGATGCCTTCATGATCGCGATCCTCACCGGGAACGGGACTGCGGACGGAGCCGCAACAGCAGCTGATCTGGTGTGGCGTGCCTCGTCGTTCGTGCCCCAGATCGCGATCGGCGTCATCGCACTCGTCCTGTGGTATCGGCGGGCCGGCCGTACCTTCGCAGCAGCATCAGCGGCACACTCCTCGAGCGCGGAGAAGGCGGCGGATCACTCCACCGCTGAGGCCTCCGAGGGCCCGCGTGAGGCCGGCTGATCGGATGGCGGGAACGACCTACCGTCGGTACGTCGCCCTCGGTGACAGTTTCACCGAGGGTCTCAACGATGAAGCGGGCCCCGATGGGAGACACCGTGGGTGGGCGGATCGATTCGCAGAACAGCTGGGTCGAGACGATCCGGATTTCAGATATGCCAATCTCGCCGTTCGCGGGAAGCTCATCGGACAGGTGGTGCACGAGCAGGTTCCGGCTGCTGTCGCTCTCGAACCCGATCTCGTGACCTTCGCAGCAGGGGTCAATGACGCCCTGCGACGCGAATTCGATCTCGACGAGGTAGTCGACGACCTGCGCCGAGGGGTGGGCCGTCTGTCTGAGTCGGGTGCCACCGTCGTGGTTTTCGCCTTCGGTGATCCCTCCCGTCGATCTCGCATCATGGGCACGGTCGCCGACCGCCTTCGGGCATACAACCGAGCCACTCGGGAGGTCGCTGTAGAGCAGGGAGCGCTCGTCGTGGATTTTTGGGGAGCAGCCGTCTTCGACGATGATCGGTTCTGGTCCTCGGATCGCCTGCATCTGTCACCGCAGGGGCATCAGCTGGCTGCCCGAGCCGCGCTCGAAGCAGTGGGAGCCGCAGACGACCGGTGGCGAACACCGGATCCGAGCAGTCCACCGGCATCGGCGGTGGCCCGCGCGATCGGGCACTCCCGCTGGGCGGCTGCTCACCTCGCCCCATGGGTGGGCCGCCGCCTGCGCGGGGTCAGCTCCGGAGACGGTATCGAGGCGAAGCGACCGACACTGACGCCGCTACGAGGATCCGCTCCGTCCAATCGCGAGCTCAGCGGTCCATAACGCAGCCTCCCGGAGTCGTCCACAGGAATCCGAAACCGACGCCCATCCACACCTGATAGGTGAGGACCCCTGGCGCCGCCGCATTCGTACCACCGTGCGGTGCATGACATCACTTCCCGAACGACCCCGACGGATGGCCCGTCACGAGGCACCGCTTGCGAATCAACTCGGCCACTTTCCTACTACGGGGTGCTTGGTTGCGGGTATGCCGCACCTCCTGGGATTCGTACCGGAGGACTCCGTGATCGTCGTCGCATTGGGGGATGAGCCGAACAAGCCGGTCATCGCGACGATGCGTGTCGATCTTCCCCGGGGGGAGGATGTGGCCGCTCGAGATGCACTGGTGGATTGGATCGATCAACCGATGGTGCACGCGACCGGTGCGAGCAGTGCCTTGCGCGTGTTCATCTGGACCGCACATACGGAGCGTGAAGACGATGATTTCCTGCGTCGGATCAACGACGCGCTACAGGTCCGTACCGGACTAG
>CBFHQG010000028.1:0-22362 GCA_965657825.1 Actinomycetes bacterium | reverse complement strand
CTATCGGTGTTGTTCTTGAACAGGTAGATGTCACCGTGGATGCCTTCATCCCGAAGGCGAGCCTCTGCGTCGACGACGAGGCCCTCCAGGATCCGTTCGCCGGCGCGATCGTGGGTGACCAGTTGGATGACGTCGTCGCACTCTGCTGTTGCGTATTCAGGGTGGCTGCCCACGTCCAGATACAGCCTCGACCCGTTCCTCAAGAAGACATTGCTGCTTCGCCCCCAGGACACCACACGTCGGAACAGATAGCGCGCTACTTCATCGGGACTGAGTCTGCGCTGACCGCGGAACGTGCAGGTCACCCCGTATTCGGTCTCCAAGCCGAAGATTCGCCGATCCATGGGTCACCACCCTCTCACCTCGCCGACTCGACTCCCAGGCTTCGATCCTAAAGGTCTTGCGTCAGATCACGGCTCCTGCGACGACATGGCTTCACCCTGCGCATCGGGTGAGTCCGCTGTGCCAGGGGCAGGTGGACCGGGCACTGGCTCACCGAGGATGTTCGCCAATGCGTCAACCGCTAACCGCTTGAAGGCGCGTCGGGGCCGGCTGCGATCGAGGATCGCTGCCTCGAGTTGCGCGGGTCCCAGTGGCCGAGCCGGTGTGCCATCCTCGGTCTGCTCCGCAGAGGCGAGCGCGGCCACGGCGACGGTGATCGCCTCGTCGAGGGTCATGCCTTCGTGCCAGTCACGGGCGAGGAGCGCGTGGATCCCCTCCGCCTGCCCGCCCATGGCGACGAAGCCGTGTTCGTCGGCCACCGAACCGTCGAAGGTCAGTCGATACAGCTGGTCGTCATCGGAGGTCTTCCCGATCTCGGCCACGACGATCTCAACCTCGTACGGCTTCGGCGTCTCGGTGAAGATCGTGCCCAGGGTCTGCGCATAGGCGTTGGCCAGACTCCTACCGGTCACATCTCGACGCGCGTAGGAATATCCCCGAAGATCGGCGAGCCTCACACCTGCCACCCGGAGGTTCTCGAACTCGTTGTACTTGCCCACGGCAGCGAAGGCGATCCGATCGTAGATCTCAGAGATCTTGTGCAGGGCTCGAGAGGGGTTCTCGGCCACGAAGGCGATGCCATCGTCGTACTGGATCACGACGACCGACCGCCCCCGGGCAATCCCCTTGCGGGCGTAGTCAGCCTTGTCCTTGATGATCTGTTCAGGAGAGACGTAGAAGGGCACGCTCATGAGTCAGCCCCCTGCGGCGGCAGAGCTGCTGTCGGGCCGTCGGGAGCAGTCATCCTGGCTCTCACGACTCGGTCGACTACTGCCTCGACCTCGGTTTCGCTCCACATCCGCACACCCTCGTCACCGACGGTTGCGACGACCGGAAAGATGCGACGGGCCATGTCAGGCCCACCGGTCGCCGAATCATCGTCTGCGGCGTCATACAGAGCCTCTATCGCAGTGGTGACCGCATCAACGGTGTTCATTCCAGACCGGTACAGCTTCTTCAAAGATCCGCGGGCGAAGTTCGACCCTGATCCCACGGCGTAATGATCGCGTTCCTCGTAGCGACCGCCGGTCACGTCGTAGGAGAAGATGCGTCCCCGTGACTCGTCGAGGTCGTACCCACCGAACAGGGGAACCACGGCCAGTCCCTGCATTGCGAGTCCGAGATTATTTCGTAAGAGGGATGACAGTCGATTCGCCTTGCCGTCCAGAGTAAGGGCGACACCCTCGATCTTCTCGTAGTGTTCGAGTTCGACACAGAAGAGGCGGACGAGTTCGACCGCGATGCCCGCTGCACCAGCGATCCCGATGACGGAGTGTTCATCGGCTTCGAACACCTTCTCGATGTCACGTTGGGCGATGACATTGCCCATGGTGGCCCTGCGGTCCCCCGCCATCAACATGCCATCTGCGCTGGTGAGGGAGACGATCGTCGTTCCGTGTGGCACGTGGGCACCAAGCGATCCCTGGTCACGAGCAGCAGCCAGGATCCGATCCGCTGGATCGTGACCGAGGGTTCGCAGGAAGTCGGAGAAAGAGGCGGTCGCCTGGCCGATGAAGGCCGAGGACAAACCCCCGGGTACGGGTGTGCTCACTGCCCGCCCTTCTGGACGAAGGACTTCACGAAGTCCTCGGCGTTGACCTCGAGTACCTCGTCGATCTCGTCGAGGATCGCATCGACCTCGGCGTCTCGCTCAGCCGATCGCTCCGTGACAGTCTGGTCGACGGTGTCCTCGATGTTCGCGTCATCGTCACGCTCCTGGCGACGGGGACGTCCCTGATCCTGTGTGCTCACGGTGTCACCCTAACCCGTCGATGGGTCAGGCGCCCGGCCTCATAGCCGCACGCTGGCAGATGAGTTCGGTCACTGGTTGCGGAGAGCGTCGAGCAGATCCTCCGCCGTTGCCGAGGCATCGAGGATCGACTCGACGTGAGCGCGGGTGCCCCGGACAGGCTCGAGCGTGGGAACTCGCTGCAGGGCCTCGTGTCCATCGACATCGAAGATGACCGAGTCCCAGGAGGCGGCAGCGACCGCTCGCGGATACCGCCGGAGGCATTCGCCCCTGAAGTAGGCCCTGGTGTCCTCGGGGGGCGAAGTCATGGCATGGCGAACCTGTCCCTCTGGGGTGATCCTGCGCAGCCGACCGGCTGCCTCGAGACGGAGGGCGAGGCCTCGATCGACGTCGATATCGGAGTACTGCAGATCGACCAGGGCAAGTCGTGCGGAATCCCACTCCAGCCCGTCCCTGGAGCGGTATCCGTCGAGGAGTCGAAGCTTGGCCACCCAGTCCAGTCGGTCAGCCAGACTCGAGGGATCACGGCCTAGTTCGACGAGCGTCGTCTCCCATGCGTCGAGGATGTCTCGAGTCGCGTCATCGGCTGCTAGATCCACCCTCGCTTCGGCGTAGGTGCGTGCGGCGTGCAGGTACTCCCACTGCATCTCCAGGGCCGTCATGCGTCGACCGTCCGCGAGGAGCATCAGGTGCTGCAGGGTCGGATCGTGGGATACCTGATGAATCTCTCGGACCGGATCATGGAGGATCACGTCGCGGGACAGGGCTGCATCCTCGATGAGGCTCAGGACCATCGAGGTGGTGCCCATCTTCAACCACGTCGCGTACTCCGACATGTTGGCATCCCCCACGATCACGTGGAGACGTCGATACCTCTCCGGATCCGCGTGGGGTTCGTCACGGGTGTTGATGATCGGCCGCTTCAGCGTGGTTTCGAGGCCCACCTCGACCTCGAAGAAGTCCGCCCGCTGCGAGAGCTGGAATCCTGGCTCACGGCCCTCCTGACCACGACCGACCCGTCCGGCTCCGGTGAACACCTGGCGGGTGACGAAGAAGGGTGTCAGCAGGCTGACGATGTCCGCGAACGGGGTACTGCGTCGCATGAGGTAGTTCTCGTGGCAGCCGTAGGACGCACCCTTGTTGTCGGTGTTGTTCTTGTACAGCCGGATCGGAAAGGGGCCGGATGCTGTGGCGGTCCGTGCGGCGATGGCCATGATCTCCTGACCTGCTCGATCCCAGGTGACGGCATCGAGGGGGGTCGTTACCTCCGGGCTGGAGTACTCCGGATGGGCATGATCGACATACAGGCGGGCTCCGTTGGTGAGGATCAGATTGGCCAGTGAGAATTCCTCATCGGTCAATTGACTGGGATCGGCTTCGGCCCGGCTCATGTCGTAACCGCGAGCATCACGCAGTGGGTGCTCCTCGGCGAAATCCCACCGGCTGACACCGCCACGGTCACCGACCGCAACTCCGTCGTACGCCGTGACAACCGCCGTCGACGTCATCATCGCGTTCACGTGCGGATGCCCAGGGACCGATACGCCGTATTCGGTTTCGATTCCCATGACGCGTCGCACGCTCATGAGGTCGCCATTACAGGTACTGGCCGGTATTGGCGACCGTATCGATGGAGCGGCCTGCCGAGGTGCCCTGCTTACCGGTGATCAGGGTGCGGATGAAGACGATCCGCTCCCCCTTCTTGCCTGAGATCCGCGCCCAGTCGTCAGGATTGGTCGTATTCGGGAGATCTTCATTCTCACGGAACTCGTCGAGGCAGGCGTTGAGCAGATGGTGGACCCGGATGCCCTTGACCCCGGTATCCAGGTAATCCTTGATCGCCGACTTCTTCGCGCGTGCGACGACGTTCTCGATCATGGCACCGGAGTTGAAGTCCTTGAAGTACAGGATCTCCTTCTCGCCGTTGGCATAGGTGACCTCGAGGAACTGATTCTCCTCGTCCTCGCTGTACATGCGCTCCACGGTGCGTTGCACCATCGCCGCGCATGCCTCCTCAGCTGAGCCACCGTGCTCGGCGACGTCATCGGCGTGGAGCGGCAGATCCGGCGTGAGGTATTTGCTCATGATGTCGCGGGCAGCTTCGACATCGGGACGCTCGATTTTGATCTTCACATCGAGGCGTCCGGGCCGGAGGATCGCCGGATCGATCATGTCCTCGCGGTTGGACGCACCGATGACGATGACGTTCTCCAGGCTTTCGACCCCATCGATCTCGCTGAGGAGCTGGGGAACAATCGTGTTCTCGACATCACTGGACACCCCTGATCCGCGAGTGCGGAACAACGAATCCATCTCATCGAAGAACACGATGACGGGTGAACCCTCCGAAGCCTTCTCCCTCGCCCGCTGGAACACCAGCCGGATATGGCGCTCGGTCTCCCCCACGTACTTGTTGAGCAACTCGGGCCCTTTGATGTTGAGGAAGTACGACCGTCCCTCTTCGCGCCCGGTGCGCTCCGCCACCTTCTTGGCAAGGGAGCTTGCCACCGCCTTGGCGATGAGTGTCTTGCCGCATCCTGGTGGGCCGTACAGCAAGATCCCCTTCGGTGCGGCGAGTTGATGTTCGCGGAACAGATCCGGGTGCAGATAGGGCAACTCGACGGCATCTCGGATCAGCCCGATCTGGGATGAGAGACCACCGATGTCCTCGTAGTCGATGTCGGGGACCTCTTCGAGGACGAGCTCTTCGACCTCGGACTTGGGGATCACCTCGAAGACGTACCCCGACCGGGGCTCCATCAGCAGGGAGTCGCCGGCACGAAGGGTCCTCACTCGCAGAGGCTCCGCCAAGGCGACGACACGTTCCTCATCTGCCCTACCAACCACCAGCGCGCGATCGCCCTCACCGAGCAGCTCCTTGAACATCACGATCTCGCCGAGACGCTCGAACTCCCGGGCACCCACGATGTTCATGGCCTCGTTGAGCATGACCTCCTGGCCAGGCCGAAGCTCATCGAGGTCGACCTCGGGGCTGGTGGACACTCGCATCTTGCGGCCCGCGACCGCGATATCAGCGACCCCGTCGTCGAGCTTCTCCAAGAACACGCCGTAGCCACCCGGAGGCTCAGCGAGTCGATCGATCTCGGCTTTCAGCGTGACGATCTGCTCACGAGCCTCGCGCAAGGTGTCCATGAGACGGCTGTTGTGATCGGATACCGAACGCAACTGGGCCTGAAGCGTGCGCAGTTGCTCATCGACCTGTCGTGACTCGAAGGAGTCTGAACCCGGCATGGACCACTCACCCCTCTCGACCACGGACAACAACCTTGCGCACTGACCCCTCGACCCTACCCCGGCTCTGCAGACCTGCCCATCACGACGCTTCGGAGGCCGGGCGCGTTCTGGATCGGCATCGAGCTCACGTGTCGTTGAGGTAATCAACGAGATTCGTGGCGCTCGACGCCGAAACTTGGGGATGACCTGTGGATAAGAAACTCAATAATCGCAACGGGTTTTCGCGATTCGGGGGTTGACTCGACTAGCCGGCGGACGTACACTTGTTCTATGGCTGATGGCTGGTTCGACACCACCCCGGATGGGGCGTGGCCTTGGGACGGATTGCCTCCCGGGCCCGAGTTGGCAGCCGCGGTTTCGGGGGTCGATCCCCGCACCCTGCCCGGGGAAGCCCGGGTCAGCCTGCTCATCGCCCGCGAGGCCCTGGTGGGTTGGGCACAGATGCTGTCCGCCGAGGCGATGGTTTCCACGGCCGACGCAGTCGCGTCGCGCGCACCGATGCCGACCACACCCCCGCCCGATTAGATCTCCGGTGGTGTGTAGTCCTCCCCGTAGGCACCCTTGGCCGGCCGTGTGCGCCGCGGAGGCAGTTGTGCGCCGTCTGCGAGGCGGCGGGTGATGAGCAGGAAACCGGTATGGCCGATCATGCGGTGATCCGGGCGTACCGATAGGCCCTCGAGGTGCCAGGTGCGCACCAGCGACTCCTCAGCTCGGGGCTCGATCCAACACCCCTCTAGGCGAAGGGTCTCAGCCAACCGTGACAACTGGGTGGTCGTTGCCACATACGCGACCAGGACACCGCCGGGACGAAGGGCCGCTCGCACCACCGCCAGACACTCCCACGGGGCCAGCATGTCCAGCACGACAGCGTCGAAGACACCTGCTGTGAAGTCGGTGTCTGAGAGCGCTTCAGCCAGATCACCCACTCGCAATGACCAATTCGGTGGAGGGGAGCCGAACCAGCGTGTGACGTTCGAGTCAGCGACCTGGGCGAAGTCATCTCGCCTTTCATAGGACACCACCGATCCCAGCGGACCGACCGCGGTCAACAGCGAGCAGGTGAGTGCACCTGATCCGGCCCCTGCCTCCAAGACCCGATCACCCGGTGCCAGACCGCAGGCGGCAACGATGCGCGCGGCATCCTTGGGATACACCACGGTGGCGCCGCGCGGCATTCCCAGTGTGTAATCCTCCAGCCTCGATCGCAGGACCACGTAAGACCAGCCAGACGTCGACTCGATGACGCTGCCCTCGCCCGCCTCGATGATCGCGTCGTGCGACAGACCACCACGGTGCGTGTGGAAGGTTCGCCCCGATTCCAAGGTGATCGTGTGGGGTCGGCCCTTCGCGTCGGTGAGTTGAACGATGTCACCGGGGCGCAGTTGGCCCGGTTGCCGAGAGGACGAGGGCTGCTCGACACTGTTCGCGGCGTTGCCGGAATCACCCATTCGGCTGAGGCTACCGGGACGAGGAGGTGCTTCTCGACGGTGACTCATCGTTGCCCGCTTCAGCGAACCAGGTCGAGATCCTGCTGAGATCGACGTCGTCCAAGGTTGCGACGACGCGACAACGTGGACCGGCCTCGATCGGCGCCAGATGAGGCACGGCGACCACAAAGGCACCACTCGCGACACCAGCGGTGACACCGGTCGGCGAATCCTCGATAACCACGCATTGCTCGATGTCAACTCCGAGTCTTCCAGCGGCCTCGAGGTACGGGCCTGGGTCAGGTTTCGTCGCCGGTACTTCATCTCCTGCAACGGTGACGTCGAAGACCGGTGCGGTGACCCCCGCGTCTGTGGCGAGGATCCGCTCCAGCGTGTCATCCAGGGCATCGAGGAGGCGACGATGCGATGCGGTGACCAGGGCGAGGGGAAGACCGGCACGCCGCATCTGCGCAATGAGCCGGACAACTCCGGGACGCCATGAGGGTTCGTGGGCCCTGAGCATGTCCTCCATGGCAGTCAGCAACTCGTTCCCGATCGCGTCCACGGATGCCGTCGTGCCCGATTGTTCCACCATGTAGGCGGCTACCCGCTCCAGCGGACCGCCCAGACAGTGCTGCTGGTCAGCAGTCGTCCATGCGTAGCCGTGAACCGCCATCACCCGCTGCTCCGCAGCAAGCCACAGGTGCTCGGTGTCGAGCAAGGTGCCGTCGAGGTCCCACAGCACGGCGCACAGGCTCATGTTGCGTTGAAGTACTTCGCCTCGGGATGGTGAACGATGATCGCCGTCGTGGACTGCTCAGGCTGCAATTGGAACTCCTCGGACAGGCTCACCCCGATTCGCTCGCCCTCCAACAACTCCATGAGCATCTTCTGCTGAGACAGGTCCGGGCATGCTGGATAGCCGAAGCTGTACCGCGACCCTCGATAGCCCTGTTTGGCGATCAGCGTGCGCATATCCGGGTCGTCCTCAGTGGCGAATCCGAGCTCCTCCCTGACCCGGGCGTGCCACATCTCCGCAAGGGCCTCGGTCAATTGGACGGTGAGCCCGTGAAGTTCCAAGTAGTCCCGGTATGCGTCGGCAGCGAACAGTTGAGCCGTCGCCTGGTCCACATCACTGCCCATCGTCACCAGATGGAAGGCGACCACATCGATCTGGTCGGATTCACGCGGGCGGAAGAAATCAGAAAGGCACAGCCGCCGGCCCCTGCTTTGACGAGGAAAGGTGAACCTCATGCGTTCGCCTCGACCGTCTTCATCGCAGATCACCAGATCATTGCCCTCGGAGTAGGTCGGGAAGTACCCGTAGGCCACCGATGGCGAGATGAGGTCCTCGGTGTGGATCCGATCGAGCCAATACCGCAGTCGCGGCATGCCCTCGGTTTCGACAAGTTCCTCGAACGCGGCCCCGTCCCGGACAGGCTTGAGTCCCCATTGGCCGAGGAAGAGGGCTCGGTGGTCCAGGTAAGGCAGGTAGTCCGCCAGAGCGATGCCTTTGACGATCCGAGATCCCCAGAATGGAGCAACCGGGACGATGTTGTCGACCGCAACATCGCTGCGCTGTGTGGACTGTTCAGTCGGCGGTGTGTCGCGCCTGCCTGCACTCGCCCGATCCGGTACCCGGCGCTCACGGCGTTCAGGCAACGACGCACCTGGTTCACCTCGCTTGACCGCCATGATGGCGTCCATCAAACGCAGGCCCTCGAACGCATCACGCGCGTATCGAACCTCACCGCGGTAGACCTCAGCGAGATCCTGCTCGACGTAGGCTCGGGTGAGTGCTGCTCCGCCGAGGATCACGGGGAAACGCTCGGCAAGATCCCGGTCGTTCAGCTCTCCGAGGTTCTCCTTCATGATCACCGTGCTTTTGACGAGCAGCCCGGACATGCCGATGGCATCGACCTCGTGTTCCACGGCAGCTTCGATAATGGCGTTGATGGGCTGCTTGATACCGATGTTCACCACCGAGTACCCATTATTGGTCAGGATGATGTCGACAAGGTTCTTGCCGATGTCGTGGACGTCGCCCTTGACCGTTGCGAGGAGCACAGTGCCCTTGCCGGCCTCGTCTGTCTTCTCCATATGGGGTTCTAGATAGGCCACCGCAGTCTTCATGACCTCTGCACTGGCCAGGACGAAAGGCAGTTGCATGTCCCCGGAGGCGAAGAGATCCCCCACGGTCTTCATCGCCGGAAGGAGTGTGTCGTTGACGATCTGCAAAGCCTGCTGTTCGGCCAGCGCAGCATCGAGGTCGTCCGTGAGACCTTGCTTCTCAGCATCGATGATCCTGCGCTGTAGGCGTTCACCGAGCGGGAGGGTCGCGAGTTCCTCAAGACGCGACTGCGTACTGGATCGTGCGTCGACGCCGTCGAAGACTGCGAGGAAGTCTGAAAGGGGATCGCGTATGCACTGACCGTCGACATCGAATTCGCGCCGGTCGTAGATCAAGTCCAGGGCTGCGGTGCGCTGGTCCTCGGGAATCCGGCTCATCGGCAGGATCTTGGAGGCGTGCACGATGGCCGCGGTGAGCCCACGTTCGCGAGCTTCATGCAGGAACACTGAATTCAGGACCTGTCGGGCCGCGGGATTGAGGCCGAAGGAGACATTGGAAAGGCCGAGGACGGTACCGACGCCGGGATGACGGGCATTGATCCGTTCAATGGCATCGAGAGTCTCGATCCCATCTCGGCGGGTCTCCTCCTGGCCCGTGGCGATCGGGAATGTCAGTGGATCGATGAGGATGTCGCCGATGGACATGGAGAATTCACCGGTGAGCTGCGAAATGAGCCGATCGGCGACTTCGACCTTCCAGTCGGCCGTGCGAGCCTGTCCCTGTTCATCGATGGTGAGGGCGATGACCGCGGAGCCATGTTCGGTGACGAGCGGCATGATCCGCATCAGTCGGGACTCCGGTCCATCACCGTCCTCGTAGTTCACTGAGTTGACGATGCAACGCCCACCGAGCCTCTCCAGCCCGGCCTTCAGCACCTCGGGCTCTGTCGAATCGAGCACGAGGGGAAGCGTCGAGGCCGTTGCGAACTCCGCGGCCAGGCCCGCCATATCGGCTACTCCGTCGCGACCCACATAATCCACGCACAGATCCAGAAGGTGGGCCCCATCGCGAACCTGGTCGCGGGCGATGGCAACGCACGCCTCGATGTCCCCCTCGAGCATGGCGTCCCGAAAGGCTCGGCTGCCATTTGCGTTGGTGCGTTCACCGATGGAGAGATAGGTGGAATCCTGCTTCAGTGCCACCGCCTGGTACAGGGAAGAGACTGAATCCTCCAGGTTCCAGTTGCGCGTGGGCAGGGAGACCCCGCCCAGCCGCTCCACGACAGCGGCTAGGTGCTGTGGTGTCGTACCGCAGCACCCGCCGACGAGAGCCAGACCGTAGTCGCGGACGAATACCTCGTGTGCGTCGGCGAGCTCTTCGGGTGTGAGGGGGTAATGGGCACCGTCCGCAGTCAGGACGGGCAGCCCGGCGTTGGGCATGCAGGTCAGGCCGATACCCGCAGAGCGGGACAGTGTCCGCAGGTGCTCGCTCATCTCGGTCGGCCCGGTTGCGCAGTTCAGCCCGATCAAATCGATACTCAGTGGCTCCAGGGCAGCGAGCGCCGCTGACGTCTCGGTTCCCAGCAGCATGGTTCCGTTCGTCTCGATCGTGATCTGCGCGATGAGGACGACATCATGTTCGAACTCTCGAAGAGCAATCCTGCATCCGTTGATCGCTGCCTTGGCCTGGAGCAGATCCTGGGCAGTCTCGATCAGGAGTGCGTCAACGCCGCCCTCGATCAATCCGCGGGCCTGGTCGGCGTAGGCATCTCGCAGCCTGGAGTACTCGATGTGACGGAGCGTCGGCAATTTGGTCCCGGGGCCGATCGACCCCAGGACGAACCGCGGCCTGTCCGGGGTACTCCACCGATCAGCAGCGCGCCGTGCGATCTGCGCACCGGCTCGGGCGAGTTCCGTGATGCGTTCGGGGATCCCATACTCGCCGAGGTTGGCCAGATTCGCCCCGAAGGTGTTCGTCTCGATGCAGTCCACGCCCACCCCGAGATATGCGTCATGGATCCATTCGACGACGTCGGGGCGGGTGACATTGAGGACTTCATTGCAGCCTTCGTGACCCTCGAAGTCCGCGAGGGTGAGATCGGCCTCCTGGAGCATCGTGCCCATCGCCCCATCGGCGATCACGACGCGTTGGGCCAGGGTGGATCTCAGGCTGGAACCCCCGGGGTGGTGATGGCTGGTCATGATGGTGCAAGGGTAGTGCCCGGACGGGCGTAGGCTGCGCCGACGGTCCCAGCAGGGGTCAGCACCACATGCCGGGGGCGACAGTGGTGAAGGAGCGAAGGACGGGTGGCGCGTGATCGAGTTCGAAACCTTGCCCGACCTCGTCGATCCGGTCCTCGTCTGCGCGTTCGAGGGGTGGAATGACGCGGGAGAGGCTGCCTCCGATGCGATCACGCACCTGCGTGAGGTGTGGGGAGCATCTCCACTCGCCGAACTCGATTCCGAGGACTACTACGACTACCAGGTGAACCGCCCCTTCATCAGGATGGATGAGTCGGGTGTTCGCGAACTCACCTGGCCCTCGACACGGCTGTATGTCGCTCGCCTGCCCCTCGCAACCCGTGACGTGATCCTTGTCCAAGGGATCGAGCCGAATATGCGGTGGCGGCAGTTCGTCGACGAGATCATCCACCTGGCTGTCGAACTCGACGTCACACTGGTCGTCACACTGGGAGCTCTGCTGTCCGACAGTCCCCACACTCGTCCGGTACCGGTCACCGGCACCGCATCGGATGAGAGAGTCGCTGCCGCACTGGGGGTCGAGCCCTCCCATTACGAGGGTCCCACCGGGATCGTCGGAGTCATGCACGATGCCTGTCAACGACGTGAACTGCCGTCGGTGTCCCTCTGGGCAGCCGTGCCGCACTACGTCGCGCAATCACCCTCACCGAAGGCGACCCTCGCCCTGGTCAGACGGGTGGAGGATCTCCTGGACGTCCCCGTCCCCCTCGGCGACCTTCCTGATGACGCTCGCGCCTGGGAACTCGGTGTGGATGAGATGGCAGAGGAGGACGAGGAAGTCGGTGAGTACGTGCGTCAGCTCGAACAGGCTCGGGATGCCGTCGACCTGCCCGAGGCCAGTGGAGAGGCGATCGCCCGCGAATTCGAGCGATACCTGCGTCGTCGGGGTGATGATCCGGGGAATTAGCGAGTCGTCGACAGATCGATGCCGAGCAGCGCTGAGGCAGCATCTGTCATGAGCTCCCCATCATCGAGGGAGGTCGGACCAGTGCGCGCCGTCGTCGCCCAACGATCGATGACGGCCATAGCGCCTGGAATATCAAGATCGTCAGCCAGCCGATCGCGGATCAGCCGCACTGCAGCCTCCGCACCCTGAGTACCCCCCTGGTGCACGGCATCACGCCAACGGGACAGTCGCTCATCGGCCGCAGTGAGCATCGGGTCGTACCACTCCCAGTCGTCGCGGTAATGATGGTCGAGCAGGGCGATCCGAAGGGCTGACGGATCGGCGCCGGCCCGCAGGAGGGCGGATACGAAGACCAGGTTGCCGCGGGACTTGCTCATTTTGTGGCCTTCGTAGCCGACCAAGCCTGCATGCACGTAATGACGCGCATAGGGCCATTCCCCCGTCAGGCTCTCCGCATGCGCGGCCCCCATCTCGTGGTGCGGGAAGATCAGATCTCGACCGCCGCCCTGGAGATCGAAGGACATGCCCAGGTGGTCGAGTGCGATCGCCACGCATTCGATGTGCCAGCCGGGCCGCCCGTGTCCCAGGGCCGTGTCCCAGGCAGGTTCATCGGGACGCTGAGCCATCCACATCAGCGGATCCAGGGGATGGCGCTTTCCTGGTCGTTCCGGATCACCCCCGCGCTCGGCTGACAGCGAGAGCATCTCAGCCGTGGAAATTCCGCTCACCTGACCGAACCGAGAGACATGCTCGACATCGAAATACCAGTCGTCCTCCACGCGATACACCGCCCCCGCTTCACGAAGGGACTGAATGATGTCCACGATGGATGGAATGGATTCGACGGCGCCTATGTAGTCTCGGGGAGGGATCACTCCCAGTGCTGTCATATCGCTGCGGAACAACTCCGTCTCGCGGCGAGCGATCTCCTGCCAATCCTCGCCCAGGGCTACTGCCCTTTCGAGAAGGGGATCATCGATATCCGTCACGTTCTGCACATAGTGCACGTCGTGTCCATCATCCCGCCACACTCGCTGGATGATGTCGAATGTGAGATACGTGAAGGCGTGACCTAGGTGGGTCGCGTCGTAGGGGGTTATCCCGCACACATACATTCTGGCCGTCTGTCCGACCGCAGTCGGTCTGATGCTGGCAGTGGCCGTGTCATACAGGCGTAACTGCGGCCCCGAGCCGGGGACCTGCGGGATGAAGGGCTCCGGCCACGAATCCACGCCCGGAGCCTACCGATCGTTCATCAAGGCAGGTGACCGCCTTGGTCTACATCGGAGGCCAGGGGAGGGCCGGATGGTCTGATGCTTCAGGAACCGGGTACGTGCCGTCGTGGATCAGCACCGAAACCCTGTCCGCAAGTGCGAGGACTTCCGCAGGATTGAGCAGCTGGCGCAGGCGGGCAACCTGGGCGTCGGAATCTGACAGCGCTCTGCCCAGCCGTTCCAGATCGACCAGCAGGTCCTGGTCGATCTCCATGCCTGCCCATCCCCACAGAACGGTGCGCACTTTGGGCTCGACGTGGAAGGTGAGGCCGTGGTCGATCCCCACGACGCGGCCCTCGGGGTCGCGCAGGACATGTCCACCTTTCCGGTCGGCGTTATTGGTGACAAGGTCGAACAGGCACATGCGTCGCAGAGCTTTCGAATCCTCGTGAGCAAGCACCACATCCTGCCCGTCATAGGTCTGGGCTTCCAGGACGATGAGCCATCCGAGCGTGAGCTCACTCGGGGCGACGACCTCCACTGCTGGGCGGCTCGTGTCGTCATCGATCCACAACTGGCATATTCCAGGTCCCAGGGGGCCGGTCTCGCGCCACACCGTCGGTGGAACGAGATTCCATCCGAGCAACTCATCCAACTGAGCTGTAGCCACCTCGCGGTGACCGAGGGATCCATTCGCAAAATCCCACAGGGGCCTCTCACCGCGTCGAGGCTTGTAGACGCACATGACCTGCGAGTCGGTTTCTGGATCACGAATCGAGCAGGCGAGGGTGGCGTTCGATGCTCCCGACAGATGGCCGATGACGTCCAGCTCTGCTACTTCGAGGAGGGATCGAATCCGAACATCACCTGCATTAGACACGACGTCGATATCCGTTAGCCCTTGGGCAGATATGACCCTCGGGGTCGAGTGGCAACTGACACAGCGGGCACTGGGGTCGTCCTGCCGACACGACCGCTAGTGCGCGATCGGCGAAAACCTTGGCTTCGGTCAAAGTCATCCAAAGCCGCACGGTGTCCGCGGCATCCTCGTCATCGTCTCCGAACTCAGCTGGTTCGGCATCGCCTAGTGCGTGGTACTCCATGATCACGCGCTGATCCTCGTCGCTCCAGAACAATCCGATGCTGGCGACGATGAACTCCTCCTCAACCGGCATCTCCAGTGGCGCGTCATCGCGCGGGAGCGGCTCGGCCGGTTCGATGCGACGGTCTCTCAGGGTCTCCACCACACGCAGGATCTGCTCAGCCAGGGTGGCAACCTGCTGCTTCTCGACTCTCAGGGAAACACGGCCCGATGGATCCTCGATCTGAAGGTAGAAGGTCCGGTCCCCGGGGAGGCCCACCGTTCCCACGACGGCCCTTCGTGGGGAGCGATACGACCTGATCACACGTGCCACCCGCACGATGCTACTTCCGTGCGCGCCTGGACTTCTCCTCGGCGTCAGACCCCCCCGATCCCCCACCGACGACCGGTGACACTCGCCGACCCTTTCGCGCGAACTCGGATAGATCGGAATGGGAGTCATTCATCCGCAGCACCATCGGAGGCCCCTCGGAGTACTGCACGACGGAAATGGAGCCCGGATCCACCGCAATGCGCTGGAACATGTCCAGGTGCATGCCGAGAGCGTCGGCCAGAACGGACTTGATGATGTCACCGTGGGTGACCACCGCGAAGCGTGCTGAAGGTCCGAACACCCGGCACCAGTCTTGGATCGCTTCACAGGCCCGCGCCTGCATGCCGGACAGAGTCTCTCCGCTGTCACCGGGGAATCGGACACTGCTCGGGCGATTCTGGATCGATTTCCAAAGGGGCCTGCGCGCCAGTGAGGACAGGCGCTTACCCGACCAGGTTCCGTAGTCGCACTCGATGACTCTCGGGTCCACCACGATCTCAGCCCGTCCCGATTGCCCGTCCAGAATCTTCGTTGCCGTCTGCATCGTGCGTTCGAGGGGGCTTACCACGATCCCAGACAGACGAATGTCGGATAGGCGCCCCGCTGCCCGCACAGCCTGCTGCACACCGACGTCATCTAGGTGAACACCCGGCGTACGACCGGCCAGAACTCCGGCAGTGTTGGCAGACGATCGGCCATGTCGCACGAGGAACACCGTGGTCATGCACCCAGAGTAGGCCTCGCCTGCCCTCCACTGGGTCACAATGGGCCGATGCTCACTCACGCCGCAACATCGCGCCGAAATCGACCACGATAAGTGCGGTGCTGCATAGCGCGTTCAAGCGCTCGGGATGGGTGCGATCAGATCGGGGCGAGGACACCCGCGAGCAGCAGGACGATGATCACGGTGGCTAACCCGATTCGGTAGAGCACGAACGGGAAGTAGGAGTTCGTCGCGACGTACCGAATCAGCCAGGCGATCACCGCGTATCCAACGGTGAAGGAGATAGCCGTCGCGAGCAGGATGGGACCCCACGACACACTCGGTTCATCTGCTATCCGGGTGGCCTGATAGAGACCGGATCCGAGGACGGCTGGGATCGCCAGTAGGAAGGCATAACGGGTTGCCGCCTCCCTGGTGAGCCCCACGGTGAGCCCCATCGTGATCGTCGCTCCCGATCGGGATACTCCGGGGATCAACGCCAGCGCCTGGGCGCCGCCGAGCGCGACCGCGTCCCGAAGCCGCAACCGCTCGACCGGGCGACTGCGTCTACCCCACTTGTCGGCAGCACCCAGAGCAAGGCCGAAGACCACCAGCATGGCGGCGGTGAGCCACAGGTTGCGTGCGATCGTCTCGATCTGCTCGGTGAAGACCAGGCCTAGGGCGACGATCGGAATCGTTCCGATGATCACGTACCACCCCATGCGGGCATCGATGAGGTGTCGAGTCTCAGGATGGAACAGCGATCGCCACCAGGTTGAGATGATGCGAACCAGATCCCGGCGAAAATAGATCAGGACAGCGATCTCGGTGCCGATCTGGGTGATCGCGGTGAATGCCGCGCCTGGATCAGACCATCCGAAGATCTGCGACACCGCGAGCAGATGCGCGCTGGAAGAGATGGGTAGGAACTCGGTCAGTCCCTGGATCAAGCCGAGGACGATCGCCTCGAACCAACTCACCACCGAAAATTCGCCCGATTATCGGCAGCAGATCTCATCAGGCGAGACCGGCCTCGGCGAGCAATTCAGGCATGCGCCTGACGGTGGCGAGGCGCTCCTCGATATCACCGGAGTAGACCGCGACAGTCAGTGTCGTCACCCCAGCATCTGCGTAGGCGCCCAGTCGATCACGGATGCGCTCGGCTGGACCGATCAGGGATGTCCGGTCGATGAATTCCATGGGCACTGCAGCAGCAGCTCCGGCATAGTCACGTGACAGATACCGCTCCTGTACCTCGCCGGCTTCCTCCTCGAATCCCATCCGGACGGCCAGGGCGTTGTAGAAGTTCTTCTCCTTGGAACCCATCCCGCCGATGTACAGCGCAGAGTAGGCGCGCACCGGTGCGGCGCAGGCTTCAACATCGTCTCCGATGACGACGGGGACGGTGGGGACGACATCGAAGCCGGTCATGTCCTTGCCCACCTTCTGGCGCCCCGCAGCAATCTGAGAGATCTGTTCGGAGGCTGACTCGGGAGCGAAGAACACGGCCAGCCACCCGTCAGCGATCTCTCCTGCGAGTTCGAGGTTCTTCGGGCCCACCGCAGCGAGATAGATGGGAATGGTCTCTCTGACCGGATGCACAGTCAGCGTCAAGGCTTTGCCGGGACCGTCTGGAAGGGGCAGCGTGAAGAATTCCCCTTCGAAGGCGAGTCGCTCACGTGCCAAGGCCTTGCGCACGATGGCGACGTACTCGCGAGTCCGACCCAGCGGCTTGTCGAACCGGACACCGTGCCAGCCCTCGGACACCTGCGGGCCGGAGACACCCAGACCCAACCTGAACCGGCCCTGGGAGAGAGTGTCCAGGGTCGCCGCCGTCATCGCGGTGTTCGCCGGGGTTCGACCAGGGATCTGGAAGACCGCAGAACCCACATCGATCTGATCGGTCTGGGCAGCAATCCACGACAGCACCGTGGCCGCATCGGATCCGTAAGCCTCCGCAGCCCAGGCGACGCTGTACCCGAGACGATCAGCCTCCCGCGCGAGGGCGAGGTTCTCGGCGTCGTTCCCGGCACCCCAGTAGCCCAGGTTGATTCCCAATCTCATGGCCCGCTCCCTCTCGCTGATGGTCAACGTCCCCGATGAGCCTAGTGCCCATGTGCCTCCCGGGTCTGTCAGCCTTAAGACCCAGATTGCCTTGCGATGACCGACCGTTCGTGGTGGGCTTGCCGGTATGAAGCAGGCGCGGCGACCGCATGTGCACTACGAGTATCGCCTCCTCAGCCTGCCCCGATCGGTGAGTCGGGACACGACTCGGGCCGTCCTAACCGAGTACGCCGAGTACGGTCGCTGGGAACTCGACCGCCACCGCGTCTATCCCGATGGACGACGCTCACTGAGGCTGAGGCGGCGCATCATGCGCCCATCTCCCTAACTACTGACCCTTTTCCCAGCCGGCCTGCAGGCATACCGCGTCAGCTGCTCCGGAGGTACCGGTCGAGCACTCGGACACCGAACTCCACGGCATCCACCGGCACCCTCTCGTCGATGCCGTGGAATAGCGAGGCGAAGTCCAGGTCAGGCGGTAGTTGCAGGGGTGCGAATCCGTAGCCGACGATCCCCAGTCGGGAGAAGGCCTTGGCATCCGTTCCGCCTGACATGAGGTAGGGGATGGCGATGCCTTCGGGGTCCTCGGCTGCCAGGGCAGCCTTCATCGCTTCGACAGTCGGTCCCTCGAAGGGGACCTCGAGTGCAATGTCGTCATTGAGTAGTTCGACCTCGATGCCGGGGCCGGCGAGATCGCGGGCAGTGTCGACGAGCAGGTCCCGTCCACCCGGGACGAACCGTCCGTCCACGTGGCCGGTGGCATGCTCTGGGATGACGTTCACCTTGTATCCGGCTTCCAGCATCGAAGGATTGAGGGTGTTGCGCATACCCGATCCGATAAAGCGGGCGATGGGACCGATTCTGGCCAGAACATCCTCGAGGGAATCGGGGTCTCGGGGAAGGTCGAATGCCTCGCATAATTCAAAGAGCAGCTGCTGTGCTGTCGGACCGAGACTCAACTCGAATCGGTAGGAACCGATCCTTGCCATCGCCTCGGCGAGGCGGGTGACGGCATTGTCGTCGTTGAGCATCGATCCATGCCCGGCACGTCCGGTCGCAGTCAACCTCATCCAGGCGATGCCCTTCTCGGCTGTCTGGATCAGATAGAGCCTGCGCTGACGATCGATCGTGAGCGAGAAGCCACCGACCTCGCCGACCGCCTCGGATACGCCACGGAACAGATCGGGCCGGTGGGCGACGAGCCAGTGGGCGCCATGGGCTCCACCCGCTTCTTCATCGGGTGTGAACAGCACCACGACGTCGCGCGGTGGGAGGTAGCCGTCGCGGGCCCAGGCGCGAATGATGGTGAGCATCATCGCGTCCATGTCCTTCATGTCCACAGCGCCCCGACCCCACACCATGTCGTCGATGACTTCCGCGGCGAAGGGTGGGACCGACCAGTCATCGGCGATGGCCGGCACGACATCGAGGTGACCATGCAGCAGCAGTGCCGGCCTGTCAGGGTCGCGACCGGGGATGCGCAGGGCGACAGCTGCTCGCCGGCTGGATGTCGTGGTGATCAATTCCGGGTCGTAGCCGACTTCACGGAGAAGGTCCACGACGTACTCGGCGGCGAGAATCTCCCCGGGTCCGGCATCCGTGCCATCGTTGCTCGTATCGATCCGGATGAGTGATCGCAGGATGTCGACAACCTCGCTCATGGACCCATCCTGGACCATTTTCATGGGCGTGCGCAGCCACGCTGGTCGGTTGCTATCCTTCCCTGTGCTCCCTCCCCGGGGAGCGACACCGGTCCGGGTGGCGGAATTGGCAGACGCGCTAGCTTGAGGTGCTAGTGCCCGTATTAGGGCGTGGGGGTTCAAGTCCCCCCTCGGACACGCACAGCTCATCAGTGGGATCACACCTCGGTGAGATGACATCTCGTCGAGATGACATCGAGGTGACATCGAGGTCTAGTCGGGGTAGTGCGATCCCGTGCCCCTCTCGCGTCTGCCAGGATCAGGCCATGGCATATCAGCCCGATCCGAGCTCACCTCGCCAGCGACCCGCCTGGGCCGCTTTGGAAGCCGACTTCACGCGCCTGGATTCGATGAGTTTGCGTGACCTGTTCGCCGATGACCCCCACCGGGTGGAGCGGATGACCGTCGAGGCCTGCGGGCTGATCGCGGATCTGTCCAAGAACAGAGTCGATGCCCGCACTGTCGGTGACCTCGTGGACCTTGCTCGACAAAGTGGGCTCGGTGCACACATCGAGGCCATGTTTGACGGCGAGCACATCAACACGTCCGAGGATCGGGCTGTTCTCCACGTATCTCTACGGGCACCGCAGGGTGCGGCCATCTCCACCGATGGCCACGATGTCGTCCCCGATGTCCACGAGGTTCTGCATCGCATGTCGGAGTTCGCCGACGCCATTAGGTCCGGACGTTGGACCGGCTATACGGGCAAGACCATCACTGCTGTCGTCAACATCGGTATCGGTGGATCCGATCTCGGTCCCGTCATGGCGTACGAGGCATTGCGCTACTACTCCGATCGGGACATCAGTTTCCGTTTCGTCTCGAATGTCGACTCAACGGACTTCGTCGAGGCAACCCGCGATCTGGATCCTGAGCGCACGTTGTTCATCATCTCGTCCAAGACGTTCTCAACCCTCGAGACGATGACCAACGCTCATTCAGCTCGCGATTGGATCCTGGCCAGTCTCGGGAGCGAGGCTGCCATCGCGCGGCATTTCGTGGCGGTATCCACGAACGCCGAGAAGGTCGAGTCCTTCGGTATCGACACCGCGAACATGTTCGGATTCTGGGACTGGGTAGGTGGACGATACTCGATGGACTCCGCCATCGGCCTATCGACGATGATCGCCATCGGGCCGGATAATTTCTCGGATCTCCTTGCGGGTTTCCATGAGATGGATGTTCACTTTCGTTCAACGCCGTTCGAGAGGAACCTGCCGGTCCTGATGGGCCTCCTGGCAGTCTGGTATCGGAATTTCTTCGGCTGTCAGACCATCGCGGTTCTCCCCTACAGCCAGTACCTCAAGAGATTCCCCGCCTACCTCCAGCAATTGACCATGGAGTCGAATGGAAAGCACGTGACCCTCGAGGGGGTTGACGTGGATGTCGACACCGGGGCCATCTACTGGGGTGAGCCCGGCACCAATGGGCAGCACAGCTTCTATCAATTGCTCCACCAGGGCACCACTATGGTTCCGGTGGATTTCATCGGATTCGCCAAGACGAATAATCCCCTGGGCGAGCACCATGACATCCTGATGTCGAACATCTTCGCGCAGGCTCAGGCCCTCGCGTTCGGGAAGACCGCCGACGAGATTCGCGCGGAAGGTGTCCCTGAGCACGTCGTGCCCCACAAGGTCATGCAAGGCAACCGCCCCAGCACCGTCCTCCTTTCAGAACTGCTCACCCCCTTTCGGCTGGGCACTCTCATCGCCCTCTACGAACACAGCGTGTTCACTCAGGGTGCGATCTGGGGCATCGACTCCTTCGATCAATGGGGGGTCGAGTTAGGCAAGGTGCTCGCGCAGGCCATCATTCCTGAACTCACCTCTCCAGCCGCTCCCGTACTGAATCACGATGATTCGACGAATGCACTGATCACGACCTATCGGAGACTGAAGAACACGCCCTAGCCGCCCGCACACTCTGGAGGATGACCATGACGACTGATAACCCGATGCAGTTGGGAATGATCGGCCTAGGCCGAATGGGCGCGAACATCGTGCGCCGACTGATGCGCGATGGACACAACTGCGTCGTCTACGACGTCAATGCCCAGGCAGTCGCCGATCTCGTGGCGGAAGGCGCGACCGGAGCGGATTCGATCGAGGATTTCATGGCGAAGCTCGAGCATCCCCGCTCCGTGTGGATGATGCTCCCTGCAGGGATCACCGGGGAGATCCTCCACACGCTTGCTGATCACGCCGATCCCAACGACATCATCATCGACGGGGGCAACAGCTACTACCGGGACGACATCGACAGGGCTGCCCTGTTGGCGCCGAAGGGGATCCACTACATCGACTGCGGAACGAGTGGCGGTGTGTGGGGACTCGAGCGGGGTTACTGCTTGATGATCGGAGGCGAGGACGAACCCGTGCGTCGCCTCGATCCGATCTGGAGGACGATTGCGCCCGGTCAGGGGTCCGCGAGTCCGACACCGGGCCGCGATGACTCGAACAAGACCGCCCAGGATGGCTATCTGCACTGTGGACCCAATGGTGCCGGGCACTTCGTGAAGATGGTGCACAACGGTGTCGAGTACGGGATGATGGCGGCGATCGCGGAGGGCTTGAGCATCATCAAGCACGCCGACGCTGGTCTGCATACACAGGAGGTGGATGCCGAGACCACCCCACTGCGTGACCCGGAGTACTACCGGTACGAAATCGACATCCCCGAGGTCGCCGAGGTGTGGAGGCGGGGATCGGTCATCGGCTCATGGCTCATGGACCTCACCGCCGGTGCGCTAGCCCACTCCCCCGATCTCGATGACTTCGCCGGCCGAGTCTCCGACTCAGGCGAAGGTCGCTGGACGGTCCTGGCAGCCGTGGAGGAAGGAGTACCGGCAGAGACCATCACCGCCGCCCTCTACTCCCGGTTCCAGTCACGTGGGCTCGGGCTCTTCGCGGACAAGGTGATGTCGGCCATGCGCTCGGAGTTCGGTGGCCACGACGAGAAGAAGGCCTGATCCCGGGTGGACGACGGATCACCCATCGACGCCGGCTGGCAGATCGACTGCCTGGCTACCGACGAAGCGGTCGCAGAGGCCGCCGCCCGACATGTCGTGCAGGCCGCGGCAGCCGCGATCGAC
>CBFHQG010000027.1:0-22940 GCA_965657825.1 Actinomycetes bacterium | reverse complement strand
CTTCGGAATCCATCATCTCCACCGACGTTGCCTTGGCTCAGTCCACCGCACCGGCCGAGATCGTCGATCAGGTGCGCGCGCGGGCCTTCGAGGTGTTCCTCGACGCCTCCCACCTGACCTTCTACGTCTCGTTCGCCGTGGTCGTCATCGCGGCCCTCGCGGTTGCGTTCGCCCTGCCCAGGATCACCCCACCGCGCGAGGGTGCCCCACCGGCTCACGACAGCGAGATCGATGCGCTCGTGGCGCGTGAAGCTGCGGACTATCCACGGGAGCTCGCCGAGGAGGTTCCTCCAGGCGACCGAGAGCCTTAGTCCGCGGTCTCCCGCCAGCGACTGGTGATGGGTAGCCGTCGGTCGCGCCCGAATGCCTTCGAGGACACCTTCGTACCCGGTGGATACTGACGCCGCTTGTACTCGGCAGCATCGACTAGGCGCAGGATGCGTTCGACCAACTCGGGATCGAAGCCGGCAGCGATCAGATTGCCGGCCCCTCGATCCCCTTCGACGTAGGAATCCAGCATCGCGTCGAGCAGGTCGTAGGGGGGGAGTGAGTCGGTGTCCAACTGCCCGGGGCGCAGTTCGGCACTCGGTGGCTTGGTGATGCTGTTCGGTGGGATGGGCGGGATGGTTCCTCGGCGTTCGGCCTCCGCGTTTCGCCAGCTCGCCAGTGCCCAGACCAGGGATTTGGGCACATCCTTGATCGGTGCGAAACCTCCGACGGCATCCCCGTAGATCGTGGAGTAGCCGACGGCCAACTCGCTCTTGTTGCCCGTGGCCAAGACCAGGTGCCCCTCGGAGTTGGACAGGGCCATGAGGGTGACTCCCCGGACACGGGCCTGCAGGTTCTCCTGTGCGAGGTCGCTGAGATCCATTTCATCCTCGAAGGCGTCAACGAGGGTGCCGATGGGGATGGTGCGCAGGTGCAGGCCGGTGCGCTCGGCGAGGTCGTGTGCGTCATCGCGCGAGTGCTGCGAGGAGTACGCGCTCGGTAGCGAGACCCCGTGCACTCTCGAAGCACCCAGGGCATCGCAGGCGATGGCGGCCACGAGCGCGGAGTCGATACCTCCGGACAGCCCGAGGATGACGCTGGAGAAACCGTTCTTCTCGACGTAGTCGCGTAAACCGAGGACGAGGGCGAGGTAGACCTCCTCCTCGTCGGACAGGGTCGGAGCAATCGACGGGGTGGGTGACGAGAGCTCCGGGGGAGGCTCCTGCGCGGGCATCCCGGAGATCTCGGTCACATCGGGGGAGACTCCAGGAGGGCATTCCAGATCGACGACGAGTAGTTCCTCGGCGAACTGCGCGGCACGGGCGATGATCGAACCATCGGCGTCGACCACGAGCGAGTCACCGTCGAAGACCAGTTCGTCCTGCCCCCCGACCATGTTCACGTAGGCCAGTGGGCAGGCGGACTCCTGCGCCCGCCGGCTGCATAGTTCGCCGCGGACATCATCCTTCGCCCGCTCATACGGAGACCCGTTGAGCACGACGAGCAGACCCAGGCCCTCCGCCCAGGGGCGCGGATCCACATCGCGCCACAGGTCCTCGCAGATAGCGATGCCGATGTCGATACCGCGGACGCGTAGCGTGAGTCGTTCGCGTCCGGGCGAGAAGTAGCGGAACTCGTCGAACACGCCGTAGTTGGGCAGATGATGTTTGGCGTAGGTTGCCGCGATCGTGCCGTCATGGAGGATCGCTGCGATATTCACCGGGTGGCGAGACCCATCGGTGCCCAGGCTCCCGACGATGACCGGAAGATGCCCGTACCCGTCAGCAGCGATCTCACCGGCGAGTTCACCAAGGGCAGCTGAGCTCGCGTCTTGGAACGATGGCCGCAGGGCAAGATCCTCGATGGGGTACCCGGTCAGCACCATCTCGGGGAACACGACGAGATCGGCCTGCACCGCTGCGGCCCGCTCGACCCAGGCGCGGACCAGAGCGGCGTTGGCGTGCAGGGCGCCCACGGTGGGATCGACCTGGGCGAGAGCGAGACGCAACCGGGGCACGATGCAAGGCTAGTGCCGACGTCGAGGTACCGGCCCCTGCTCTACCCGAGGACACCCGATAGCGGCAGGATGGGGGCATGGATAAGCAGACCGACTTCGTCCTGCGCACCATCGAGGAGCGCGACATCCGGTTCGTGCGACTGTGGTTCACCGATGTCCTGGGCACCTTGAAGTCCGTCGCCGTGGCCCCCGCCGAGTTGGAGGCCGCCTTCGAAGAGGGGCTGGGCTTCGATGGATCGGCGATCGAGGGGTTCGCTCGGGTATCCGAGTCGGACATGCTCGCCAAGCCGGACCCCTCGACCTTCGCGATCCTGCCCTGGCGAGGTGAGTCAGCCGGAGTCGCGCGGCTGTTCTGCGACATCCTGATGCCCGATGGCTCACCCTCCTACGCCGATCCGCGGTGGGTTCTGCGTCGCACTCTGTCGCGTGCCGCCGAGATGGGTTTCACCTTCTACACCCACCCCGAGGTCGAGTTCTACCTCCTGAAGAACGCACCCGGTGATGGGCCGTTGGAACCGATCGATCACTACGGCTACTTCGACAACTCTCCTCAGGCGATCGGCTATGACTTCCGCCGCAATGCCATCACCATGCTCGAGGCGATGGGCATCTCGGTGGAGTTCAGCCATCACGAGGGTGGCCCGGGCCAGCAGGAGATCGACCTGCGCTACGCCGATGCCCTGTCGACTGCCGACAACCTGATGACCTTCCGCCTGGTGGTCAAGGAGGTCGCTCTCGAACAGGGCGTGTACGCCACGTTCATGCCCAAACCCTTCCGTGACGCTCCCGGATCGGGGATGCACACCCACCTATCGCTGTTCGAAGGTGATCGCAACGCCTTCTACGAACCCGGTGCCCCGTATCAACTCTCGAAGGTCGCTCGGTCGTTCATCGCGGGTCTCCTCGTCCACGCTCCCGAGATCAGCGCGGTCACCAACCAATTCGTGAACTCATATAAGCGCCTTGCGGGTGGCGGTGAGGCGCCGGAGTGGATCTGCTGGGGTCATAACAACCGCTCCGCACTCGTGCGCGTCCCGATGTACAAGCCGGACAAGGGCAACTCCACGCGGATCGAATTCCGTTCCCTCGATAGCGCCTGCAATCCGTATCTGGCCTTCTCGGTCATCCTCGCTGCGGGACTGAAAGGCATCGAGGATGAGTACGAGCTTCCCCCGGGCAGTGAAGACGATGTGTGGTCGCTGACTCCCGCGGAGCGACGAGCCCTCGGCATGCAGCCACTGCCCACCAGTCTCAACCAGGCCATCCAGGTGATGGAGGGATCGGAACTGGTGGCGGAGACACTCGGTGAGCATGTCTTCGATTTCTTCCTGCGCAATAAGAAGGCGGAGTGGGATGACTACCGCCGACAGGTCAATCAGTGGGAGATCGACCGTTACCTCCCACTGCTGTAGCAATCGGGATCCTCGATGACATCGGGTCGCGCAATGTCGAGCACCGCCCCACTGGCACGGGCTGGACTGATCGACACCGCAGTGGCGAACCAGCAGCTGAACAGCCTGGGCCTCACCGATCAGTTGCGCGCTGATCTGATCGAGGAT
Organism: Actinomycetes bacterium; assembly: GCA_965657825.1. Classification (GTDB taxonomy): domain Bacteria; phylum Actinomycetota; class Actinomycetes; order S36-B12; family S36-B12; genus M55B157. The sequence goes on along the minus strand of CBFHQG010000027.1, from coordinate 19,376 downwards.
CTCTCCCGCTCCGCCGACCCCGACCAGGCTCTTGCCATCCTGTCGACTCTCCCCGGCGATGCCGCACAGCGGGTCGTCGTCGATCCGGCGATGCGAAAGTCCTTCTGCATCGTGACGGGAGCCTCGGTCGCACTGGGTGAGCATCTGGTGCGTCACCCTGAGCATCTGGAGGTCCTGGTCGGACCGGTGATCGACCCGGTCACCATGCGGAGGGGATTACTCGAGGCTGTAGGCGCAACGGTTGGTGATGCGACCCCGATCGCGCAGGGCAGCGATCACCGAATCTTGGATGCGCTCCGCGTCGAGTACCGCCGCTGGTTGCTCGCGATCGTCGTGACCGATCTCGTCCATGCTGCGATGTTCGATGATGTGTCCCGACTCCTGGCCGATCTGGCCGATGCGACCCTCGAGGCGGCACTGGCGATCGCTCGGGCCGATCTGCCCCCGGATGCTCAGCCGTGTCGATTGGCGATCATCGCGATGGGCAAGTGCGGTGCCCGGGAGTTGAACTACATCAGCGACGTCGATGTCATCTTCGTTGCGGAACCTGCTGACGGCGTAATGGACGAGTCCGCCGCATTGAAGGCGGCGACCCGCCTCGCAGCAGGGGTGATCCGGGCCTGCGGTGAGCACACCTTCGAGGGCTCGCTGTGGGAGGTCGATGCAGCCCTGCGGCCCGAGGGCAAGGCGGGTGCGTTGGTGCGCACCCTGGCCTCGCACGTGGGCTACTACGAACGGTGGGCCACCACCTGGGAGTTCCAGGCACTGCTGAAGGCCCGGCCGGCGGCCGGGGATTCGGCGCTCGGGGAGGCCTATATGGATGCGATCGCACCCAGGGTCTGGCAGGCAGCCGGTCGTCCCGACTTCGTCGTCGATGTTCAGCGGATGCGCCAGCGGGTGGAGGAGCACGTGCCCGCGCGCGAGGCGGACCGTCAGTTGAAACTCGGGCGAGGTGGATTGCGTGACGTGGAGTTCAGCGTCCAACTGCTGCAGTTGGTCCATGGCCGCAGCGATGTGATGGTGCGCAGCCCCACGACGCTCACCGCGTTGGAAGCGCTCGCCACCTGGGGTTACGTGGGGCGGGAGGATGGCGCCACTCTCGCTTCTGCCTACCGGTTCCTGCGGACATTGGAGCATCGCATCCAGTTGCAGGAGTTGCGCCGCACCCACCTTGTCCCGGAGTCCTCCAGCGACCTGCGGCGCCTCGGCCGGTCGATGGGGTTCCGGCGAGACCCGGAGGCCGAGCTCACCACCGAGTGGAATGCCCACGCACGCGAGGTGCGACGGATCCACGAGAAGCTCTTCTACCGTCCCCTGCTCCAGGCCGTCGCCCGACTCGATGCAGGTGCTGCCCGCCTGACACCGGAGGCCGCCGCCGATCGGCTCACGGCACTCGGTTACACCGATCCCGCAGGGGCACTGCGGCATCTGGAGGCGTTGACCTCGGGAGTGTCACGGCGGGCCGCGATCCAGCGCACCCTCCTTCCGGTGCTACTGGGCTGGTTCGCCGACGGCGCTGATCCGGATTCCGCCCTCTTGGATTTCCGTCGGATGAGTGATGACCTGGGGTCGACGCCGTGGTATCTGCGGCTGCTGCGCGATGAATCCGCAGCCGCACAACGGATGGCGACGATCATGTCATCGAGCCGGTACGCCAGCGATCTGCTGCTGAGATCACCCGATGCGGTAGCGCTTCTCTCCGATGAGGACGATCTCGCACCTCGCGGACTCGACAAGCTGATGACCGAGGAATCAGCCGTGCTGTCTCGGCACGAGGACACCGAGCACACGGTGTCCGCGATCAGATCCATCAGGCGGCGCGAGCTGTTCCGGATCTCCGCGGCCGACGTCCTGGGAGTCGCCGACGCGCCCGAGGTGATGCAGGGCCTCAGTGAGGTGACCCAGGCCTCTCTCGAGGCTGCCCTCCAGGCCGTGATGGAGGGCCTGCGAGGTGACCGAGGGGAACTGGTCACCCGTTTCGCGATCATCGCGATGGGGCGATTCGGTGGCGCTGAACTCGGATTCGGCAGTGACGCGGATGTGATGTTCGTCCACAACCCGCTACCGGATGCCGATGAGAAGGAGGCGGCGGACACCGCCCTGTCGATCGCCAATGACCTGCGCCGGCTGTTGTCGGTCCCCTCCACCGATCCGCCGCTGGAGATCGACACCGACCTGCGACCTGAGGGACGGCAAGGACCCCTGGTTCGCAGCCTCGGCTCCTATGCGGCCTATTACGCGCGATGGTCTTCACCCTGGGAGGCTCAGGCATTGCTCAGGGCGCGACCGGTGGCGGGTGACCGTGAACTCGGTGAGCAGTTCACTGCGCTGATCGATCCGCTGCGCTGGCCCTCGGACGGTCTATCGGGAGATGCGCTGCGTGAGATGCGTCGGCTGAAGGCGCGGATGGAATCCGAGCGCCTGCCACGCGGTGCTGACCCGACACTGCACACCAAGCTCGGTCGCGGAGGGTTGGCTGATGTCGAGTGGGTCGCGCAGTTGCTGCAGTTGCGTCATGCCGCCGACATTCCGTCGCTGCGTACGACCGCGACACTCGCCGCCCTCGATGCCGCCCTCGATGCCGGACTCCTGTCGGCCTCGGACGAAGAGGCCCTGGTCTCGGCCTGGCTGATGGCCACCCGGGTGCGCAACGCGATCGTGCTCGCTCGGGGGAGACCGGGCGACCTGGTGCCGTCGTCGCCACCGGACGTGACCGGTGTGGCCCACCTGATGGGATATGCACCCGGGCAGGGCGGCGAATTGCTCGAGGATTACCGCCGGGTGACGCGTCGGGCTCGCGGAGTCGTGGAGAGAGTCTTCTACGAGGATTGAGCCGACCCTGGCCTACACTCCCGATCGTGGAGTCGATCAGCGGTGCAGTGTTCGCCACCGTCGGGTGGGTAGGTGCGGTTCTGATCGTGGTCGGATATGCGCTGGTCGCTACCCGTCGAGTGTCCTCCCACAGCGTGGCCTTCCACGTCATCACACTGCTGGGCAGCGCCGGACTCACCGTCTACGCCCTGGCGATCGCCGCCTGGCCGAATGTCGCGCTGAACGGCTTCATGCTCATCGTCGCCGGAGTCGGCGTGGTTATGGCGTGGCGCGTCGTGAAGCGCCTGAGATCTTCCGGCGAGCACGCCCCGCGGCTCGGCGAACCTGAGACGACGGGCCCTGCTTCTGTCCACCCTTACGAGACTTGAGCTTGCTGTCGATCCGCTCGACCAGGGCATAGGCACCCGCACCCGCAAGCGCGTCGACGTCCATGGGTGGTGTTCCCCGAGTTGATTCGGGCACCGCGAGGTCGTCGATATCCCCCCACAGGGTCGCATCCGTCGAGGCGAGATCCGCACGGTCCTCATCGGCCCAGGTGCGCACGAGCGGAATGTACTCGGTGGGGAGGGCCAGGGTGGATCCACGATTCGGTCGATCCAGGAACCCCGAGGACAGCAGACGCTGCTGGTGATCCTTGATCTCGCTGCGATTCCAGCCTCGTCGCGCAGCCTCGATGTTGAAGGCGTGCAGGAAGGCTGCTTCCTCGGCGGTGGAACCCACATTGGAGATGAATCGGGGAAGTGCGGGTGCATCCTGGGGCAGCTCGGGAATTCCGAGTGCGTCGATGAAGCGTCGCCACAGCAGGCTGGAGTCACCGCCGGGGCCGGGCAGGGTGACGACGCTGATGTGGTCGATGCCGACCAGCGTCGCCCAGCGTCGCACCAGAGCCCCGTAGGCATAGGAACGCCAGAACTTGTGATGCCTGCCTTCGTCCCACCTTCGCTCGCGAAGCTCCGGTGAGTCCTGCCCGCGCTCCTCTTCGCGCCGCTCGATGTACTTGAGGTAGCTCTCCCGATGCGTGTTGCGTACATGCTGTTGCCAGGAGGAGGGGAAGATCCGCGCCAGGTCGCGCACCGTGATGACGACGTCGATCTGTTTGGCGTCCAGGCCGTCGAGGAAGGCGCGTGCAGCTGGGGGACGAAGCCCGCCCAGCATCTCGGCCGACAGGATCGTCGTCCCGTCCCAGGCGGCGACCTGGGATCGCAGTCCCTCCCAGGCGTCGGTGCCACGACCGACCCATCGGCCGCCGGGACGTGTCTCGGCTTCGTGGGTCGCATCGGTGACGGCGCTGACATGGTTGTAGTCCTCGCGCCCACGGAAATCAGTCGGGTACAGGATGCCCGATTGCATGAGGTCGGGAGCCAGCAACTGCAGGACGCGCTGCACGTAGGTGGTGCCGGTCTTTCGCGGGCCGATGTGGACGATCAACCGGTCGGTCATGGCGCGCCAGTGTAGACCAGACGGCAGGAGGGCCCCCGGATCACCGGAGGCCCTCCTGGATCCCGCATGCGCGCGAGGCGAGGCGACGCACGGGGAGAATCGAACGTGATGGGATCAGATGTCGTAGTACAGCTCGAACTCGTGCGGGTGCGGCCGCAGGCGGATCGGGTCGACCTCATTGGCGCGCTTCCAATCGACCCAGGTCTCGATCAGGTCGGCGGGGAACACACCCCCTGCCTGCAGGAACTCGTTGTCGGCCTCGAGTGCATCGAGCACCTCCGGCAGGCTGCCGGGAACCTGGGCGATCTCGGCAAGCTCCTCGGGTGGCAACTCGTACAGGTCCTTGTCGACCGGGGCCGGCGGCTCGATCTTGTTCTTGATCCCGTCGAGTCCAGCCAGAAGCATCGCGGAGAATGCCAGGTAGGGGTTGCTGGACGGGTCGGGCACCCGGAACTCGATCCGCTTGGCCTTCGGTGAGGTACCGGTCACCGGGATGCGGATGCACGCGGAGCGGTTGCGTGCGGAGTAGACCAGGTTGACCGGGGCCTCGAAGCCGGGAACGAGTCGGTGGTAGGAGTTGACCGTGGGGTTGGTGAAGGCCAGCACGGCGGGAGCGTGAGCGAGCAGACCGCCGATGTACCAGCGAGCCATGTCCGACAGACCGCCGTATCCCATCTCGTCATAGAACAGCGGCTCGCCGCCCTTCCACAGCGACTGGTGGCAGTGCATGCCCGAGCCGTTGTCGCCGAACAGCGGCTTGGGCATGAAGGTGACCGACTTGCCATTGGCCCAGGCGACGTTCTTGATGACGTACTTGAACTGCATCACCTCATCGGCTGCGCGCTGCAAGGTGTTGAAGCGGTAGTTGATCTCGGCCTGTCCGGCGGTGCCCACCTCGTGGTGCGCTCGCTCGACTGACAATCCGACCTGCTGCAGAACGGTCACCATCTCGTCGCGAAGATCGGCGTAGTGGTCGACCGGGGGCACGGGGAAGTAGCCGCCCTTGTAGCGGGTCTTGTAGCCGAGATTGCCACCCTCCTCGATGCTGCCGGTGTTCCAAGCGCCCTCGATGGAGTCGATGAAGTAGTAGCCGGCGTTCTGCTTGGTCTCGAAGCGGACGTCATCGAAGATGTAGAACTCCGCTTCGGGACCGAAGTAGACGGTGTCGGCGATACCGGTCGAAGCCAGATAAGCCTCGGCGCGAGCGGCGACGTTGCGGGGATCGCGGCTGTAGGGCTCGTCGGTGAAGGGGTCGCGGATGGAGTGATTGATGATGAGGGTCTTCTCGACGCGGAAGGGGTCGACGTAAGCAGTGGTCGGGTCGGGGATGAGCTTCATGTCCGATTCGTGAATGGCCTGGAAGCCACGGATCGACGAACCGTCGAACATCAGGCCGTCCTCGAAGGCACTGTCGACGAATGTCTCGGCCGGGACGTTGAAGTGCTGCATGATGCCCGGCAGGTCCACGAAGCGGACATCGACGAACTTCACGTCGTTGTCCCGGATGTAGGCCTTGACCTCATCAGCGTTGCTGAACATTGACTCCTCCATACCCCCGCAGCGGTTGTTCGCTCGCGGTGTGATCGCCTCTGCAGCGGCGTGTGCCGCCGTCGGGGGCTGACGTTATCGGTAGGGGATTTCTGCCCCGTATACCGATTGTTTCGACCGTGTTACGCCTGACTCGTGGTGGGCGGATACCGTGATGGGGTGTCGGAGTCCATCCCCTACCCGGTGCCGGCCGGTCTGGGGCGTCGGGTCGTGGCGATCCTCATCGACTGGGTGGCATCTCTGCTCGTGGTGCGCCTGATCTTTCCCGATGTGGCCTACCCCGGCAATGAATCAGCACTCGCGATCCTGGGGGTGTTCTACCTCGAGGTGACGCTCTTCACCTGGCTGATCGGCTCGAGTTTCGGGCAGCGGATCACCGGAATCGCCATCATCAGGGTGGGTGGGGGGCGCCTGGGTCTTCCGGCGGTCGCCCTGCGCACCTTCTTGATCTGCCTGGTGATCCCTGCGGTCGTCTACGACTCCGAGGGCCGGGGGTTGCAGGATCGGGCCTCGGGGTCCCGGGCGGTACTGCGGGCCTCGGTCGTGGGCTGACCCGTTCGGGGTTTTGTTCAGCCTCGCATCGACTTGGGGATCTTCGTCGACTTCGGCATCGGGCCCTTCGGCACGGGCAGGGGGTTGTCGCGGGTGCTCAACGCGTCGAGTCGTCGGCGCACCTCGAGGATCTGGGCGCCTTTGAGATTGGCCGGCAGGCGGGTGAGTTCACGCTGCAGGCGACCGATGCGCACCTGCTCGGGTTCGACGCCGACCTGGATCTCATAGATCGGTGTCTCCGGTAGCCACCGGGCGGTCTTCTTGCGCTCATTGGCCAGCAGGTGCGACACCCGCGAGGAGGGGCCCTCGCTGATCAGCACCACACCGCACTTGCCGATGACACGGGAGATCAGGTCGGAGTTCTTCGTCACCGCGACCGCTGGTGTGACCCACCACTTGCCGCGCATGTTCTCCACGACTGCTGCCGCTGCTCCCGGCTGACCCTCGATGCGGGTGTAGGCCGCACTCATCGCGCGCCGACTGAACCAGAACGTCGCGGCGAGCAGCCCGACCGGTACAGCGAGCAGGACGCCGGTCGGCCAGTTCAGCAGCAGCCCGACGGGGGTGGCGATGGCAGCACCGGCGATGACGAACAGGCCGAGCATCTCCCAACCGACCCAGCGGTGGTAGCGCTTCGTCATCCGGTAGTTGTCGCGAAGCGATGACAGGCCACCGCGGATGCGCGCGAATCGGCCGGGCTTCTTGGGAGCAGGATCGGACATGGCTCCACCCTACGGCCCCGTCCCCGTGGCGCGGTGGCGGTGGGCTACAGGACGGTCACCCGATCGCCGACCCGCAGGGTGCCCGGGTGCTCCACCCACCCGGTGACGCCTCGGCGGTGGATGGCGGCCTTGGGGAACGCCTCCGCCCGAACGCCGTAGGCCTGCTCCACCATGCGCCCGGCGATCACGCAGGGGTCGTTCTCACCCCCGGTGACCAGGACCGGTCCCTCGCCCGGGGAATCACCGAAGGCCAAGCGGGTCATCGGGGGAAGCGACGTGAGATCGGGCAATCCGGTGGTGGTGATGTTGTCGGCGATGGTGCCGGGGGCGAGGGTGTCGATGCCCAGTGCCGCAGCGATCGCATCGAGCTCGGCGGCATCGATGATGCTCAACTGGCGGTAGTTGTGGATCTCGGTACCCCGGGAGTAGAGGGGATACTGCCGGCCGCCGGAGCGCATGGTGAGCCCGTGGTGGCGATCCCCGACGGCTCCGCCCCAATCGAGGAGCAACTCCTGGACGCCGTCTGGCACGGAGTCAGTGGGTGTCCAGACGTGCAGGGCGACGACCCGGGCGATCGTCGTGGAGTCCGACACCGATCAATCCCGCGCGGCGATGGCCTGGGCGTACAGCCGCCCGGCGCGGTAGCTCGAACGCACGAGGGGCCCGCTCATCACGCCGGAGAATCCGATCTCGTCGGCGCGTGAAGCCCAGGTGACGAACTGCTCGGGGGGCACCCAGCGTTCGACCGGATGATGGCGAGGAGAGGGGCGCAGGTACTGCGTGATGGTGATGAGTTCGCAACCGGCGGCGTGCAGGTCCAGCAGTGCCGTGTCGATCTCATCGTCTGTCTCACCGAGCCCGAGGATGAGATTGCTCTTGGTGACCAAACCGGCCGTACGAGCCTGGGTGATCACGTCGAGACTGCGCTCATAGGTGAAGGCGGGACGGATCCGCTTGAAGATGCGCGGGACGGTTTCGACGTTGTGTGCGAGCACGGAGGGCTCTGCTGCGAACACCTCGCCGAGTAGTTCGGGATTCCCGGAGAAATCGGGGATGAGGACCTCGACCCCGCAGTCAGGATTGAGCCGCCTGATGAGACGCACGGTCTCGGCGTACAGCCACGCTCCTTCGTCGGGCAGGTCATCGCGCGCGACCCCGGTGACGGTGGCATAGCGCAAGCCCATGGTCTGCACGGATTCCGCCACGCGGCGGGGCTCGTCCCGGTCGAGGGGTGCTGGCTTTCCGGTGTCGATCTGACAGAAGTCACAGCGGCGGGTGCACTGCTCGCCACCGATGAGGAAGGTCGCTTCCCGGTCCTCCCAGCACTCGTAGATATTGGGGCAGCCGGCCTCCTGGCACACGGTGTGCAGGCCCTCGCGGGCGACGAGTTCGCGGACCGCGGTGTATTCCGGGCCGGTACGCAGCCGGGTCTTGATCCACTCTGGTTTGCGTTCGATCGGGACCTCGGCATTCCGTGCCTCGATGCGAAGCAGGCGACGGCCTTCGGGAGCCACGGTCATGGGGTCAGCCTAAGACGTCGAGCTCAACCCGGCGAGGTGCACCCGAGCGTGCGCCTCGACGATCGGTAGGGCGTCGGGGACGCTCACGGGTTCTGCGCGTTCGAGGGTGACCGTGGTCACGCCCGCATCTGAGATCCCGCAGGGCACCATCGCATCGAAGGCATCGAGTGAGTTGTCGCAGTTCAAGGCGAAGCCGTGGAGCGTGACGCCCTGGGAGACGCGCACTCCGATCGCAGCCACCTTGCGATCTGGACGCGATCCATCGGCGGCGACCCACACCCCGCTGCGTCCCGCGACCCGCATAGTGGCGACCCCGAGGTCCGCGCAGACATCCATGAGCAGGGCCTCCAGCCGTCGGACGTGATCGACGACGGCGAGGGGCTCGGGTAGGCGCAGGATCGGATAGCCGACGAGTTGACCGGGGCCGTGCCAGGTGATCCGCCCACCGCGGTCGACCTCGACCACCGGGGTTCCATCGATGGGGAGGTCCCCTGGCTCGGTGCGCCGTCCTGCGGTGTACACCGGCGCATGCTCGAGCAGGAGCAGCGTGTCGGGCCGGTCACCGGCGACCACCTCGGCGTGGATGAGTCGCTGCAGTTCCCACGTGGCGTGGTAATCCTGCGCATCGGGACCGAGATAGGCGACCTCCACGACAGATCACTCTACGGCGGTGCGATCCCCACGCGGCCAGCTCACCAGAAGTGCAGGCGCGACAGTGGTGTGTGAGCCACCGGTTCCATCGTCAGATCCTCACCCTGCCAGCGCACGGGTTCCCCAGGAGTGCCGGGTACCTCGATCTGACCGAGAACTCCGTGGCGGATGAGGTCGGAGGATCGCACGGTACGGCAGTCGTGCACCGCAATCGCCCTGCGGGAGATCGGAGGAGGACCTTCAGCAAGGGCGGCAGCGTTGCTCAGCAGGAAGGACAGGTCGGCGGGTGCGGCGCCGTGTGCCCCGAACTGCTCGGCGATCTGCAGCGGCTCGGCGGCGTCGATGCTGGCATTCGGATCGCCGGTTTGTCCCCACGTGGGAAAGCCGGACTTCACCACCAACTGGGGTTTGGCGGCGAACTGCTCGGGTCGCCACAGCACGATGTCGGCGAGATATCCGGGTGCGAGCCTGCCCACCTCGTGGGCGATCCCATGAGCGAGGGCCGGATTGATGGTGATTTTGGCGAGATATCGCAGGAGTCGGTCGTTGTCGTCGATTCCTTCCTCGGTTGCATCATCGGTGGACATGACGGCGGCGAGGGCAAAGGTGCGCCACCAGGTTTCCCCAGCACGTCCCATGCCTTGAGCATCGGAGGAGGTGATGGGGATGACGCCCATGTCGTGCAGGCGGTTCTCCGCTGCCATCGTCGCGGCGCGCACTCGCGCACGGGCGATGCGCACATCGGCCTCGCGCTCAGGATTCATGCCGTGGCTGAGCATGATCATGTCGACGTGCTCGTCGACGGCGTTGCGGCCGAACGGCAGGGTGGGATTGGTCGACGACGCGAGGATGTTGTCGTGTCCGGCGAGTCGCAGGACATCGGGCGCATGTCCGCCGCCGCAGCCCTCGACGTGGAAGGCGTGCACAGCGCGTCCGTCGATGACGGCGATGGTGTCGGTCACCGACAGCGTCTCGTTGAGGCTGTCGCTGTGCAAGGCGACCTGGACATCGATGTCGTCGGCTACGCGAAGCGCTGTGTCGAGGGTGGACAGGGTCGTCCCGGTGTCCTCATGCACCTTGAATCCGCAGACGTGAGCATTTGTCGCCTCGCGCAGCACCTCGCCGCGCGAACTCGAGCCCCGACCGAGCAGGCCGATGTTGAGTGGGAAGGAGTTCAGGGCGCGCATCGCCTGGCGCAGGACATCACCTGATCCGATACCCACCCCCCACATGGGCCCGGCCTCCTGCGAGATCACGGTCGTGATGCCGGAGGAAATGAGGGCATCGAGTACGCGTGGTGACAGTCCGTGCACGTGGGTGTCGATCCCACCCGGTGTCGCGATGAGGCCATCGCCGTCGATCACGACCGTGCCGGAACCGACCACGATGTCGATTCCGTCGCTGACATCGGGGTTGCCCGCCTTGCCGATACCGCTGATGCGACCCTCGCGGATGCCGATGCTGGCGACCTGGATTCCATCGACGGGGTCCATGACCACGACGTTGGTGATCAGCACATCGCAGGACTCGGCTGTCGATACTGCGCGCAGGCCGATCCCATCGCGGCCAGTCTTGGCGAAGCCGACGCGGAACTCGTCGAAGTCATCGGCCACCCGATCGGGGATGCGCAGCCGCAGACTCGTGCCACCCAGGGTGAGAACGTCTCCCGCGCGTGGGCCGTAACCGCTCACGGCTGGTTCCGATCCACCATGAGTTGGGCAACTGCATCCTCGGCCTGAGCCTCGTCGTTGATCGGTACACCATCGACGATGTCGAGATATCCGCAGGAGCGCAGTCGATCCAATGCGCGCGCCTGCACGTTCGGATCGTCCAGTGCGCCGTCGATGACACCGGTGTTGCCGACCACGACGCGCTCACCGCGGATCGGGGTGAGCCCGGCGGTCACGGTCGCCCCCGGCTCCAGCCACAGGGTGTCACCTGTGGGCATCGCCAGCCGCATGCCGAATGCGGCGGCACGGTCGAATCGCAGGCGCGGGTTCGCCTCGGCGAGATGCAGATGCGAGGTCAGGCCGATCGCGACGTCGGCGGTGTTCGTGATGTCGAGGGAGGCGTCTGACGATGGCGCGTCGATCACCTGCAGGGTAGGTGTCGCCACCTGGAACGGATCCTCGACGACGACCAGCCGCGTGCCGTCATCGAAGCGGGCCTCGACTCGCACCTCGGTGAGAATGTCGAGCACCTCGGGCAGCACATCATCAGGTCCCAGCAGCGTACGGGCTCGGTCGCGAGCGGTCGCGAGATCCAGGCCGTCGCGAGCCCACTCGCACACGGCATTTGCGATGAGTGCTGTGGCTTCGGGAACGTTCAGACGCAGACCGCGGTCGCGGCGTTGGGCAGCCAGCAGAGCCTGGGTGAACAGCAGTAGATGATCACGTTCGGTGGGGGTCAGGCTCATGACACCACCGCGGGCTGCTGCTGGGTGATGCAGTGGATCCCACCGCCGCGGGCAAAGAGGGGTCGAGCATCGACGAGGACGACGTCACGGCCCGGGTACACCTGACGCAGGATATCTGCGGCTATCTGATCGTTCGGGTCATCGAATGAGCACAGGATCACGCCATCGTTGACGACGTAGTGGTTGACATAGCTGTAATCCACCCAGCCCTCGTCATCGCGCAGCACCGTGGGTGCCGGGAGATCGATGGTCTCCAGCCCGGCATCGTGCAGTGTGCTGCGGATCTCCTCGCTCACCGCGAAGTCGGGGTGGTGCGGGTCGCGCTGATCGTGCACGAGTACGCGACCGTCGGGAACGAAGCAGGCCACGATGTCGACATGGCCGCGCGTACCGAATTCGTCGTAATCTCGGGTGAGCCCGCGGGGCAGCCAGACAACTCGTTCGACGCCGAGGGTTCGGGAGAGTTCGGCTTCGACCTCGTCTCGCGTCCAGTTCGGATTGCGTCCTGGATCACGTTGAACGGTGTCGGTGACCAGCACTGTTCCCGCACCGTCGACGTGGATGCCGCCACCTTCATTGACCAGGGGGGATCGAAGGGTGTCGATCTGCTCATGGGAGCAGATGTGCGAGGCGATCTGGGCGTCGAGATCCCATCGCGCCCAACCTTGCGCACCCCAGCCGTTGAACACCCAGTCGATACCGGCGATGCGATCGCCGTCGATGACGAAAGTGGGGCCGATGTCGCGCATCCAGGCGTCATCGAGTTCGGCCTCGACGAGGGTGATCGGGTGGCGGGTCCGTCGACCGAGGTAGTCGCGGGCGATCGATGCGGCTTCGGCGGTGACGATGAGGGAAACCGGTTCGAAGTCGGCGATGGCAAGCGCGACGGCCGCCCACGTCGCTCGCGCCTCGTCGGCCTGCGCTGGCGTCTCACCCAGGGTGTATCCGGTCGACGGCCAGGCCATCCAGGTCCGCACATGGCGTTCCCACTCCGCCGGCATCCGTCTCATGGCGTGAGTATCTCAGCGACGGGCGAGGGTCCACAGGTATTGCTGGGTTTCACCATCGGGGCGGACGTGGTCGACGATCCGAGTGGTCACCACGGTGAAATCAGGGCCGAGGAGTCTGCGCACATCGTCGATGGTGTGCCGGCGCACGGGCAACCCCGCCTCGAGGAGGTCATCGACGAAGACTGAGGCCACTGCTCCGATGTCGATGATTCTAGGTGGATTTCCCCATTCGGCTGTCACGCGCTGGACTGGATTCCTAGGGTGGTCCCATCACCGTCAACGATTCAGGAGCACCCCCATGAAGTCCCACCAGGTCGTCATCATCGGCGGAGGCACCGCCGGTATCACCGTCGCGGCTCGGCTGAAGAAGGCCGGCATCCGCGACATCGCCATCATCGACCCCTCGGACGTGCACTACTACCAACCGCTGTGGACCCTCGTCGGCGGTGGTCGTGCCAAGGCACCGGAGAGCGTGCGACCCATGGGTTGGGTCATCCCCGACGGTGTGACGTGGATTCATGATGCTGCGACCGGTATTGATCCTGCTGCGCACAGTGTGTCCCTCGCCTCGGGAGACTCGGTGACCTACGACAAGCTCGTCGTGGCCGCGGGCATCCAGTTGAACTGGACCGGCATCCCCGGACTCGCCGAGGGCATGGGACGCGATGGCATGTCCTCGAACTACGACTACTACCTTGCGCCGAAGACGTGGGAGAACGTCCAGCGCACGACGTCGGGCACCGCGGTGTTCCACATGCCGATGGGTCCGATCAAGTGCGCCGGCGCACCCCAGAAGATCGCCTATCTGGCCGCCGATTACTGGCGGGAGAAGGGCGTCCTTGACCGAATCCGCAAGGTGATGGTGCTACCCACTCCCGGAATGTTCGGCGTCAAAGTCTGGTCGGACGTGCTGGTGCAGGTCGCCGCGCGTTACGGCTTCGAGGTGCAATTCACCACCGTTGTGGATCGGATTGACCCGGATGCACACACCATGGATCTGCGCAATGTCGAGTCCGGTGACACGCAGTCACTGACCTATGACTTCGCCCACATGACGCCGCCGCAGAGTGCGCCTGACTGGATTGCGAAGTCTCCGCTCGCCGATCCGGAGAACCCGTTCGGCTACATGGCGGTCGACAAGTTCAGTCTGCAGAGCACCGTCGATCCGGATGTCTTCGGTCTCGGCGACTGCACGAACACCCCGAACTCCAAGACCGGGGCGGCGATCCGCAAGCAGGCTCCGGTCGTGGTCGAGAACCTCGTCGCTTCGATCCGTGGGGGAGTGGGGGCCGGTCACTACGACGGATACGCCTCCTGCCCGATCACCACGAGCCGCAAGCAACTTCTGCTGTGCGAGTTCGACTACGACCTGAACATGAAGCCGTCGCTGAAGGGCGTGGACCAGACGAAGGAGATCACCGACTACAACCGGTTCAAGAAGAACGCCCTACCCCGGCTGTACTGGGATCTCATGCTGAAGGGCCGCGCCTGAGCGTCGTTATCTCCTCTTCCACTTGTTCATGCGCACGGTCTTGAAGTATTTGTCGTTCTTGCTGATCTTGACGATCGTGCGCCCGTCGACATTGTCATTGGAGATGATGCAGTCGAAGTCGCCGGTGGCACAAGACATCCGCTCCCAGTAACCACTGATATCCCCCGACGGGCTGGACACGTACGTCCCAGGCCGGATGTCGATACCCACTCGGAACATGCCTTCTCCGGAGAACACGGTGGCCGGTCGCGTCGGCTTGACCTTGCTGGCCAGGCGCCACGTACCCATGCGCGTCGTGGAGAAGAACTTGTCGGTCTTCAAGATCGTGACGAAGCTTTGTCCATCGGTGTTCTCGTTCGCGATGATGCAACTGAAGTTGCCGGTGGCACATTTCAGCCGCTCCCAGTAGCCACCGAATGTTCCGGTGCTGGAAGAGACGTATGTTCCCGGCTTGATGTCCCTGCCGACCTGGAAAGTCCCGTTACCAGGGAAAGTCGTCTTCGCTTTGCGAACCATGGTGGCCGATGATGTCTCGGCACCGTCAGGGTTAGTCGCTGCTCCGGAGGCGATGGCGGGTGCGGACAAAGCCAGTGCGCTGCCGGCAATGAGGAATACGACTGCGGTCCGTCGACTGTTCATGATGTCCCCTCGTAGTGTGGTGAGGGGAGGCTACGGCAAGGAACTGTCAGGGGCGAGTCGAACCCTCCAGCCACTGTTGGATGCCGTTCATCTGCTGCAGCCAGGCATCGGGGTTTGCTGCTCGCGCCTGGTAGTACTCACGAACCTGCGCGTGCGGCAGGATCAAGAACCGGTCGTCTGCCTCGGCGGCGAGTACCTCTGCGGCGACCTCCTCGGGTTCGAGGACTCCATCGTGGCCCAGCATCGGCTTCAAGGGACCGGCTCCCTCATACATCGGGGTTCTCACGCCCTGAGGGCAGACCGCCTGCACCACGATCCCGCGATGGCGGTAGGTAGCCGAGAGCCACTCGGCGAAGGCGACTGCGGCGTGCTTGGTGACAGAGTAGGGAGCGCTCCCGATCATCATGAGGAGTCCGGCAGCTGAGGCCACGGTGATGAAGCGACCCTGTCCACGCTCGAGCCACCCGGGCACGAGTAGTCGAGCCGCCCTCACGTGGGCCATCACATTGACGTCCAGTGCTCGAGCCCAGGCCTCATCGGGCGTGTCGAGGCCGGCACCCCCCTCGATCCCGGCATTGGCCACGTACACGTCGATATCGCCCATCGCATCGCGCGCGGAGGAGAGGAGGGATTCCACACCCGCCTCGGTTGCGGCGTCACCAGGGACTGAGATCGCGCCGATCTCCTGCGCGGTGGATTGGCAGGTGGCGGGGTCGACATCGTTGATGACGACTGCGTCGCCCCGAGCGATGTAGGCGGTGGCGATGGCCCGGCCGATCCCGCGACCGGCCCCGGTGACGACAACCTTGCGTGGCACTGGGTTCATGGGGTCAGTCTGTCACCCCCTCGGCTCAGGAGTCAGGCTCAGGTAGGGGCTCCTGTGTGCCGGTGATCCGGCGTATCTCGATCTCTGGGTCATACCAGAGAACAGGATTGAAGGAGTCATAAAAGATCTTGGTATCGGGGAGATCTCCGCTACCGATGACCTCTATGACGAAGCCGCTTGGTTGGGGTTTCACCGCCACCAGGGCGTACTCACTGCCTTCGAGCCAGTCGCCAGCGGCGATGTTGATGCGGTGGACTTCCACGGCTTGCGCGACCGACTGTGCGCTGGCAACGCCGAGCATGACGACGAGCGCACCGGCAAGGAGCGAAATGATGACGATGGGTCGCTTCACCTGGCTTCTCGAGCCACGGGCCGCACGGTTGTAACCGGCGATGGCGAAGATCGCAGCCCCCGCGCCGACCATCGCGACGGCGTTGCTCAAGAACAGCAGAAACGCCCCGAAGGCCTGGCTCAGATTTCCACCGGCGAGGACCACCCCGACGACGGAGAGCGGGGGTACCAGGCTGATCGCGATCGCCACACCGGGGAGCACTCCGGCCAGATCGCTACGGGTGATGGCGAACCCGCCGACCATCCCGGTGGCCACCGCGATGAGCAGATCGATCAGGTTGGGGGAGATACGCCCGGCGACCTGGGAATTCGTGTCGGGGTTGACCGCCACGGGGAGGATGAGCGTCAGGAGGAATCCGATCAGGACGACGAACACCACCGACATCGCCAGGATCAACGCCGATCGAGCAACCTGACGCGGATGCACGATCGTGATCGCCAGGCCCACCGCCAGGATGGGGGTCGCCAGCGGTGCCACGATCATCGCCCCGATCACGGTCGCGGTTGAATCCACCAGGATCCCGCCGGTGGCGATGACCGCTGAGAGGGTGAGCAGCACGCCGTAGCGGACCAGTCGATCGAGGCCGCTGTCGCGGGTCAGGAGGAACAGTTGCTCCTCGACTCCATCGAGAGAGGTCGTCCTGGCGCCGCCGTCGAAGAGCAGGTCGTTGAGTCGGTAGCTGTTCATCGTCATTCCCAGTCCGGATCCTAGGTTCGATTGGGGATGCGGCAAGAGCCTAGCGAGCAGGGCTGATCGGCGATACCGTCCGCAGGTGCGTCGTGGTCACCTCGTCTCTTCGATCCTCGTGATCGTGGCGATCGCACTCCTCATCCCCGCAGCCGTCGGCCTGGTGCGCTCGGGGGAGGGGTTGACCGAGGAGTGCGTGGAGGTCCAGGGCATTCCCGTCACAGTGATCGCGCCTGAGCAACGGCTCCCGGATGCCCCCGCGGTCATGCTCGTCCACGGTTTCGCTGCCTCGAGCGTGATCATGGAGCCCCTGGGCCGCGTGATGGCACGCGCGGGGTACGTCGTTGCCCTTCCCGACCTCTCCGGTCATGGTGCCAATCCCGCGCGACTCGTCGGTGATGACACGGCTCGTGATGAGTTGCAGTCGGATGTGCAGGTCGTCCTCGGATGGCTGGCCCAGCAGCCCGGTGTGGACTCTGAGCGCCTCGCCCTCGTCGGGCATTCGATGGGAGCGGGTGCGGTCACCCGGTTCGCGATAGAGAACCCGCTGGCGGTGCGCGCGACGGTGGCGATCAGCCTGCCTGCGGCGATCGAGCCGGTGAACGCCCCGCGGGATCTGCTGCTGATGTACGGCGCCTCGGAACCGATCGGTTTCGCCGAAGCGGCACGGGAGCAACTCGAGGCCATCAGGCCCGGCTCAGCCGAAGGAGTGATCTACGGCAGCCTTGGTGAGGGCACGGCGATTGCCGTCGAGGTGATCCCGGCTGTGGAACACATCTCCATCGTGTGGTCGCCGAAGACAGCCGAGTCGATGCTGGCCTGGATCGGTGCCGCGGTGGAGGGTCCGACGTCGCCGGTCGATCTCGACCCCGCCTGGCTGTGGCTGATTCTGATCCTCGTCGCCGGGTGCCTGGTGGCCATTCCTCTCGCGCGGGTCCTGTACGGACCGAGCTCGTCAGGCCCCGAGGCTCGGATTGCCGGATGGGTGGCCATGGTGGTCACGCTCGCAGCCGCGCTCGCCGCCAGCCTGGTCGCCGGGGTCATCGGGGGCGCGGCTGATCGCGTGATCCCCGTTTCGGTGGGTGGATACCTCGCGGTCTGGTTCGCTGTCGCCGGGACGGTCATCGGCCTGGGCATGTTGCTCGTTCGCCGCTACCGCAGGCGCTCCTTCGCCCCCCTCGTTCCCCGGACAGTCCTCGCGGCCCTCGTCATGACGGCCTATGCCGTCGTGCTCCTCATCGTCTCCGCCCGCCTCACCTGGGCCAGCGCCGCCCTCGTCGGCCCCCGATGGTGGATCTGGATCGCCTTGAGCCTCATCCTCCTGGGCTACTTCTATGCCGATGCCGTGCTTGTTGCGCGACCCTCCCTGGGGGCGCGCATCGGGGTCATGGTGGTCAATCGGGTCATCGTCGTCGCCGCGCTCCTGATGAGCGTCGCCTTCCTCGGTGCGCCGAGCGTGCTGACGCTACTGGTGCCCTTCATCGTCCTGCTCTTCATCATCCTGGGTTACCTGGCAGGGGTGATCTCCACCCGCACACCGGGGCGGTTCGGGCCCGCCCTCGTCCAGGCGGTGCCGCTGGCAGCTGTGGTGGCCACGGGATTCCCGCTGGTGTCCTGACGCCATCGTGCCGGCAATGTCGGTCCGGCCGCGTAGGGTCGCGATATGACTTCAGCGGTTGCCGCCCTCGTCGGTGTGATCCTCGGCGTCGTGCTTGGTGCGATCCTGGCCTGGATCCTGGCCGGGCGGGCCGGGCAGGCTCGCCAGCAGGCACTGCAGGCGCAGTTGCGGGGCGAGTCCGATGCAGCGGTCGGAGCTGTCCGGGCTGAACTCCTCCAGACCCAAGGGCGGTTGGCGTCGGTCGAGGCCGATCGGGCGAGGTTGGAGCAGTTGCAGGCGGCGAGCACGACCCTGGACGACAAGCTCACCCCCTTGAAGGAATCCCTCGAGTCCTTCCGAGAGCAGGTACGGCGCGCCGATCGTGAACGTGCCGAGGCTGATGGTCAACTGCGCACCCAGATCCAGCAGGTGCAGGCCGGATACGTATCGCTGGAGTCCGCGACTCGTCAGCTCGTCGCCGCCATGGCATCGGGACAGTCCCGCGGGCAGTGGGGCGAGATGCAGCTCGAGCAGCTGCTCGAGCACGCCGGGATGGTCGAAGGTGTGCACTTCCGGCGCCAGGACACGCGTGCAGACACCCGCGGTCTCACCGGAGAAGGCGCGTCGCGTCCCGATGTCGTCATCATGCTGCCCGGTGGTGGTGAGATCCTCATCGACGCGAAGTTCCCCTTCGACGCCTACTGGCGGGCGCTGGAGGTCCCCGACGGCGACGACCCATCGGTGCATCTGGTCAAGCATGCTGACGATGTGCTTGCCCGGGCGAGGGAACTATCGAATAAGCGGTACCACGATTCGGCGGTGAGTCCGGATTTCGTGGTGATGTTCCTGCCCCTGGAGTCCCTGCTGTCCAGCGCCCTCGATGTGAACGGTCTGCTGCTGGAGCAGACCTTCCAGCGCAATGTCGTGCTCGCCACCCCCACGACGCTGCTGGGGCTGCTGCGCACGATCACCTTCGGGTATCAGCGCAAGCTCATGGCCGATAACGCCGAAGAGATCCGTGAGGCCGGCGCGGAGATGCTCAAGCGCCTCACCGATGCGACGGCGCACCTGGACAAGATGCGGCGAGGGCTG
>CBFHQG010000026.1:0-25898 GCA_965657825.1 Actinomycetes bacterium | reverse complement strand
GCACAGCCGACCGGTGGTCCAACGACACCAGCACGGCGTCGTGCTCTCGGGCTGTTTGCGCGATCAAGCAGTCATAGATCGCTCCTCCGGCGAGACTCCGTTCGGCGAGCAACTCCATTACGCGCAGATACCCACCGGCACTCAACGAGAGTGGCAGCGCGTGAAAGGCACTGGACAGGAATGCGTGGCAATCGACCGGGGAGAGGCGAAACGGCTGGGGTAGGCGGGTCAGCGTCGCATATGACTCGGCCAGGACATGCGCGATGGCAACCGGATTGTCGGCGATGAGGTTCTGCAACTGCTCGCGCTCAGATGCGTCGAGGGTGGTGACTGCTCGGACGATGACGCTGGAGTCAACGACCTGCATCACTGACCTCGTCGATGCGTTCTGCGCGTCCGGCCTCGATGGCATCGCGAATGTCAGTGACACTGAGCTCGGGGGCATCGACTGGTGGAACGGGGAAACGGATGCCGTGGCGGGTTTCCCAGCCAGCCTCCACCTGGGCGGGCGTGATTTCGATGGCTCCCTCGTGGAATCGGATATCCACATGAGTGCCGGGTGTGAGCCCAGCCCGCTCACGCAGAGCCTTGGGAATGACCAGGCGACCCGCCGCGTCAATGGTAGAAGTCATACCAATTTTTTACCATGAAAATGGCAATTTCTAAAGGTCTCGCCCTACTGCCCAGCCATATCGACGAAGCGGGAGTAGTGGCCCTGGAAGGCCACGGTGATCGTCGACGTGGGGCCGTTGCGGTGCTTGGCCACGATGAAGTCGGCTTCACCCGCGCGAGGTGATTCGCGCTCGTAGGCATCCTCGCGGTGCAGCAGGATCACCATGTCCGCATCCTGCTCGAGCGATCCACTTTCGCGTAGGTCGGCGAGCATCGGGCGCTTATCGGTCCGCTGCTCGGGGCCGCGGTTGAGCTGGCTGATCGCGATAACGGGAACATCGAGTTCCTTGGCGAGAAGTTTCAGCGAACGTGAGAACTCGCTGACCTCCTGCTGGCGGCTTTCGACCTTCTTACCGCTGGTCATCAACTGCATGTAGTCGACGATCACCAGCCGCAGATCGTGGCGTTGCTTCAACCGCCGGCACTTCGCCCTGATCTCCATCATCGTGAGATTCGGCGAATCGTCGATGAACAGTGGTGCATCGCTGACGACACCCATCTTGGATGCGAGTTTCGTCCAGTCGCCGTCGGTCATCGATCCTGATCGCATGTGATGGAGGGCAACCTGCGCTTCCGCGGAAAGAAGACGCATGATGATCTCGTTGCGACTCATCTCCAGGGAGAAGATGACGCTGGACAGGTTGTGCTTGATGCTCGCCGACCGCGCGATGTCCAAACCTAGGGTGGAGTTGTGGGTGGGAACCATCGCCCGCCCTGCGAGGTACAGGTGAGACTCGTTGCTCACCTCGATGCACTTGACCGGCACGCTGTCGACCGGTTCAACAGAGGTGATGACTCGTGATTCGATGCGCGCGGTCGACTTCCCGGCAGTCCGCTCCTTGTGCAGGAGAGCTTTCCAGGGAAGACGAAAAACCTCCGATGACGTGACAATCCGAAGCGTGTAGCCCTGGACTGCATCATCAGGTGCCCAGACGGTGCACTGCTGACCCAGGCTCACCGCAATCTCGTATACGAGGTCTGCGGTGATCTTCGAGCTTGTTGAGACCTGGATAGTTCCGTCGTCCCCAATCTCACCTGCCGCATCGCAGTAGCCACTCAAGAAGTCTCGGCGTTGTTGCACAGAACCTCGAACAACCTCCAGGAAACGACTGACCTGTGACATGCCCCGTGTCACACGGGTATCGACCCATTGGGACACCTCCGGATCGATGGATCCTCCAGCGGAAAGGACCCCCAACGTGTAGCCGTCGGGTAGACCATCGATTTCATGTCCCCACAATGGTTCACAGTTTTTGATTCGATGCTTCGTGCCGTCGCCTGAGCCCGTGTCCGCTGCAATCTGAGCGGTAGTTCGTGTTTCCGCGGAAACCCCATCATCGGTCAGCCATTCATGCTCGGCGTCGGCCACAATCGATGAGCCGTCCGAGAACGTAACCCGGTAGCAGGGGCGTGAATTCCACACGGGACTGACACCACGTACTCGCGTGGGTGTGCCGTCATCAGCCAACACTTCATCGCCAGGCTCGATCCCGCCCATCGTCGTCCAACCCGTAGGTGTCGGAATGGGGGTGTCGAGAGCCAGTGCCTTACCTAAGGCCGGACGAGCCGCGAGGATCACCAACTGGCCGGGGTGCAGGCCATTCGTGAGCGAATCCAGATCCGCGAAACCGGTGGGCACGCCGACCATCTGCCCGCCGCGATTGGAGATCGCCTCGATCTCGGTGAGTGCGCCATCCATCAGGTCACGCAGCGGCAGGTAATCCTCTGCACTGCGTCGCTCGGTGACCTCGTACACCTCGGCCTGCGCACGGTCGACCACATCGTCGACCTCGCCCTCGCCGGTGTACCCCATCTGCACGATGCGCGTTCCCGCCTCGACAAGGCGGCGCAGGATCGCCCGCTCGCGCACGATGCGCGCGTAGTACTCCGCGTTCGCCGCGGTCGGCACCATCGACACCAGGGTGTGCAGATACGGCGCGCCCCCGATGCGGGACAGCTCACCGACCTGGGTCAGCTCATGGGAGACCGTGACCGCATCGGCCGGCTCGCCTTTGCCGTACAGGTCGAGGATCGCGCCGTAGATGGTGGCGTGGGCCGGACGGTAGAAGTCGGTCTCGCGGATCACCTCGACGACATCGGCGATCGCATCCTTGCTCAGCATCATCGCCCCGAGCACCGACTGCTCCGCGGCGATGTCCTGCGGCGGGGTACGGTCGGGGCCCTCATAGGAGGAGGGCAGTTCGGCGACGCTCACATGGACGGGTTTACCAGGGCCCTCCGACACCCGTCCAACCCACCTGTGGATAAGGATGTGGATGGCTGGGGGAACACGCCGCGCGGTCAGGGGGTGAGTTGGGGATAGCCCTGGGGACGACGAATGAGTTTTTCGCATTTCATGCCTGTGACGTGGGAAAACACAATCGTCAGGGTGTGGAGGAAAACTTTTTCCAAGGTTGCCTCGCCCCGGACCCAGGATGAACAACCGGTAGCGAACAATCCACCGACCTTGTGTTCCCACCGGCCTGGAAGGGCGGTTTTCCACAGGGGGTAGGTTCACCGCCCATGGGGCAGGAGAGGGCCGGCTGGGATGCCGCGATCTGGCGGCTGGCCCTGCCTGCCTTCGGGGCCCTCGTCGCCCATCCGCTGTTCCTGCTCACCGACGCCGCGATCGTCGGCACCCTCGGCACGATCCCTCTCGCCGGCCTCGGTGCGGCGACCACCGTGGTCGCGACCCTGGTCGGTCTGGCGATCTTCCTGGCCTACGCCACCACGGCCTCCGTCGCCCGCCGGCTCGGAGCCGGTGATCGAGCCGGCGCGTTAGGTCAGGGCATCGACGGGATGGTCCTCGGCCTCGGGTTGGGGGTTCTGCTGGCCCTCATCGTGTGGTTCGCCGCCGAGCCGCTCGTCGTCGCACTCGGCACGTCTCCGCCCGCAACGCAGCAGGCGGTGATCTACCTGCGCATCGTCGCAGTGTCACTGCCGGCGATGCTCGCCGTTCTCGCCGGGGTCGGTGTCCTGCGCGGACTGCAGGACACCGCAACAACGCTCTACGTCACGCTCGCCCAGGTTGGGCTCAACCTCGTGTTGAGCGTGCTGCTTGTGCTCGTCCTCGACTTCGGCATCGCCGGATCAGCGATCGGTACCGCGGCAGCCGAGGCTCTCGGTCTGATCGCGTACGCGGCGGTCCTGCTCCGCCTCGCCCATCGAGAAGGAACCCGGCTGCGACCCAGCGGCGCGGGAATCATGTACTCGATCCGTGATGGAGTTCCCCTCTTCATCCGCACTATCGCGCTGCGCGTGGTGTTCCTCGTCGCAGCGGCTGTCGCTGCGCGACTCGGCAACGACACCCTCGCTGCCTGGCATGTCACCTCCACGCTGTTCTTCGCCCTCGCCCTCACCCTGGATGCCCTCGCCATCGCCGGACAGGCGCTCCTCGGGCGGACACTGGGGGCCGGTGACATCGACGCGTCGCGGTATCTCACCCGACGTCTCGTGGTGTGGTCGACGCTCCTTGGCCTCGGTCTCACCGTGTTCGTCCTCGCGATCCGGCCCTGGCTCCCGGAGTGGTTCAGCGACGATGCGACGGTGATCGCGCTGATCTCCTCCGCGCTGATCGTTCTGGCCGTGCAGCAACCACTCGCCGGGATCACCTTCGCCCTCGACGGGATCCTCATCGGTGCCGGCGATATGCGTTTCCTCGCGATCGCGCAGAGCGCCGTCATGCTGCTGTTTCTGCCCGCTGCCTGGTGGGTGCTCACCGCGGACCTCGGTCTGGATGGGCTGTGGTGGGCGATGGCGTGGTTCCTCGCAGTGCGCGCCATCATCCTGGGTTGGCGGGCCCGAGGGAGTGCGTGGTTGGTGACCGGTCTGACACGATGACCCTCGTGATCCGGAGCACATCGTGACGACAGCCGCCGTAATCGCCAACCCGAGCATCGCCGCCGAACTCGGGCATCTCGGCGACTGGCTCGATGACCGAGGTATCGGATGCCAGCGGCTCGTGCGCGACGACGTCCTCGCCCTCGATGCCGCCGATGATGCCGATGTGCTCATCGTCATGGGCTCGATCTGGACTCTGGCCGAAGGGCACCGAACGAGCGATCACGCGGCCGCCATCGATGCGGAGGTCGAACTCGTACGGCGCTGGGTGGGCGATGAGCGCCCGATGCTCGGCATCTGCTTCGGCGGGCAGGTGCTCTCCGCGGCGATGGGTGGCACCGTGCACCGGATGCCGCAGCGCATGATCGCGTGGCAGACACCGGCCAGTCATGAGTCGGTGCTGCGCGCTCCATGGGCACTGTGGCACGAGGACCGCTTCAGCATCCCCGACGGTGCGGAACCTCTGGCGCTGGCCCCACACGCGCCGATGGCGATTCGCTCTCACCGGGCGTGGGGGCTGCAGTTCCATCCGGAGTTCACCGTCGAGGTCATGCGAGGTATCGCCGATGCACTGCAGACTCCCGAGCCGATGGCGGCACCACTCATCGCCGTCGCCGAGCAGCGCGAAGAGGAGCAGCGGGCAGAGAGCCACGCACTATTCGACACCTGGTGGGCCGACGTCCGACGATGACCGATCCTGTGCGCATCACCGCGGTGTGCCTGGGCAATATCTGCCGCTCACCGATGGCCGAGGCGGTGCTGCGTGCCCGAGCAGATAGGGCGGGACTCACACACATCGTGGTCGACTCTGCAGGTACGGGAAGCTGGCACGTCGGTCACGACGCTGATCCGCGCACGATGACCACCCTGCGCGCTCGTGGCTACGACCTCGATCACACGGCACGTCAGATCACCCACGACTGGTTCGCTGATCGCGACCTGATCGTGGTCATGGATTCAGCGAACTACCGTGATGTCAGCACACTTCGATCCCGGTCTGGGGTCGATATCCCCGTGCGAATGCTGCGGAGCTTCGACCCGGCACTGTCTCACCTCACCGAGCCGCATCCGGATCTGGACGTGCCCGACCCCTACTACTCGGGAAGCTTCGACGAGGTGCTCTCGATGGTCGAAGCAGCCGCTGACGGGATCATCGCCGCCCTACGATCCTGACCGCGGCGATGATCCCGGCTGCGTCAGTTCGCCGCCACCTCGAAGGTGACCGTAGCCGTGACCTCGGGGTGCACGCGCACCGTCGCGGTGTAGGACCCGACGGTCTTCACCGCCGCCACGTCGACCGACCGCTTGTCCAGCAGTGGCCCTCCGGCCTTGCGCACCGCGGTGACGACATCGGCGTTGGTCACCGAACCGAACAGTCGACCGGTCTCACCGGCTTTGGCCTCGACGGTGACGGACAGCGCCTCGAGCTGGGCCTTTACCTCCTGCGCGTGGCCGAGGTCGCGGATCTCGCGAGCGTCGCGGGCGCGCTTGATCGCCACGACCTGCTTCTCGCCGCCTTTGGTCCACGGCATCGCGAAACCGCGGGGAATGAGGTAGTTGCGGCCGTAGCCGTCCTTGACCTCGACGATGTCGCCGGGCGCACCGAGGCCCTCGACCTCACTGGTGAGGATGAGTTTCATCGCGTCGCTCCTTATCGTCCGGTCGTGGCGTAGGGCAACAGGGCCATCTCGCGGGCGTTCTTCACCGCAACAGCGATCTCACGCTGGTGGCGGGTGCAGCACCCGGTGACGCGACGAGCACGGATCTTGCCGCGGTCGGAGATGTACTTGCGCAGCATGTTGGTGTCCTTGTAGTCGATGGGCTGAGCCTTCTCGCCACAGAACACGCATGCCTTGGTCTTCATCGGCTTGCGGATGGGCTGCTTCGGTGCGGCCATGATTGTGATGTCTCCTGAAGTCGGTGTGTGAAGTCGAGATAGGGAAGAGATGCTGGATCTAGAAGGGGGGCTCGTCGCCACCGGCGGGGCCTGCTGAGGCCCACGGGTCATCGGCCGGTGCGCCACCGCCGAAGCCGCCGCCACCGCCGCCGCCACCGTCACCGCGAGCGGTGCGGGTGATCTTGGCGGTCGCGTAGCGCAGCGCGGGGCCGACGTCGTCGACCTCCATCTCCACCACGGTGCGCTTCTCGCCCTCGCGGGTCTCATACGAGCGCTGCTTCAACCGGCCCTGCACGATCACGCGCGTGCCCTTGGTGAGGGATTCGGCGACGTTCTCGGCGTACTGCCGCCAGACACTGCAGCGCATGAACACCGGATCGGTGTCCTTCCACTCATTGGTCTGACGATCGAGGTACCGCGAGCTCGCGGCGACGGTGAAAGACGCGACGGCTGCACCCGATGGGGTGAAGCGCAGTTCAGGGTCGGCGGTGAGGTTGCCGACCACGGTGACGGTGATATCCCCGACGGCCATGGTCTACACCTCCGCGGGGCGCGTCACCTTGGTGCGCATGACGGCCTCGTTGAGATTGAGCTGGCGGTCGAGCTCGGCGACGGCCT
Source organism: Actinomycetes bacterium (assembly GCA_965657825.1). GTDB lineage: Bacteria > Actinomycetota > Actinomycetes > S36-B12 > S36-B12 > M55B157. The sequence continues at coordinate 18,871 of CBFHQG010000026.1, read as the reverse complement.
CGGGGGTCGAGGTGACGTCGAGGATCGCGTAGATGCCTTCGGGCTTGTGGTTGATGTCATAGGCGAGGCGGCGTCGGCCCCAGACCTCGAGCTTCTCCACGCTGCCGCCGTCGGACTTGACGACATTGAGGAAGGCCTCGAGGCTCGGTGCGACGGTGCGCTCTTCGAGATCGGGGTCGAGGATGACCATCACTTCATATCGGCGCATGGCAGCAGCCGACCTCCTTCGGACTCATCGGCCCCGGACGTTCCGGAGCAGGAGGTGGGGAGTCAGACTCCCTGTGTCACCTGCGGTGCAGGCTCGTTGAGGATACGCCACCGCCGCATCAGATTACGGCGTGGGGCCGGGGATCGGCCTCGTGGTGGTGCGGCAGTCGGCACCCACACAACCCGACAACGCCTCCCACTCGGCCCTCAGAGCCGCCTTCGTCTGCGCGTACGCGGGATCATCGGCGACCGACTGCAGTTGGTAGGGGTCCCTGCGCAGGTCGTACATTTCCTCGAATCCGTCCTCGTAGACCCACCAGGAGTAGTCACGGGTGCGCACACCGTCGAACATCGGCAGATCGGCACCGCTGGCGGATTTCTGCGGACCGCTGGACAGCAGGATGGTGCGCGTGGGGAGTCGCTCGCCGTCGAGCAACCTGCCCACCAGGGAATAGCCGTCCACCGGCCGAGTGGGGGTGACCCCGGCCAACTCGAGGATCGTCGGTGCCACGTCGATCTCCGACGTCATCCGGCCGATGGACTGCCCGGCCTCGATGCCCGGGCCACGCATCACCATCGGGATCCGCAGCGCCGGCTCGTAGGGGAAGTACTTGCCGTAGCTGATCGCGTGCTGGCCGAGCAGATAGCCGTTGTCACCCATGAACACGATGTAGGTGTTCTCTAGTTGACCGGTCCTGCGCAGGGTCGCCACGATCCGCTTCACACCCTCATCGACAGCGAAGAGCGATAGGCGTCGGGACCGGTTGTCCTCGGTGAGTTCGGTGATCTTCTCCTCGGTCAGGGGAGGGATATCGCGGATGAACGGATGCTTATCGGAGCGATCCTCCTCATTGAAACTCGGATCCTTCGTCAGCGGCATGTCAGGGAGCAGGTCCTGGTGGCGCAGGGCCGGGCGCGGGGGGATCGACTGCACCGAGATGCCCGAACCCTTCTCGGGCTTGTCGACATCGGCCCAACTCTCCTGCCAGGAGCCATCGGTCAGCGGGATCGTCTCGACGTGTGGGGCGAGGTAGGCGACCTGCAGCATGAAGGGGCCGCGGGTCTTCTTAGCCCGCTTGATGACCCCGACGGCCTTGCGGGTGTACACATCGGTGCCGTAGGTCTTGGCATCCTCGACGTAGAAATCCCCGTACACCGTGCTGCCCTTGGGTTCGTTCAGCCGATAGCCGTACATCTGATAGGTGGAGGGGTCCGCCGAACCGAACCACTCACTCCACCCAGAGGGGGTGCGGGCTACGGGCCGGTTGTACATGCCGTAGCCGTTGATGTACTTGCCGATATGCGCGGTGTGGTAGCCGGCCTGTTGCAGCCAGTAGGCGGTGAATGCCTCGCCGTTGACCTTCTCCCACGCCACGAATCCACCATCGGGAGGGAAGTTCGCGTTGACCTTGGTGTTGTGCGGGTAGGACCCGGTCATCATCGAAGCGCGCGACGGACAGCACAGGGCGAAGGGTGTGAGAGTCTGAGTGAATTGCGCGCCACGATCGATGAGCGCCTTTTGCACATACGGCAGGTATTCCAGATCCTCGACCGTCATGTCATCGGTCTGGATGATGACGAAGTTGGGCCGGGGTTTCTTCGCCTGCGTGTCGACGGTCGATCCAGCGGGCTCGACCGCATTCGAGGTGACGACCGATGCAGGCACCGCTATGACCAACGCACTCGCAAGGAACAGCAGCACGCATGCCAGGAGGGATCGACGCATGGCCGCATGCTGTCACCTTTGCCTCGCTAATGTGGCAGATGTGCGTATCGCCACCTGGAACGTCAACTCTGTCACCGCTCGGCTACCTCGCCTGCTGGAGTGGCTGGAGTCGGCCCAGCCCGACGTCGTCGCCCTGCAGGAGTTGAAGTGCACCACCGATGACTTCCCGGTGATGCCGGTCCAGGCACTGGGCTATGAGGTGGCCGCGCATGGACTCGGCCGCTGGAACGGAGTAGCGATCCTCAGCCGCGTCGGGCTCACCGAGGTGGTGCGCGACCTGCCCGGGCAGCCCGCCTACGAAGACGTCGTCGAATCACGCGCGATCGGGGCGACCTGCGACGGGGTGCGGGTGTGGAGTGTCTATGTGCCCAACGGTCGCGAACCCGATCATCCGCACTACGCCTACAAACTCGAGTGGCTTCGCGTACTACGGGATACCGCGGGTGCGGAGATGGCAGCCGCACCGGATCGGCCGTTCGCGATCATCGGCGACTACAACGTCGCGCCGACCGATGCTGACGTGTGGGATATCGCGCTGTTCGCTGAGTCGACCCACGTGACGCCGGCTGAACGGGCAGCACTCACCGACCTAGCCGACACCGGGATGAGCGAGGTGGCGCCGCGAGCGTTGAAGGGCGAACCGTTCACTTTTTGGGATTACCGCAACGGCTCGTTCCACAAGGGGTTCGGGATGCGCATCGATCTGGTCTACGGCAATGCGGAGTTCACCTCGCGGGTGACCGATGCCTACGTCGATCGGGAGGCGCGCAAGGGCAAGCAGCCCAGCGACCACGCACCGGTGGTCGTCGACCTGAATGAGACCGACCCGCTCTAGCCGTCCTGGCAGGTGCGGTTGACCATCGGTGGTTCGTTGTTCACCATCACCACGCAGGTCACACCGCCCCCGGCGATGGATACCAGGCCGCCGTCGGCGTCGATATCCGCCGAAGTGGTCAGGCCCTCTGACGTCGCCTTGCCCTCCAACTCCGCCCACCGTGCGGCCAGCTGCTCGCTGAATGCCGTGGTGTTGTCCTGATCGATGGCCGATTCGAGCTCGAGAGACAACTGCTCGGCTTGAAGCGACGGGGGTGCCGCAGATGTCGAGTCGCTCGAACCTCCTCCGCCGCAACCGGCGAGGGTGAGGGCTAGGGCGGCAGCCGCGAAGGCGGCGAGTCGGGTGCTGCGCGTCGACGTCATGTCCGAAGAGTAGGACATTTTCGGGCGCGGGAGGGTCACCCGGGGATCTTCGACCACGGCAGGTGATCGGGTGCCCCGTCGAGCACACCGCCACCGGGGTCGTCGCGGTCGGCGCGCACCCCATCGGTGCGCACGATGTCGCATTCGGGATACAGGGCATCGCGCACGATGAGAGCGGCGAACCAGATCGTGGCCCCGATATGGACGAAGGTGAAGAACGCGTACCACTCCGGGGTCATGCCCTTGGCGTCCTCCACGCCGTAACCGGCGAGATACCACCACACTGCAACGAAATAGGACACCTCGGCGAACTGCCAGATGATGAAGTCCCGCCACTTCGGTCGAGCCAGCGCAGCGAGCGGGATGAGCCACAGTACGAACTGCGGTGAGTACACCTTGTTGGTGATGAGGAACGCAGCGACGACGAGGAACAGCATGGGAGCCAGCCGCGGTCGTTGCGGGGCGAAGAGGATCAGTGCACCGATGCCTGCGCACAGCACGAGCAGGGTGCCGAGTGCAATGACGTTGAGGGACTCGGGCGGAATACTCGGTCCCCCCCACAGGCTCACGGCGTACCACAGCGATCCGAAGTCGGCCCCGCGATCGGAGGAGAAGGTGTAGAAGTACGACCAACCGTCGACGTTGGCGATAGCGAACGGAACGTTGAGCACCAGCCAGGTCAGGACCGTTGCGCCGAGGAGTTGCGCGAAGGATCGCATGCGCCCGGCCCGCAGGCACAGCAGCAGGAGCGGGCCGAGGAAGAGCACGGGGTAGAACTTCGCCGCGATCGCCAGACCGAGGAACAGCCCGGCCCACCCTGGTCGCTCTCGAGCCCACAGCGCGATCGACACAGCCGCGAGACCGATGGCGAGCAGGTCCCAGTTGATCGTCGCGGCGAGGATCACCGAGGGCGCCAGCGCCACCATGGCCGCATCCCACGGTCGTGCTCGCACGGTCCGCGCAGTCGCGATGACCGCCATGAGCAGGAAGGGCAGCAGTGCGATGACGGTGATCGTGAAGAACGCCAGCCCGGTGTTGAGGTCGGGGATGACGGCGTTCATCCCGCGGGTGATCCACGCCATGACCTGCATGAAGATGCCGATGAGGACCGGATACTCCAGCGGCTGGCCGTCCGGCGGTGTCTGCAGATAGGGCAGATACCCATCGGCGAATCCGCGGAGTGAGTACAGCGGTGGGATGTCGGAGTAGCACAGGTGCTCATAGCGGTCCGGGGCTGCCCAGCCATTGGACATGCACGGGTAGTCCAACAGGAAACCGAGTGCGTAGGCCGCCGACGCCATGACGATGAGCACGCGGACGGGAGTCCACCAACTGGTCCCGATCGCAGCGAAGCGGCCCAGGGGGCCGCCGAGAATGGCTGATCCGCTCGCCGCTACCGGGTCGCTCCTGCTCGGGGAGACAGTGGGCGACTCGCGCGGGGACGACACGGCGGACACGCTACTGGGGATCGCCGATGATGCCCTCGCTCGGTGGCGGCGGGTTGACCGGTGGCGGATCGGTCGGATCCGGCTGGGGATCAGGTGGCGGACTCGGCCCAGGAGCTGGCCCGAGTGTCGGGTTGGGAGTCGGCGCGGGTGTCGGCGGAGGAGTTGGCTCACTCGGAACCGCCGGTGCATCGGTGGTGGACCCCGGTGTCTCACTCGGAGCGGTCTCGCTCGGGCTCGGTGAGGTCTGCGTCGGGCTTGGCGTGGGGCTGGGTACGGACCCGGTCGGTGCGATGAATCCCTCGACCGGCGCAGCCGCGAGTGCTGCGTCCATGAACGCGGTGAAGATCGCCACCGGGTAGGAGCCGCCACCCCAGGCCGGAGCGCCTCCGGCGATGCCGTCGAGCGGGATCGGATTGCCATCGGCATCCTCACGCGCCATGACCACGGACGTGGACAGCTGCGGGGTGTAGCCGACGAACCACATCGACCTGTTGGAGTTGGAGGTGCCGGTCTTACCGGCGACGGGACGACCGAGCGCCTGGGCGCCGGTCGCGGTGCCCGACAGCACGACCTGCTCCAGCACGGATGTCACCTGGTCGGCGATGGCGGAGGCAACGACCTGCTCGCGTTGCGGCTCGTAGGCGTACTGCACACCACCGTTCGTCCCGATGACCTGCTTGATCGTGGTGGGTGCCACCCGCTGACCGCGGTTAGCCAGCGTCGCGTAGGCCGAGGCCATGTCCAATCCGCTCGGGGATGCCGTGCCCAGTACGAAGGTGAGGTCGAGGTTCTCCGGTGTGCCACCGGGGGTATCGCGGGGCAGGCCGAGTCGATAGGCCGCGTTCGCTGCAGCCTCGACGCCGATGGCGTTCGTCACTTCGACGTAGGCGGTGTTGACACTGCGCGCGGTAGCCGTGACCAGATCGACGCTTCCGTAGGAATTGCCCCCGTAGTTGTTGACGGTGTAGTCACCGATCGTGACCGGTGAATCACCACTCCACGTCGAATCGAGGGTGATGCCGTTCTCGAGCGCGGCCACGAGGGTGAACGGCTTGAACGTCGAACCGCCCTGCGCGTAGGCACGTGTGGCGTTGTTGATCGGTGCGGCGACATAGTCGGGGCCGCCGTACATCGCGACCACCTCACCGGTGCCCGGCCGCACCGCGGTGAGGCCGATACGCAGCCCCTGCGTACCCTCCGTCGGGCCGACCGCCGCGACCGCATCAACCGCGGCCGCCTGCGCTGCCTGGTCGAAGGTGCTCACGATGCGCAGGCCACCGTTGCGGATTTCGGTCTCCGAATACCCCATCGCCCGCAGGTCGGCCGTGACAGCCTCCAGCAGGTAGCCGACCTGTCCGCCAAGACGATTGGAGGTACGCGGGGGGATCGTGTCGGGGAAACGCGCCGACTGCCGTTCAGCGGCCGTGATCCAGCCCTGCTCGGCCATGCCATCGAGCACGTAGTTCCACCGTGCCTTCGCCCCCTTCTTGTCCACGGCCGGATCGAGGAGGCTGGGGGCCTTGATCACCGCGGCGAGCAGGGCGCCCTGGGAGTAGTCGAGGGTGGTGACCCCGGTGCCGAAGTACGCCAAAGACGCCGCCTCGATGCCGTAGGCACCGCGGCCGAAGTAGATGGTGTTGAGGTACTCCCCGAGGATGTCCTCCTTGGAGGTGATCGTCTCCAGTTTCACGGCGAGCACGAGTTCGCGCGCCTTGCGCCACCAGGACCGCTCCGAGGTGAGATAGGCGTTCTTCGCGTACTGCTGGGTGATCGTCGAGGCACCCTGGATGTCACCGCCGGTGACGTTGTTCCACATCGCGCGCCCGACGCCGAGTGGGGAGACGCCTCCGTGGGAGTAGAACTCCCGGTCTTCGGCGGCGAGCACCGCCCGCTGCACGTCGAGGGGCACGTCGATCAGGTCGATGGAGCGTCGCGTCGCATCGCCGAGGCGGCCGATCTCCGTCGCGCCGTCGGAGTAGTAGACGACGCTCGCCTCGCTCGCGGTGACCTCATTGGCATCCGGCAGCGGGGTCAGGGCGACGGCGAGCGCGAAGCCGCCGATGGCGAACAGGGCGACGACGAAGCCGGTCGCGAAGAGCCGGCGGCCCCAGCGACGCTTGCGTCGTCCCTTCTCGCGCCTACTCACCGATCACCCTTCCGATTCACCCGTGGGTTCTGCACCCACCTCCGACGCCAACCCACCTCCGACGCCAACCCCCCATGATCACCCGGAAGTGCGAGATCCCTCGGTATTCACACGCGCCACAGGAGCATCAGATGTCGCTGGCCGGTGAGACGCGCTGATCGGTCCCCCCGGTTCCGGTCGAGCAGTTCAGGGGATGCCACCACAGAAGACGGCGCTTCATCGATACGGTCAAGGCCGTGACGACGCAGACCCCCGAGCGCCAGCCCGATCCCGCCTCCCCACCATCGGCGGGAGGTGCAGTGGTCGAGAAGCGGCCGTGGTGGGCGCTGATCGCGCTGCTGCTCGGTGTCTCACTGATCGTGCTCGAAGGCAGCATCGTCAATGTCCTGATCCCCACGATCGTCACCGATCTGCAGATCGGCCGCACCGATGTGCTGTGGATCACCTCGATCTACTCGCTGATCTTCGCGGCGCTGCTGATCACCTTCGGAGTACTGAGCGACCGGGTCGGCCGGCGTCGAATGTTCATGCTCGGCACCGCCATCTTCATCGTCTTCAATCTCATGGCCGGTGCCGCGGGCAGCGCGGAGATGCTCATCATCGCCCGCGCGGGGGAGGCCGTCGGTGGCGCGATGATGCTGCCCACCTCGATGGCGATCATCAACGTCAACTTCCGTGGACCGATGCGCGCGGCGGCCTTCGGCCTGTGGGGTGCGGTGTTCGGCGGCATGGCGGCCTTCGGTCCGCTGCTCGGGGGCTGGCTGACCGACATCGCGTCGTGGAGGTGGGCGTTCTACATCAACATCCCCCTCGGCCTGATCAGCCTCGTGATGGTGCGCATCTTCATCACCGAGTCGAAGGGCAGTGAGGTCAAGAAGCTGGACTGGAGCGGAGTCGTGCTCTCCTCGCTCGGTCTCGCCCTCGTGGTGTTCGGCTTGATCGAAGGCCAGCAGCTGGGATGGTGGACTGCGATCGCTAACTGGGATGTCGGGCCGATCTCGATCACACCCGGTGGCCTGTCTCCCGTTCCTGTCGCAATCGCCCTCGGTGCGTTCATGCTCGCCGCGTTCATCCTGTCGCAATCAGTGCGTGCGAAATCCGGTCGGCCGGTCCTGATCGACCTATCGCTGTTCCGCATTCGCCGGTATGGATTCGGCAACATCGTGGCGACCCTCGTCAGCCTCGGAGAGTTCGGAGTGCTGTTCGCGATGCCGCTGTGGTTGCAGTCGGTGCATTCCTTCTCGGCCCTCGAAACCGGTGCCCTGCTTGCTGTTCTGGGCGCTGGGGTCGTGCTTGCCGGCGGTGCGGCACGGCATGTCTCGGCGATGATCGGATCAACCCGACTTGTTCGTGTCGGCATGGTGCTGGAGATCATCGGCATAGCTGGTGTCGCAGTCTTGCTCAGCGCGGATAACTCACCGTGGTGGCTGTCGATTCCGTTCGTCGTCTATGGCATCGGCGTCGGGTTCGACACCGCGCAGTTGACGAATGTGATCCTCGAGGATGTTCCGCCGGCACGCTCAGGTGGCGCCTCATCGGTGACATCGACACTGCGCCAGGTCGGATCGACTTTCGGCTCTGCGGTGCTGGGCACCGTGCTGTTCGTCTCGCTCGGGCTCGGCCTTGCCAATGACCTCGCCGTCAATCAACCGCAGTTGAGCGAGCAGCAGCGCACCCAGATCGTCGACCAGATCGTCGACTCGTCCGGTGAGGCGATCATCCCGCTGGAGCAGCAGGCAGGGATGGAAGACGTCGTCGCCGAAGCGAAGCAGTCCTACACGAATGCCGTACGCATCATGGCCGGGGTCGCCGGGGTCGCGGTGTTCGTCGGTCTCCTCGCGTCGTTCGGGCTGCCGGCTGATCAGCGCGGTCAGTCGAGCAGATCACGTGGACGCGCCGGGGCCCGTCGCGGCACGCCATCACCGAGGGAGTAGCTGGTGATGAGGTGGTTCCACCGGCACTCGGTGCACACCTCGACGGTGTAGACGCGGAAGTCACCGGTCCGCCGGGCGAGATCGTCGAGTCGTGCCGGGTCGACCGCTGAACCCGACACGTGGCCGAGTTGGTCGCCGTAGACGTACGTGACATGGACCAACTCGGTCTTGCGGCACACCGGACACCGGTCGGCACTGGTCACCCCGTGGAATCGGGCGGCCTTGATCAGGTACGGATCGGCATCGCAGATATCGAGACCGTCGAAGGCCCGACCACCGAATAGGGCGGTGAGCAGGGCTCGCTTCTGCAGGGCGTATTCGATGACCCCCCTCGGGGCGGTGGGGTCCTCGACCGGCTCGGGTGGACCGGGTCGATCGGCCCGGGGCGTCGCGGATTCCCCGCGGACGCGGGCTCCTCGCGGGGTGGTCGATCGTGGACCGGGCACCCCCCTACGGTAGGCGACCCTTCCCCCTCGCGCCGACGTATCGATTCGATATATACTTGCCGATATACTTCAATCCGATATAGTCCGAACCGATATATCACGTGTGATCGATCATGACCGGTCAGGAGGGAGCAGCACCATGCGCAAGCGCAGCGACGTGCTGGAGTTCTCCATCCTCGGCCTGCTGCACGACAGCCCCCTGCACGGCTACGAGCTGCGCAAGCGACTGACCGGTGTCCTCGGGCCTTTCCGCGCGATCTCCTACGGCTCGCTGTACCCGGCGCTGAAGGATCTCCTCGCCCGTGGATTGATCAGCGAGGCCGATGGCAGCGATCAACCACCGCTGGCGTCGCGTCGTGCGCGCATCGTCTACGAACTCACTGCTGAGGGCAAGGAGCGCTTCGAGGTTCTCGTCGCTGAGCCTGGGCCCGATGTCTGGGAGGACGAGCCGTTCGCGGCTCACTTCGCCTTCTTCGGCCGTACCCCCGCCGAGGTGCGCATGCGCATCCTCGAGGGCCGCCGCTCACGCCTCGAAGAACGGCTGAGCACGCTTCGCGAGTCGTTCGCCCGTGCCGGGCAACGCCTCGACGACTACACCGAACGCCTCCACCAGCACGGTCTTGAGAACGTCGAACACGAGGTGCGCTGGCTGGGTGAACTCATCGACAGTGAGTCGAAGACGACCATCGACAACGAGTCGAAGACGACCATCGAAAGCGGGTCGAAGACGACTCGCCAGAACGAGCAGAAATAAGGGAAGGGACACACCATGGGATCGGTTCGCGTCGCTATCGTCGGCGTCGGAAACTGCGCTGCATCGCTCGTCCAGGGCGTGCACTACTACCGAGACGCTGCACCCGATGCCCGGGTACCCGGCCTCATGCACGTGCAGTTCGGTGACTACCACGTCCGGGACGTGGAATTCGTCGCCGCATTCGATGTGGATGCCAAGAAGGTCGGCCAGGATCTGGCCGACGCGATCGGCTCCAGCGAGAACAACACGATCAAGATCTGCGACGTACCGCCGACCGGCGTGTCCGTTCAGCGTGGCGTCACTCTCGACGGCCTCGGCAAGTATTACCGCGAGATGATCACCGAATCAGACGCGGAGCCCGTCGACGTCGTGCAGGCACTGAAGGACGCGAAGGTCGATGTCGTGGTGTGCTACCTGCCCGTCGGCAGCGAAGATGCCGCGCGTTTCTACGCGCAGTGCGCCATCGACGCCGGGTGCGGCTTCGTCAACGCCCTTCCCGTCTTCATCGCCGGCACGCCGGAGTGGGCGCAGAAGTTCGTCGACGCAGGTGTGCCGATCGTCGGTGACGACATCAAGTCCCAGGTCGGTGCGACCATCACGCACCGTGTGCTGACGAAGTTGTTCGAGGATCGCGGTGTCGAGGTGCAGCGCACCTATCAGCTCAATGTCGGCGGCAACATGGACTTCATGAACATGCTGGAGCGCGATCGCCTCGAGAGCAAGAAGATCTCCAAGACCCAGTCGGTCACCTCGCAGATCGACCGCGAGATCGCCCCGCGCAACGTGCACATCGGCCCCAGCGACTACGTCGCCTGGCTCGATGACCGCAAGTGGGCCTTCGTGCGCTTGGAGGGCAAGGCCTTCGGCGATGTCCCGCTCAACCTCGAATACAAGCTCGAGGTGTGGGACTCGCCGAACTCCGCCGGCGTCATCATCGACGCGATCCGTGCGGCGAAGATCGCCCTCGATCGCGGTATCGGTGGTCCGCTGCTGAGCGCCTCGTCGTACTTCATGAAGTCCCCGCCTGAGCAGTACGCCGATGACGTGTGCCGTCAGCGGGTCGAGGAGTTCATCGCCGGCACCGTCGAGCGGTAGATCTGCGGCGGCTCTGCGGCGGCAAGGGGGAAACTACGCATAAACCGGTGATACTATCGGTTTATGCGTAGTGTTGCGCCCCCGCTCCTTCCGATCCTGCGATCGCGCGCGCAGGGCGAGATCCTCGCTTGCCTCTATGCCGATCCCCAACGGGAGTGGTCGGTCAGCGACCTCTCCCAGGCGCTCGGTGTCCCCCTCACCTCGGCCCAGAGCGAGACCACCCGTCTGGTGGAGTCCGACATCCTCCAGTCGCGCAAGCTCGGTCGAGCGCGGTTGGTAAAGGCCAACACCGCGAACCCGTTGGCGGGACCACTGAGTCAACTGATCCTGATGACGTTCGGGCCTGCACCGGTGATTGCGGAGGAATTCGCGCCCTGCAGGCCCACCCATCTGGTGATCTTTGGCTCCTGGGCGGCTCGACTGTCGGGTGAATTCGGATCGTTTCCCGCCGATATCGACGTCCTGGTCATCGGCGACTCCATCGACCGCGATTGCGTGTACGCCGCGGCAGAGAGAGCCGAGCAGCGACTATCCCGCCCGGTCAATCCTGTCCTCCGTACTCTGCGGGCGTGGTCCAATCCAGAGAGTGATCCACTCGTTCATGACATCATCACCAAGCCACACCTCGACATCGTGAACCGCGAGTCCTCTGTACGGGTTTCCCGATGACATGGGGGAAGGGGTCATCCGACAGGCGCTGACGAAGGTCGCGGCCATCCACTCGGCCGCTGCGCAATTGCTCGATCAAATGACACTCTTCACCGTCGAGCGGTAATCAGGACTCCTTCGCCCCACGGTTCATCGGTGACGCTCACCACGACGTCATCCCAGTCGACGAGCATCTGCTGCCACTGATCGACGCGGAACAGGCCGATCTCGTGCGAGTCGTGCACCACCTCGACTGTGCCGTCGGTGTCACGCAGCATGAAGGCGTATTACGCGCGCACCATGGTGTCGTTCGGGTCGGGGTCCCACACCCACTCGCAAAAGCGTGCTCCGCGTCCATCGGGTGCATCCGCCCCACCGGAGGTAGTCGAGTCGGCGAAGGTGTCGCGCACCCCATCGGGTGCGAGCACGAGCCGCCCACCATCCACGAGGTGCTCAGCAGCGGTCGCGAGCATCGCGGCGACATCGTCCGCGGTCAGCAGGTAGTCGATCGCGTCATGGACGAGCACCGCATCGAATCGTTCCTCGAGGCGGACCGATCGCATATCACCCACCACATGCACGCAGTCGGGGTTCAGTGCCTGCGACACCGCGAGCATGTCCGGTGACAGATCGACCAGGGTGCGCTCGAAGTCGGTCAGGTGCGAGGCGACGTGCCCGCCGCCGCTACCAAGTTCGAGGAGGCGACCGGGTTCGCCGAGCGCATCGAGTAGGCGGGGGATCTCATCGGCGTACTCCTCCGGGGGGGAGATCAACGGCCACCAGTCAGCGAGGTCGGAGTACAGGCGCATGATGCCTATTACACGACATACGGGCAGTGGCGGCAGCCGTTACCGCAGCAGAATCCGCGGTCGGCAAGGTACTGCGCCGTCATCACGAAGAACCCGGTCTGGGGATCGAGGTAGCCGCGCTCACCGTGGGCCATCGCCTGCTCGTGGCGGTGGCAGATCTCGGCATACAGCGGATGGGCGCTCGAAAGCCGTTGCGGATGCGGCTGGGTCAACGCCCGCGCCGCCAACTCATCGCGGCGATCTGGTGCACCCACAGACGCGACGATAACCCGACGGTGCGCCATGCGCGCGAGCGAGCCAGCTCCTAGGGGACTCCTGCGAGGATGGCCTCGCGCTGAGATGTCGGGCGGGAGCGGAATTCCTGCCACGCCTTCTCACGTTGCCCCCTGGTCCACTCGGGATGTGTGCGTGCAATCAACCGCCAGAACCGGTTGCGCTCGAACTGCGGCCCGATGGCAGTCTCAGACACGGGTGATGTGGCCGCCTTCAACAGATCAGCGAGGGTGCGCCCACCGGGATCTCGCATCATTGCTCTCATCTCGCGATTCACCCGAATCGGATGACCCGCCTGAGTATCGAGCCACTCGCGCAACTGTCGCGTCAACGGTTGTCCAGCCGGGATGCGCTGAGAAGGTGCGAAAAGTGGCCGCAACTGCTCGGACATCGGTGGGCGCGCACGAGTGCGTTCTCTCACCGGCCGAGCATCACCCGCGGAACCGTCGAGCGCGGCAACGAGTCGAGCCGTGAGTTCCGCCTTGCTTCCTGACCGCGCCACCCCCAGGCGTCGAGCGACGTCGACCAATTCCGCCTTCGTCCAGTACCACCCGGTGATGTCCTGTGCTGTTCGCACCTGCCTGCCCACTCGCCCAGTATGGGATGAACCGATGGCGGCCACAGCGAAGTCCATGAAGAGACTTATAGTCGAGGGATGTCAATCGTCCGGCGGGGGATATTCACGACGGTCATTGCAGGTGCACTTCTCATCACCCCCGGAGTCCTGACATCGCCAGCCGTGGCCGAGACCACTCCCGACGCGATCACTATCGAGGGTGGTCCGACGAGCGCGACCGATCCGACACCGGTCACCCTCGAGGCCGATCTCTACCTGCCCGCAACGACGCCGGCACCGGCCGTGGTGCTCGCGCACGGTTTCGGCGGCAATAAGACTTCAGTGGCGGAAGACGCGCAGTTCATGGTCGAGCGTGGTTTCGTCGTGCTGGCCTATACCGCGCGCGGCTTCGGCAGTTCCTCCGGTGACATCTCGATGAACTCACCGGATTTCGAGGTGGCTGATGCCTCACGCCTGATCGATTACCTCGCCGATGTCCCCGAGGTGCTCAGCGATGGATCCGGTGATCCGCGGGTGGGATTCGCCGGTGGCTCCTACGGAGGTGCGCTGGCGTTGATGGTGGGCGGCTACGACGACCGTGTCGATGCGATCGCCGCTGACATCACCTACAACGACCTGCAGACGTCACTCTTCGCGCAGAACGCACTCGACCCTGTGAGCGGCCTCGGCGTCTACAAGAAACTGTGGTCGGCCCTGTTCTTCTCCGCGGGGCTGTCCGGTGGTCCGGGAGCACCGGTGACCGAGTGCGGCCGATTCGCCCCTGACTGGTGCGCGGCCTACAACGAGGCCGCCACGACGACGGAGATCTCACCCTCGGTCGCTGACCTGATGCGGGCATCCTCACCGATCAGCATCACCGATCAGATCACGGCACCGACTCTGCTCGGTGGCGGTCAATCTGATTCGCTGTTCCCCCTCGACCAGGTCAATGCCAATGCTGAGCAGATAGCGGGAGCGAACCCGCAGGTACCGGTGAAGATGGTGTGGCACGCGGCCGGTCACGACGGCGGGGTGAACGAGACCGCCCGACTACGCGAATTGACCGCGAACTGGATGTCCGCTTATCTGACCAGCGGGCCGCCGGTCTCCACCGATTTCGAAGTCTCCCTCGTGGAAGGTTCCGCGATCAGCGACCGCGCTGCCGGCACCGTCGAGGTGCTGAGCGCGCCGAACTACCCCGGTCTGTTCGGGGCATCGCAGGAATCGTTCACCCTGCAGGGCCCACCGCAGCAGATCCTCGCGCCTGCCGGTGGGGTACCCGCAGCGATCACCGCTCTGCCCGGTGCCGGGGGGCTAGGTGCCCTGGCCGGGAGCCTGCTGTCAGTCCCGCTGCCCAATCAATCGGCCGGGTTCATCACCGCACCGGTGTCAGCGGCGACGCAGATCATCGGGGCCTCCCGCGCTCGCATCACCGTCAGCGCCCAGGAGCCGGTAGCCGACGTCACCCTGTTCGCCAGTCTGCGGATCGTCAGCGCTGACGGACGCCAGAGCCTCCCCAACGGCCTCGTCGCGCCCATTCGTCTCGCGGAGGTCGGCCCGGATCCCCTCACCGTCGAGGTACGGCTCCCCGCGATCGTCACCGAGGTAGCACCGGGTAGTCGACTGGCCCTCGCCGTCACCACCACCGACCAGGGTTTCGCGATGGGGGCGGGCCCGGCCGTCCTCACCATCGGCCTCGCCGAGGCGTCGCTGACCATTCCCCAGGTGGCCACGACGACCACGGCCGGTGGGCTGCCGGCGTGGCTGTGGCCGGTCGGCGGACTCGCGATCGCGGTCGTGATCTGGATCATCGTCACCCTGCTGCGTCCTCGGGTGCGCCAACCGCAGTCGGTCCCCGAACTAGCCGAGATTCCCATCGCGGTGCGCGATCTGGCCCAGGAATTCAAAGGCGGCCTGCGCGCAGTCGACGGGGTCACCTTCGATGTGCCACGCGGTGTCGTCCTCGGTCTGCTCGGACCCAATGGGGCCGGCAAGACCACCACGATGCGCATGATCATGGGACTCATTCGGCCCACCGATGGTGCGGTGTTCGTCTTCGGCAGCCGAGTTGGCAATGGCGCGCCGGTCCTCTCACGCATCGGTTCCTTCGTCGAGGGTCCCGGATTCCTGCCGCACCTGTCGGGTCGCGCGAACCTCGATCTGTATTGGCGGGCTAGCGGTCGTGAGGGGGATGCGAATATCGATGAGGTGCTCACCATCGCCGGACTCGGTGATGCGATCGATCGCAAGGTGCGCACCTACAGCCAGGGCATGCGCCAGCGCCTCGGGATCGCACAGGCCATGCTCGGCACCCCCGACATCCTGTTGCTCGACGAACCGACGAACGGCCTCGATCCGCCACAAATCCGTGAGATGCGCACCGTCGTGCAGGACTATGCCGCAACCGGGCGCACCGTCATCATCTCCTCGCACCTGCTCAGCGAGGTGGAGCAGACCTGCAGCCATGTCGTGGTGATGAACCACGGCAAGGTCATCTCCACCGGAACGGTGGCCGAGCTGCTCGCCGGTCGCACCGGGTTGCGCCTGGAGGATGTGTTCTTGGAACTCGTCGGAGAGGGGCACACGGTATGAGTGATGTGACGCTCCCTGCTGCCGACGCGCCGCGTGCCACCTACTCTCGCCGAGACACGCTGACCGTTCCGACGGAGTTCATCCGACAGGTGCGTCGTAAGCGCACCCTGTTCGCGTTCCTCCTCGTCATCGCGCTACCGCTCATCGTGGTCGCCGCGGTGAAGTTCGGCCCCTCGTCATCCGGTGGCGGTGGTTTCGGTGACGGTGACCTGGACCTGGTCGGACTAGCCACCACCGGTGCTTGGAATTTCACCCTGACGATGCTGTTCTTCTCCTCCGGGTTCCTGCTCACGATCCTCGCGGCGATGTTCCTCGGCGACACCGTGGCCAGTGAGGCGAACTGGTCGACGATGCGCTACCTGCTCGCCGCGCCCGTACCACGCAGGCGCTTCCTGCGCGCGAAGATGATCGTCGGCCTGATCCTCACCGTGCTCGTCACACTCACCCTGGTGCTCGCCTCCTTCATCATCGGCTGGATCGCCTTCGGATCTGCTGCACTCAGCAGTCCGATCAGCGGGACGTTCTCCACCGGAGAGTCGGTGCAACGTCTCACGATTATCGCCGGGTACATGGCGCTGCAGCTGCTGGTACCTGCCGGGATCGCGTTCGCACTGAGCGTGTCGACCGATGTGCCACTGGGAGCAGTCGGCGGTGCAGTGGTGATCGTGATCGTCTTGAACATCCTCGACGCCATCGAACCCCTCGGTGACCTACGTCGCCTGCTGCCCACCGACTATGGCGCGTCGTGGTCGGATGCCCTGGGCACCGTGATCGTATGGAATGACATGGCGATCGGTGCCGGCTATGCGATCGTTGCCTTCGCCGTTCTGGCTGCCTACGCGGTGCTGCGATTCGACCGCAAGAACATCCTGTCCTAGTTCACCCCTGTGCAGGTTTCGCCACCTGCGCCAGCGCCTCATCGGGTAGCACGAAACTCGATGCCGTCAGGTCACTGGGCTCGCGCAGGATCGTCGGCCAGCGCAGTCCGGGGATGACCTGCACGTCGAAGATCTCCTGCACCACACCGGAGAACTTCACGAACCCGACGATCTCGCCCGTGCGGGTATCGACGACCCAGACACCGCAATTTCGTTCATCGGCGGTTTGCGTGACGGGCAGGTCCTTGAACACGCTTTCGCGCACCTGACTCAACCCGATGAGTGCATACGGGCCGATGAAGGTCAGGCCGCGAGTGAAGCCGGGCAGCACCGCGACGGTAGTGACCGCACCGGTGTCGAGGTCGACGGTGGCCAGGGAGCCTTTGCCGGATTCGAGGACCCACAGTTTGCCGTCGTGCCAGCGGGGGCTGTGCGGCATCGCCAGCCCCTGGGTGACGATCGTGTTCGTGGGCAGATCGACGATGACCCCGGCTGTGCCCTTCAATTCGCGCCACCCGTTGGGGGTATCTGTCTGGGACAGTGCGGTGACATAACGCGGTCGACCATCGCGCAGTGCCAGACCGTTGAGGTGGCAGCGGTCCTCAGCAGCCAATCCGCTGATCCACTCGGGGCGCCATCGGGGGACGAAGGAGTAGTTGACGTCGGTGGTGCACAGGCATGAGAAGCGAGTGTTGACGAACCACAGTTGCTCGCCTGCGAACGCCATCTCGTGCATCGCCACGTCACCGGTGGAGATCACCGACCGTGTCGTGTAGACCGCATCGTTGACGTTGGGCGGGTCGAGCGCTGCGGCCAACGCCGGTGTGTTGGACATGTTCAGGATCGATGTGCCGGTGCCGATGCTCAATCTGCTGCCGGCCTGAGCGATGCCCATCGGTCGGTTGTAGGAGGCGAACTCGGTGTTGAGTTTGCCCTCCTCATCGCGGCGCAGGAAGATCACGTGCCCGGACTTGTATGTCGTCACCACCACCGAAGCGTTGGCTTTGCCGAGGAGTTCGGGCACGGTGGTGGTGTGCTGGGATGAGAACGGTGTGCCGGCACTCGCCAGCGTGGTGCGCTGCTGTTCGGGGCGCACCTGCGGGGTTGGCTCAGGCATGTCGGGCTCGGGTGCGAACTCATCGCGATGGGTGCGAAACCGCTGCAGGGTGTCGCTCATCGATTCGAATGCCGCGGTGATCTCCCCGGCATCGGAGGGCTGGACCTCGCTTGGCTCGCGCAGCTCGGGGATGTCCGGGGTCGACAGCCCCGCCCACGATGCGATGCGCGCCACCTCGGTCTCAGGGTCATCGAGGATGCGCTCATAGGAGGTGGCGATCCACCGATCCGGGTCGATTGTCTCCAGGTCATCGAGGATTGCGTCGGCGTATCCGGCCCATTGCCGTGCGCAGACTTCCGCCGGTGGTGCACCGATGAGGTCCCGCCAGCCGGGGGTCAGTCCGAAGGACCATGTCTCACCCCACCAGCCGGGCAGGTCTTCAACGGTGGCGAATCGTCCCGTACGCCAGCCGCGCATCATGCTCGCAATCGCTGGGATGGGGCGGCGCCACAGGATGACGAAGCGTGCGTCGGGGATGCTGGCCGCGAGGAAACTCAAGCGCAGTCCCAGCCGCGGTGACCATTCGATGATGCGGGTGTCCGTCGCCGGCTCGTAGAAGTCGGAGGCATCGGTCGCGGTGAGTCGATGGGAGTCGTAGTCGCGTGCGGCGAGATCGAATCCGGGCAGCTCGTCGATGATGTGACCGCGGCTCAAGGGACCGGCCTGGACCTCGTCGAGGGATTCGAGCATCGCCGCGAGCAGGCTTGCGCCAGAACGTGGGGGAGCGATGATGATGAGTGGCGAATTCACAACAGGTGATCCTGTCATGTTGAATAGGGAATCGTCTGCCACAGGGTGAGACCCCTCACCCGACGGTGACGTGAAATTCAGGAGAATCGGCTGCGCGGGCACTGCACCGCCCTGCAGACTCTGTTCTGAAACAGATGATGAATGGAGAAGGAGAACCTCATGCGACGCATGATCATCGCCGGCCTCGCCGGCGCTGCACTCACACTGTCAGCCTGCGGAGGCGGCGGCAGCAGCAGCGGTGATGCCCAGAAGGTGTGCGACGAACTCGCTGCCGGCACCGCACCGTTCGACGTGT
>CBFHQG010000025.1:0-26264 GCA_965657825.1 Actinomycetes bacterium | reverse complement strand
GATGTCGACGGTGACCAGCCCCCGCGAGGTCGACACCTCGATACCGCGGGCGTGGACCCTCGCGGGCACATTGCGGAACGTCACATCCTGGGTGAGCCCACCCACGCGGCGGACTGCAGCGGTCACCCGCCCGGACGGCACATCGATCACCACGTCGTTCACACCGTCAGCGACCGCAGGCACCCGGCCGGTACGCACCGCCCACTCGCCCAGCGCGATGGTGCCGTGACCGCACGCGGTTGAATACCCGTCCTTGTGCCAGAACAGCGTGCCGAAGTGCGCACCATCGTCATCAGGGGGTACGACGAAACAGCCGTACATATCGGCATGCCCGCGCGGTTCGTGGCACAGCAGTTGGCGCACCACATCGGCGTCAGCATGCGTCTGCACATAGGCGCGCCGCTCGCGCACGGTCGCACCAGGCAGATCCGGGGCACCATCAATCACGATGCGAAACGGCTCACCGGCGGTGTGGTAGTCCTGCGTGTGCACCAGCATGCGCCCGATTGTGCCGCACCCGATGTCCTCGTGTCGTCAGGCCCAATAATCGAGCACTACACGCGGGGCTACATGTTCTTGTAGACCTGCTTGAGCAAGAACTGTTGCCATTGGGTGAACTCATCATTACTGAGAACAGACGCGTGCGCATCCACCTGCCCACCGGCCACGTGCCTCAGGGATCCCTCGCTAGATGAACTCTCGTGCATAAAGGCGTTCGCCTTCTGAGACAGGTTCGTCTTCACTGGGCTCGGCAGGAGCTTCTCCGACTTGACCGTCACCTGGGAGCGGAGCAGAAGAACCTCGCCGGATTGACTTGAGTTGCGGGGTGCGAGCAGATCGTTGATCTCTTGGGTATTCCACCTATCAGAGGCGTTACCTGCTCGACCCGTTGCTCCCTGACGCGCCTTGCCGACCACCTTGCGGATCACCTTCACCGGGTTGTAGTACTGACCGACACTCCATTTTTGCCCGAGCGACTCGGCTTTGATGTTCGATAACTTGCCGAGTCCGGTGAGGAGTGTGCCGGTGACGAAACTGGCGTATCCGGCGTAGGCGGATAGCAGGACTGCTCCGGCGGTAGCGAATCCGGCGCCGAGGGCGGAGTCGGTGGCGGATTTGACGGCGATGTAGGTGCCGTAGCCGGCCGCTCCGACACCGGCGACAGCGACCAGCCCACCGGCCACGTCGACTGCGCGGGCCGCACCCCAGGAGTATCGAGCAGCTTGCGCCGCGGTATCGGATGTGAGGTTGATCTTCACCTTGAGAGCCGTCCCGAGCCTGCCGGCTACGTATCCGCCGAGGACGGCGGCGGCGATGCCGGCGCCGGCGAGGATGCCGCCGAGTTCTTCGTCGGTGAGGCGTCCGGAGGTGTCGGAGGTGTTGATGGGGTCGCCGAGGGTGTAGCTGTAGAGGTTGGTGCCCGAATCGACGACGGGGTCGGGGGCGAGGAACACGCCGAGGTAGGGGCTGTAGGGGCGTGCGCCCATCAACGTGATGGCGGAGGTTCCGGGGAGTGTTTCCAGTCCGGCTCCTGCGGCCCACCCGTAGTCGGGCATCACGTTGGCGTCAGCGGGGTTGGGGGTGACCAGCGGTTCACCGTAGGGTGCGTACCGGTCAGCCAGGCCGACGGTTTCACCGGGTGCGGGGGCGTTGCCGCTGCCGAGGGAGGGCACGTTGATGGTGACCAGGGCGGAGCCGTCGAGGCCGGGCAGGGTGAGGGTGGCGGTGGTGCCGGGGGCGGTGGTGACCCTGCCGCCGACCCCGATCGCGTAGCTGATCGCTTGGGTGCCGGTGATCTGACCGTCGGTGATGTTGAGCAGGAACGGTCCGGCGTAGCGCAGTGTGGTGGATCCGGTGTCGGTGGTGAGGGTTTTGTCGAGTAGTTGCCCACCGTAGGTGTCCATGGTGGTGCGCACCAGGCTGGTCTGGTCGGCAGAGATTTCCGCGACGGATGCGATCTGGGTGCCAGCTGACCAGGTCAGGGCTGCTGCGCGGGGCCCGGTGATGCGGGTGACACGACCTAACGCGTCGTAGTCCACATTCGAGGTTCCCTCGCCGCCGGTGACGTAGGGGTCGGTGGTGGACACCATCCGCCCGCCGGTGTCGTAGCACTGGGTGAACGTGGCACCGTCACGGGTGCCACCGGTGCGCAGGTTGTCCGCACCGGGTTTGGCGTAACCGGCGCCGCAGGTGCCCGCCTGGGTGGCGGCGAAGGCGTAGTCGAACACTCGCCGTCCCGCGATCGCGGTGTCGTTGCTGGTGGTGGCGATGATGGCTTTGGTGAGGCGGCCTGCGGCGTCGAAGGTATAGCCGCGGTTCTCGGTGCGTGCCGCGGTGCCGGTGACCGTCAGGCGGGCACCTTCGACACGACCGAAACTACTCGCCGAGCGTGACTGAGTGATGCGGGTGAACTCCTCGTTCGGTGTCGTCACCGTGAGCGAATCGGCACGCCCATCGGGGCCGTACCCGAACGTGGTGCGCACCCCGTCGGCATAGTCCACTGCCGCGATCCGCGTGGTGGCACCGTCATAGGTATAACTCGCGGCGGTGACACCGTTGACCTTCGTGGAAAGCAACAAACCATCATTGGCCCGATACGTGTAGTCGAACACCAGTGAGGAGACACCCGATCCGGCCGGTGGGGTGATCGTCATCCGCGTCAACGCACCGGTGTTGTCATACGTGGCCTCGCTGACCACACCGGTGATGTCGGTGCTGGACACCACCCGCCCGGCCAGGTCGACCGTGGTCGATTCGGTCACGGTCGCACCAGGGCTGACCGGGGCGGCCGGTCCGTGGGTGATGCGCACCGCCGCGGTCCGCGGATCCCCATTGACCGCCAGGATCGTCTGCGCCGACTCGATCAGCGCACCCGAGGCGTCGTAGATCGCTTCGGTGTCCACCGTGCCACCGGGCAGATACGTCATGCACGATGTTTGCGCCACACCACCGGTGGTGTCGGTGACCACCGAGGCCCGCAACTGGCCGACCTGATCGAAATAGTTCGTGATCGCCGACCCATCCTGGCGGGTGACACTCTTGACCTGACCGGACTGCAACACCTGCCCGCCCCCGCACACACCCGGCAGCGTCGCGGTCTCGTTATCCCCCCAATACGTCATCCGCTTCGTGCCCCCACCGGTCGTCGTCATCGACACCGCACGCTTCCACCCAGTGGTCTCATATGTGATACGACCAGTCTGGCCGCCACTGGACGTCATCGACGTCACCTGACCCGATGCCGGATCAGCGAACGCATACCGCGTGATCGACCCGTCCGGGGCCCCGGGCAGGGTGTCGTTATTGGTCACCTTCGTGCCCAACGCGAACCCCGGGGCGACCTCATCAGAATTTACCGGTGCCGGTGCCTGCCCGACCGGGGCGACATTCACCGAGAACCAACCCGCGCTGCCGGCCTGATCCACCTGCACCGTGATCGCCTTCGGGCCTGTCGGCACACCGGTGATCACACAGGTGCGCCCCGAACACGGCTGACTACCCACCAGCACACTCACCTGCGCACCCGGGGACGAGGACACCTCCAACTGCCAACCCCGCTTCGACCCCGCCTGATCAGCAGCATCACCGGGGGTCCACACACCCGCAGCCTGCACCGACGACGACGCGCCCTGACCCGACCACGACGCACTCAAACCCCCACGGAGGGAATCAGCTCGCCAAAACGCCGATGTCGGATTACCCGCGAAACCCACCCGCGGATACACCTGCGCCCGCAAACCCACCAGCGCCTTGTCCTGACCATTCACGAACTCAGTGTCATAGTCCCGCTGCACCACCATGCCCGCACCCGACGTCGAGGGGCCTTCACTGCGGGTCACCAAACCCAACTCGTTCGTCTGCGACCGGCTCACCCGACCCACCGCATCACGCATCCCCGCCACACCACCGGTGGGGCTGAGGATCTTGCCCATCTGCGCCCCCTCCGAGGAGGACACCTGAACCGGCTGCCACGAAATCGGATCGAACAGCGTTGTCTGGAAATTATCGACACCCACCAAACCGGCCACCCGCACCCGACCCGCCACCGCGGCAGATGCCCCCGGGTTCGCCGACCACGCCCGCAGATCGCCCTCACTCACCACGGGGAACTCAATCACACTGGACAGCGACGACCCACCCACACTCGCCGCCTGCTCAGTCAACCGGAACGCCCGACCCTGATCGTCATACGACACCGTCGCGATCACACCGGCCACCGACGGATCACTCGTGGCCACCTGACTGACCAACGCCGAACGCGTCGACACGACACGACCGGCGGTGTCCCACCCCCACGTCACACCTTCATTACCCGGGGACTTAATCAACCCGACCTGCACACCATCACCAGCTTGCACATACCCGATCAGCTCCGACTGGCCATACGGATACTCAATCGCACACAAATACCCATCCGGTACCGAAGCGAACCCATACTGCGTCCAGGAATCCGAGACACACTCACCCCCACCAGCCCACCGCAACGTCATCTGCCGGCCGATCTCATTGGTCACCGAGGTCACCCGACCGCTGCTATCCCAGCCGATACGCGTCATGACCTTGCCATCCATCGTCACCGACACCGCACGCCCAGACTCAAACCGCGTCACCACACCCTGGGTGTCAGTCAACTCCCACGCACCACCGGCATCCCGCGTCAACGAATTACGAAAACCCGCCGTACCACCAGTCTGGTCATACACACCCAACGCGTTACGCACAAAACTCAACCGGGAACCATCCCAACCCGTCACCGTCACCACATTCGGCAACTCACCGGGCGTCACCACCGAGTTCTCCCCCGCACCCCGCAAATCACCCGACGTCACCGGACGCACCGCCTGTACCGGCTGACGGCCATCGTTAAACACCCGCGACGACGGCCCGAACACCGTCACCCCCTCCGCCACCACACCCACACGCACCCGCACCGCACCCTTCACCGGCACCCGCACCCGCGCATTCACATCCACCTCAGCAAACGACACACCCGTGCGCCGCTGGGTCTTCCACCCCGCACCCGCCACCTTCGTCTGCACCACAAAACCATCCACCTCAGCCCGCTCATCCGCCGGATACGCAAACGACACCGACGCATAACGCTTCTTCACCCGCGCCGAAGACCCCTCACCCGAAGCCGGCTTCGATCGCACCGCCACCGGCTGCCCCGGCACATCCACCGCCTCCACCAACTCACCATCGCTAAACACACCCGACCACGGCGAACCCGACGCCACCGTCAACCGCCACCCCTCCGGCAACCCCGGCGTCGACGCCACACCCCCCACCCACGACAACGCCACACCCGCCGAGGACACCGGACCCACCAACGGCCGCGACGTCCACCCCGTCGACGCCAACCCCGTCACCGTCGACACACTGATCCCACCCACACTCAACGGCGGCCCCGGCTCCGTCCCCGCCACCGCCACCGAAAACGACCCCACCCGAGACCACACACCCTCAGAACTCACCTCAACGTCATACAAACCACCCGCCGGCAACGACGCCCCCACCGTCGCCCACCCCGACACCAACGTCCCCTGCGCCTCCACCAACCGGCGATCCGAACGCAAATCCACAACCCGAAAATCAATCGACGCTACCGACTCCAACGCCGGCACCCGCAACAACGGAAACGCCCCCGACAACACCGACCCCGACGGCATCACCGCCACCGACACCGGCACACCCGGCCACCGCTGCCCACCCGAAGCCCCCACAGTCGCAACCGGCCCCACCGACTCAATCCCCGCAACATCCCCCGACACCAGATCCACCGACTCCACCGCCGACGCCCCAGGAACCACCGCCCCCCACAACAACCCCGCCACCAAAGCAGACACAGAGCAGCCAGCCACAACACGACGAGCAGAACGACCAGACACAGGAACTCCTCAAACCGGGGAAACAGCCAAAGCGGGTACGAACACCCTGCCAACACACACACCTCGCAAGCCACCCCAAACACCCACACCCAACCCCCCTTTTCAGGGGTACGGCTTCAGGAGGGCACGGTGGACACGCACCGTTGCGGGGCGAGGACTACGTGTCCGAGCGCAGGACGTCGCGCAAGGACTCCAGATAGGGCAGCACCCGATGATCCTTCGCCCGATCGGCGGCTCGCTTCGAGGCGATGATGTCGTCGATAGACGCAACGCGCACGATCAGATGATCAGCGATCTCCTCCGAGCTCGCTGCGCTATTCCAGGCCTCGTAGTTTTTCAGCGGCCCGGACGGTTGAAACGTAAGGTCGAGAATTCCATGATCTGTCACCAGATTGAGAATGCTTGGCATGTTGGCAAGGAAACCCGCATCCAAACGTGTTTCGACAGGTGCTGCCTCAGTTCGAATTTTGGCATTCATTCGCTGAAGTGCCCTAGCTAATCGCTCGAGATTCTCCACGCCATCATCTGGCACAACGTCGATGTCTTCCGTGGGTAGAGGAGAGCCGAGAATGACCGAGGCAAAACCTCCCACCACCACATAGTCAACATGTTCCTCATTAAGGATTCGACACATTGCCACGGGATCGAATGTCAACCGCGTGCCTTCCGCGCCCGATCGGCAAGTTCGCGCATCACATTCACTACCTGCACCATGTGTTCAACGCGCTGAGCGGGCGACATCGCCAGCAGTTCGCGAATTCGGCCCACATCAACGCCCCGCTCATCTTCAAGATCCGACACGGGTGCCATGTCTTGATGATACGCCGCTCATCGCACGAGATTCAGTGATGACTCCTCACAGGCCGGCGCCGGCGAACTGAGATGCCGTGACCGGGGTGCTCATCGGGCGGACACCGCGTACGTCGAGGATGTCCATCGGTGAACTGAGATGACCCATACTCGAGGTCAACGTCGTCCGACCGCCGTTACCCACTGCTCCGGCTCCGAAGTCGACGGCGTCCACGGCCAGTGAGCCACGCACCGAGCCCGAGAGTGACCGCGAGGCGATGGATTCCGCGGCTACCGATGCTCTCGAGGCCGGGGCGCTACGCCACCACGACACGAGTTTCTTACCCGCCCACACCGCTCCGCGCACAACCCCGCGCACGATGGTGACCGCGAGGATGGACATCATCACCAATCCGGCGGCCAATTGAGTCCACTGCACCGCGGACCGGAACGAATCCAGCGCAGCACTCGGCTCTGTCTGCGTAATCAACGATTGCTCGAGGGCTTTGCCGGCGAGAAGGCCCAACGCCATCGGCAATCCCCAGGTGATCGACAGGTAGCCCATCCAGGCACCGAGTCCGGCCCCTGTTGCCGGTGCGGCCATTCCGAACGTCATCACATCAACGACGATCGTGGCGACCACGAGCACCGCCGTGACCGCCATCCAGAACCAACTCCACTCATTGGCCGCACCTGTGCGATCGACACCGTTGATCGGGTCGCCCGGTGAGAAGGAGTACATGTTCGATCCGGCATCGGAATCTGGATCAGGGGCGAGGAACAGCCCGAGTGCAGGCAGATACGGACGCAACCCCATCAGCGTGATCGACGAGGTGCCTTCGAGAGTTTCGTGGCGCTGCGCGGCTCGCCACGAATACACCGGATCAGCCGAATCAGGGGTGATCGACGGGGTGACGAGCGGTTCGCCGTACGGGCCGAAGCGCGGGGCGAATCCAATCGGGTCCTCGGTGCTGCCGGACAGCCCCGCGATCTCAAGCGCCGGGATCGCTACGCGCGCGAGCACCGCACCGTCAAGACCACTGATGATGAGCGTCGGCACCGAACCGGCACTGGCTTCCACGCGTGCACCACCGGGCAGCGGATACGTCACCGTCTGCACACCATCGATGCGCTCACCGGTGCGCGCCAGCGTCATGATCGGGTCGCCCGCGCTCTCGGTTGCGTAGGAGTAGCGCACCGCCGACGACGTCGCCGGAGTGACGACGGCCTTGTCGACAACACGGCCGGCGTAGACACCCATCGTGGTGCGCACAAACTCAGCCGACACGCCCTCATCGATCTGAGCCAGGTGCGTCGCCGCACCCCAGGTCAAGGAGAGCGGTCGCTGACCCTCGACCGACGTGACGCGTCCGAGGCCGTCAACGCTGATCGCTGCTGTTCCTTCACCACCGGTTATGAGCGGATCAGTCGTCGAGGCGGGCCGCCCCAGTGAGTCATAACAGGAGACGTAGTTCGCACCCGATCGTGAACCACCGGTACGCAATCCATTCAGGCCAGACCCTGCGAAGCCATTCGCACAGGATTCATCCAGCCGCGCGCCAAAGGAGTATCCGAGGGCGTCACGTCGCTGGCCTGCACCGCTGCCGGTGACGATGCGGGCAGCGGTCAGTCGGCCGGCCGCGTCGAAGGTGTAGCCGCGGTTCTCGGTGATCGCCGAACCATCGGCATCGGTACCGCGGATCCCCATCGCCTCGACTCGGCCGAACGACGTCATCGACACCGTCTGCGTGAGATTCAACTTCCCGGCCCTGACGAACAACGCATCTGGTCGGCCATTGGTCGCGTACCGCAGACCCACGTTGACCGCATTGCCGTAGACGATCGCCTCGGCCGTCGCGCGCCTGGGTGTGTAACCCACCCGCGCGGCCTCGACCCCATTCACCCGCACCTGCTCGGGCGCGCCATCGCTGTCGCGATACGAGTAGTCGAAGGTCACCAGCGGATTGCCTGCCCCCGGTGGTGTTATCGCAACGCGCGATGCATCTCCGGTGGCGGTGTAGGAAGTGGCCGTGATGGTGCCGGATTCATCGACGTAGCGCGCCGGCCGGCCCGTCCAGTCGATGGTCACCTGGGTGGACACACTAGAGCCGGAATCAACAGGCGCGGCCTCGCCCAGTGTCACGGTGCGACGGGTGGTTAACGGGTCACCATCGACACCCTGGGTGGTCTCGACCCGTTCGATCAATCGGCCATCTCCGGCGAAGACCGATGAGATGCGCGGGGTGCCGTCCCCGAAGTACTCGGTGCACACGGTCTGCCGGTCACCGCCGACCCCGACTGTTTGCGTGGCGATGACCTGACCGCGCTCGTCGTAATACGATGTGACCGCCAAGCCGTCGGTGCGGGTGATCGTCTTGATCTGCCCGGAGGCATGAGCGGTCCCGGTGCACGGGCTGGGCAGCGATGCCGTGCCACTGTTAGGCCAGTGGTCGGTGCGCTGGACGGCACCACCCGGTGTCGTGAACGACGTCACCCGACCCCACTGACTCGCCCCCGGATTCATCGGCTCGTAGCCCAGCGCCGAGGTGAGGCCGCCCGGTGAGATCACCGATGACGGCTGCGCGGTCTCAGGGTTGGCGTAGGACATCGTCGTCGTCGGTTGTGGGTCCGACCCCGGATAGGTGTCATTGCTGCGCACCCGAGTGCGGTTGTTGAAGCCCGGTTCGACCTCATCTGCTTCAACGGGGCTGAGCTTGTCGGGATCGGTGCCGACGGTCACACTCACCCAACCACCGGTGTCCGGGACTGTTGCTAGTTCGATGCGCACGTACTTCGCACCCTTGGGCAGGTCACGGATCGTGCACACCCGCCCTTCGCACGGGATGTCCTCCACGATCAGCCGCGCATCGACACCGGGGGAGTTATTGACCTGGAAGGTCCACCCGGTGCCCACGGCGATGTCATCGGCGCGTGCCGGTGGGGTCCAGCGCGCCTGTGCGATAGCGGATCTGACTCCGGGATCAGCATCGACGCTCAGCCGATTGCGTCCGCGTGGTTCCCAGAATTGAGCGGACGCTGCTCCGGTGAAGTTGTCACCGGTGAACACCGTGGCGCGGAACCCCGAATATGTCGACTCGCGCCCGAATTCCTCGACAAGGTCGTAATCCACGCGGGTGCGCGTCCCCTCGGTCGAGCCCTGCACAACAGGTCCGACCTGCGCAACGAGGTTGCCCATTTCGTCGTAGGTGGACTGCGTCGCTAGCCCGCGGGAGTCGACCTGTGTGACAGTGTCCTTCTTCGCTGACGCCGACACCTCCAGGCCAGCGAAATCCGAATAGCTGCGTGCTTCCCAGCTCACCGGATCGATGGTGATCCGGTTGCCCATCGAGAAGCCAGGCGCATTAGCGCGGATCGTGGTCGTGACGGCAGTGCCCTCGCGCATCGATTTCTCATCGAAGGATGCGTAGTCGATCGTGGTCGTGGTGCCCGGGGTGTTCGATCCCGACGGCGGTTCGGTCAGTGATGCGGCGCGACCGCGTGGGTCGTACTCGATGACGGCGAGCGCCCGTGCGGCAGCACTGTCGGTGGTGGCTGCACGGCTGGCGACACTCGAGCGGGTGGCGGTGAGCCGGCCGACGGTGTCCCAGCCGAGCGCGGTGCCGGTGTTGCCCGGATCCTTCACGAGTGCGATCTGCGCCTCGGGCAGTCCACTGGCGACGTAGCCCAGTTCGGTGCTTACCCCGCCGGGGTAGTCGATGCGGCACAGCATTCCTGAGGGTGCTCCAGCGAAATCGTTCCATGATGGGCACGATGCCGAACCGGAGTATCCGAAGGTCATCGTGCGCCCGACCCCATTGGTTATCGACCCGAGCCGGTCGTTATTCCAGGTCAGGGTGCTGACGGGTGCACCGGAATCGGTGACGCTGACCGCGCGCCCTCCTTCGAACCGCGTCGTGATGCCGCTGGGATCGATGAACGTCCAGATGTGCTGGCCCGCTGCGCCTTCGCACAGCGACAGCGTGCTGCGGTAACCCGACACTGCATCGCCACCGACGGTCTGCTCATACACCCCGGTCGCATTGCGCAGAAACGTCATGGTGCGGCCGTTCCAGCCACGCAGCACCACCGACGCAGGTCCAGGCAGCGTGCTCGCTGCGGCACCGCACTCATCGAGTCGCGGTTCGGGTGCAGCCTGCGGCGGCGCTGCACTGGAACGGATTCGACTGGGTTGCGAATACAGCGTTGCATCGTCGAGCACGATTCCAACACGCATTCGCTTCGCTCCGCGCAACACTGGAACCTGGGTGTCGACGCCCGCGAGAGCGAAACGCGGGCGCACCTTCTTGACCTGCACCCACTCGCCCTTCACAGACTGCTCGAGGACGAAACTGAGAGGTCTCTCGCGGTCTTTAAGGTCATAACGAAAGGACACCGTTGCGACGCGTTGCTTCGCCCGCGCCGACTTGACTGTCGCCGGCTGCAGTTGGATGCCAACCGGTGGTGGTGTGATGTGTGGGCGCTCATCCTCGCCACCCTCGTTGATGGCCATCCACGGTGATCCAGTCTCGGCCATCAGTCGCCAACCCGACGGCAGTCCGGGCATCAACTGCTGATGAGCCTGCCAGCGCAGCGTGGCGCCGATCCCGCTGCTGGGTCCAGCGAGACGTTCGGACTGCCAGGCCCACGACACCTCTCCTGAACTCGTCGAGACGGTCAGCGGTCCTGAGGCGATGGTCGCGCCGAGCAACTCCGGTGCCCCACGCACACCGAAGGTACCCAGCGACACCCATTCCCCTCCGACGCGAGCCCACACCACGTACCCGTGCCCGCTCGTCAGTCGTTCGTTGACCAGACCCCAGCCACGCACCAGGTCGCCCTGCCAGGTGAAGTCTGTGTCGGAGTCCGCTGCTTGGTCACCGCGCCCGCGGGACACGTCATAGATTCGCGCAGCGACTCGCTCGGGGATGTCGCCCGACTGCGCACCCGATTCCAGTGCCGCAACCTTCAGCCACGGGTACTCCCCGTGCCGGGCTACGCCACCGGGCACCTTCGCAACAGTTGCGGGCAATTGGGGACGCGCCGGGCCGCTGGCGGAGACCACCGGGACGGGTCCTGCAGACTCGATTCCCGCGATCGCGTTTGCTGCCGTGACACTGCGATCACTCGCGGGTGGTTCAGCCTGGGCCGGAAGCATCCCGGCGAGGGTCGCCACCGCCGCCGCGACAGCCGTCCCCGTGCCGAGGGCGAATCGCCTTCGGCCACTCCACCCGCGCATGCCCAAGCTCAGCAACCTGAGAAGTCGGTGACAGCCCCGGAAATACGGATACTCCAGGTGTAGTCCGCACCGACCTCGGGAACTGACTTGGCCGAGGTGTTCTGGATTCTCAATTCGTCCACCTTGCCGCAGCCGGTCAGCACCTTCGCATCGAAGGTCGTCGTCGGGGTGTTGCGGACCTGCTTGCCATCCTTGTCGGTGATGAACTCATCGATCTGGCGCTTCCACAACTTGCCTGAGTCAGTCGGCAGCGGCCAGATCGTGGGCACCTGACCCTCGATGCAGTGCGGCCCGGACTTGTCGTTGCCACGTCCACCGCCGAAGGCTCCGTCGTCGTACCAGATCTTGGCCGAGCAGGTCTTGCCGCTGTCGAAGTTGGAGATCGTGTAGCCGACGGTGATTTGGATCTGCGGCCGCTGCAACGGGCGACCGGTGATCGCGGAGGTCGGCCATTCCCAGGTGCCGTCGGTGTCTGCGGTGAGCAGGAACGTCATCTGCTGATTGCCCATCGGGGTGCCGTAGCCAGCAAGTGTGAAGCGTCCCTTCGACCCGGCGGGCACGGTGAACGGCGAGGTCGTCGACAGATCCTGCTGGTCGAGAGCCGTGGCAACCCCGGACATGTCTCGCGATACGCCCAAGTCATCAGTGAACTTCGGCCATGCTCCGGTGATGTCGCCATCCGAGATCCGCCATGCCAGCGGCCGCGTTTCGGGGAAGTCGACGTACTCACTTGTCAGGCGGATCGTCGCGTTGGATTCGAGCACGGCGCGCAGCGCTGATGCATACACGTGGTACTGGAAACCCCAGGCACGATCCCACTCCAGCGGATAGATCTCCTGCCAGCAGCCGACGAGATCATTGCCCTCGACCGAGCAGTAGCGCGGATACTCAGCTTGATCAGAACGGGCTTCCAGTCCACCGCGCTTGGATATCGAGTAGCGCGTCGTCAGCATGAAGCCGTCCATGTTGTCATCGCGACATTCGGGTGCCCGACCGGCATCATCCTGATCCCGAACGCCATCACCGACGAATCCGGTGCCTTGCGATACTCGAGCCCAGAAGGTGTCGGCCTTACCGGTCGGGAGGCCACGGCAGGTCCAGGTGTAGGAGCCGGTAGGACCGTCATAGTTGGTCTGGCGAGCATGTCCCCACCACTGGGTGCGTGACCGACCCGCCGGATCGTTGGCAAGGCCTCGGATATTGCCGTCGTAGTTCCAGGCCTGCACTCCTGCCTCGTCGAGGCCACCCTGACCGACGACGTAGGGAGCCCAGGTGGTGCAACCGTAGGTCGAACCGCTGAAGAAGTTGTCGGTGGAACGAGCACTCCCCCGGATGATCCGCTTGGATGCCGTGACCGACACCCCGTCCATCTTCGGGGTTCGTTGGCCGACCGTAACGGGAGCCGCATCAGGCACGGGGGATCGCCCTGTCGTGGGATCGAACTGGCTGACCGAGATGTCCTTGGGGATGCGGTTAACCATCGCCTGGATGGCCCATCCCCGGTTAATGGAGTTGTCCGATGCCCAATCATCGACCTCACAGTTGGATCGCGAATCGCGACCTGAGCGAGCAGGCGCATTGCCGACGGAGAGCTCCATCGTGCCCATCCGCTGATCTTTTCGGAGCACGTCGGCACCCAACTTGGCATCGACCCGCGCATCGGCTGCGACGGTTACCGGCGCGGTCACCACCTCAGTGGGCTCGGTGTCCGGTGTGATGAGGTTCGCCGTCGTCTTGAGCAGGCGAGTGGTGGTGAAGCGAGACGTGCTGCGCTCACCCCGACCACAGAGCAATTCACCCGTGGCAACCGTCAAAGCCAGAGTGTCACACCGGTACGCATCACCATCGCGATCGCGCAGTTTGATGCCCCCCGTGAGAAGCACCGCCTCGCTGCCCGGGCCAGCAGACGGGGCGTAGACCGGAAAATCGAAGGTTCGCCCCGTCCGAGTCGCCGTGCCCACGGGCTTCACGCGCACACCTTCGCGACGCATTTGACGCAGGAAGGCGGTGGACAGGGTGACCTTCAGCGACCCCCCTTCCACTGCGGGAGGCGGAGCCTGCGGCTCCTCGGTGACCTCGACCGTGGTCTGTGCCACCACCATGGCGGCCACCGTGGCATTCGGCTCCGGCTGGGCCTGGGCACCGGTCATCGGCAACAGCGCGGCAATGAGCGCCCCGGCTCCGACTGCTGCAGGAACCATGGTCACGGCGGTGCGATGGCGAAGCGAACGGTGCCGAGCGGTCATGCGGTTCCTCCACGGAAGAGTCAGGAATTGGTGCGACGCTTCTGCAGGCTGTCATCGCCGGTGCCGTGGTCACAACCCGACAGGACGCGAAGCGCACCCCCTTTTCGGGGGTAAATCGCAAACAGTCGCTTTTCAGTCTGCGATCTCGTCGATCGAGCGCACACAATGTGGCAGGGCGCCGCGCCGGGCCCATTCAACGTCTGACGTGAAAGGTCGATATCCTCATCATGTTGCGCCACTACGCCACCTCCCTGACCGCATTCGTGGCCACAACCGCCCTCGCGGCCGGATTGCTGCTGGCTGTCCCCGGAGTCCGTGCAACGACCGCCCAGGCTGCGCCATCAGAGCCGGTGAAGGTGGTGGCACTCGGTGACAGCGTGATGGCCGGATTCGGGTATTTCGCCTCGTCGGACACCGGGACTGTCCTCGGGGACAACGCCACTCCGCCGGAGATGAGTCCCCTCGACCTGTCGAACTGCCGACCCAAGTTGCATCCCGGCGGCTCGGATGGGACGACATCGGGATACAACGGTGCCTGCTCGTCGAACGTCCTCACCCGCAGCAACACCGAACCGCTGGCACCGAACCTGGATTGGTCTCCTGATTACGGTTACTGGAATCAGGTCGCCTGGTCAGCGCAGTTGGCCCGCGCACTGAACTACCCCGCTCACTCCGATGAGGTGATCGCGGCCAATTACGCCAACTTCGCGCTAAGCGGAGCAACCGCGCGGGATTGGGCTGATGACAAGGTGACCTTCAAGAAGCTCCCGCGCGATGGCGCCAACGACACTGTCTACAACGGTGTCGATGCGGTGATCTCCGAGCAGCCCGACATCATCACCATCACCCTCGGGGCGAACGGAACACTGGCCAAGGTGCTTCTCGGTGAGGGCAATATCTGCCGGATCCGCTCCGATAAGCGCGCATGCTTCGAAACCCTCATCGCCGAAGAACAAACCCTGTCGGGTCTAGAAACCCTCTACACGCGCCTGCTCGCAGGAACCACTGGCGAGGGAACACGTCTGATGGTGTTGCTCTATCCCAAAGTCATTCCGGCCGCGACCTTGTTCACCGCCGAGCAGTTGATGATCGCCCTCGAAGTCTTGAACGACACGATCGCGACCGCGGTGCGCAATGTCCAAGCTGCGCGACCAGGCGATGCCGGTCGGATCGTCACCGTGCACAAGGCGTTCAACACCGGCCTGCCGCCGGGTGATTACAGCGCATTCTCACCATGCTTTGGCCCAGCTGGTCTCGGCCTGGTCGGCGTCGACGGCCCGAGCAACCAGTCGTCGGCGACTCAGTCGGTGTTCTCGGTCACCCGCAAAGTCTTCGGCTGGTGCCAGGGCGACCCGTGGATCATCTCTGGCGATAGCGGCATCCATCCAAACAAGCGCGGCTATCGCCAGATTGCTGACTCCGCCGCCACGGTGTGGGGCGCCCTGCAATCACAGTCCTCCTCGACCCCGGTTTTCACTCAAGCCACGCCTGCGATCGAAGCCTTCGCCGGTCAGGAGTTCGCGGCCTACCAGTTCGAGGCGACGGGCGCTCCGATTCCGGTGTTCAGTGTCGATGACGAGGTGACCCTGGCTGAGACTGATACCGCAACCGGACTGCCTCCGGGGATGCAACTGACACCGACCGGTTCCCTTGGCGGCACACCCCTCGATGTGGGCACCTACGTCTTCCGGGTGCGTGCATCGAATGGCCTTCCCGGCGGGACTGCCGTGACCGATGTCCTTCGGATCCAGGTCAAGGTCGCGGCATGTGCGACTGAGGAGTCCACGCGAAGGAAGTCACCCGCATCGAAGGTGTCCTTGCGGTGCGTAACCGACCCTGCCACGCCCGGATCCATGGTCGTGCTGCGTGGGCGGATCACCTCACCTCAGCCATCGGTGAGCGTGCGCTACCAGGTCACCTGGGAGGGCGTGTCCTGGCGCACCCGGGCTGCCACCACCCCCAAGGCCAATGGTCGCTACCGGTTCGAGACCCGCATCCCGGTCCAGGCCCCTGCCGGCAGGACCTATCGGTGGCGGGCACAGGTGATGAGCGAGGGAACCGTCATCGCAACGAGCCGGATCGCGACCAGCCAGGTCGCCCGTACACGAGGGTGAGCCTCCACGGGGTGCCATCGACGCCAGGCACTACCCCCGTTTAGGGGTGGCGTGCTGTTACCGATCAGGACCTATCCTTTCCGAATGCCCAGCGCGCGCCTCGTCCTCCTCGACGACCACGAGGTCGTCCGCGAGGGAGTCGCTGCCCGCTTGACCCGCGACCTGCCCGACATCACGTTCGTCTATTCAGGTGAGTCACTGCGCGAGGCGACGCAGGCTGCCCGCACCCACGGCTGCGACTGCGCGGTCGTCGATCTCGATCTTGGCGATGGCACACCCGTTGCCCAGATCGTGGCCTCCTTCGTGGCCTTGAACGTGCCGGTTGTGGTGATGAGCGCGATGGTGCAACCCGGAGCTGTCCAGGCCGCCATGGCCTCAGGCGCACAAGGATTCGTCACGAAGCGATCATCGATGGGAACCTTGAGCGAGGCGGTGCAGACCGTCCTCGACGGTGATTCCTGGGTGCATCCCGATCTCGCCGCGGCGATGCTCGACCCGATCGCGAATGTCGAGTTATCCGAACAGGAGCGTCGCGCACTCGTGCTCTACGCATCCGGTCTCACCCTCGACTCGGTGGCCCGGCGGATGGGATTGACCGCACACACTGTCAAGCACTACATCGATCGGGTGCGCGACAAATACACCGCGGCCGGAGTCCAGGCTCGCACCAAGGTCGAATTGCATGCGGTCGCCCAGTCCGCAGGGCTCATTCCCTGAATCCCACTCGCATATTCCAGCTCCTAGACAGATCCACTCGGCGATTAATGCTGATCACGATCCTGCGCGGCGAAAACTCAGCAGGACCTCACCCGGATCGCCTTCTTTCTCCACGCTCACCGTGCAGTCCTCGGTGTGCTCCGGAACCGCGTTGAGAAAATCAGCCTCCGCGCGTTCAGAGCAGCTGATCAGCAGCTCATCGACTCCATCATCGTGAAGCACGACGAGTCCGATGCGATCACCGCCGTGTGCAGCAAGGGCGCACGTCGCATAGACGAGCCAGTCCGGGCATGGATCACTGCGCGTCCATTCGGTCACCTGGGTCACTTCTACCGCGCACCCGTGTTCCCTTGCGACGGAACGTAATCGCTTCATCAAGCCGACCAGGGCCTTCGGCTCGCCACGCCCTCGGCCCAGTCGAGCCCGTAACGAGGAACCTTCGGTCTCCGCTTCGGCCCGGATGATCGGATCCTGGGGGTCCAGGGCACCCGATGCCAACCCCTCGAGCAACGTCCGGGTGCTCGAGGTCAGGGTGTTCCACTGCTCGATGGCTGCCTGGCGGCTGATGAGGTCTACCTGCGACACGACGATGTCCTGCCACAACTGCAGTCGGCGGCGCCGTTGTGCTTCGAATCGCAGATCGATCCAGGTCAAGAAACCAGCGATTGCGGCCATGTAGACGAGGCAGACGAGTGCGGACAGCACCGTGAAGTCACGGCACTGTTGCACCACCGCCATGGCGAGCACCATTGTCGCGGCACCGATGACAATCACGACTGTCAATCGAGCGATCAGGCTGCGATAGGCACTCAGCAGGAGCAGCGCCCCGCCTCCGGAGATCGCTGCTACCAGCCACGACGCGGCATCTCCGGCCGAACAGGTCAACGATCCACCCGATGCCATGACCGGGGCGACAAGCGCGGTGCCACCAGCGAGTATCGCCACCGGAGGAAGCCACGTACGCAGCGAGGGTGTCCAGATCCACGCCAGGACGGCATTGACCGCTACGAAGACTGCACTGGCGATGAGGACCACTGCGGATGCGGGAAGAGCCAATGCGAAAGGAATCGCGAAGATGGCGAGGAACGCATTGGTGCCGAATAAACCGAACCTGCTGACCGGAGAGCCGTCCAATAAGCTCGTCGCTTCCGTGGGCTGGGTGACCGCCGGGGCCTCCGCGATGAGAGGGGCACGCAGGGTGACGGTGGTACCCACTCCAGGCCGGGAATCGATGTCGACCGTGCCGGCGATCGATTCGATGCCACGCCGGATGGCCGAGGTCATCCCGAATCGTTCGACGACGTCGGCCGTCATCCCCACACCGTCATCGGTCACGCTGATCTCGATGGCTTCGCCTATCGAGGCGCTCACGCGGACCTGGGTCGCTTGGGCATGACGCACTGTATTGCGGAGCGCTTCGACGGTCGCATCGCGAAGCGCCGTTGCTACCGATGCCGGGATGAAGTTATCGTCACTCACGCGGATCTCGTGCGTCATGTCCTGAGCACCGGATGAAGACAGTGCGATATCGATGATCCTGGCGAGAAGCGTGTCGTCGAGGGGCTGCACACCTAGTTCTAGCTGTTCCAGATCCCGCTGTGCCCGACGACGTGTCATCTGCGCATCCGCCTCACCCATGGAGATGCCGGTGAGCGTGTTGAGCACCGTCTCGTGGATGCGTCGCTCGACCGTCTCCTGGGCCCGCTGCAATCGCACCTGCTGCTCAGTGGCAACCTGCGCTTGCTCCAGCTCCTCCTCACGTACGTCGAGGGCGAGGGCCTGGCGGCGCCAATCGTTATAGGCGAGAACGAGTCCGACTCCGGCAAGCACCGTGAGAAGTGGACCCGCGAAGAGGGACAGCGAGTTATCGGTGAAAGCCGCACCCGTTGGTGCGATACGCAACACAGCGGCCTGCACGAGCGCGACGACGAGGACGATGACGAGGGCGGCATTGCGAGCAAGCGCGAACACCGCGCCGACGACGATGGCGAAGCCCACCAGGGTGACCGGCATCCACGGCCCACCGGATGCGTTACCCATTAGCAGCGGGGAGGCGACGAGCAGAATGCCGATGCCTGTCTGTGCTGCTGCTCGGGTCTCCAGGCGCGGGATGGTCAGGCAGGCCACCCACGCGATCAGCAATCCGACGACCGTCCACACATCGATCGGGTTCACCACGGATCGCTGGGCGACCAGCATGACGATCGGAGTACCGAACAGCGCACCACCCGACGTCGCCAGGGCAACGGTCGACAGGGTGCGCAGACCCCCGGTCAGCGGAACTGCCGCCAACGTCGTCTCACCGACACCCGTCTGCACGTCTTCAGCGACTCGCGCACCATCACCGACGAGCGCATCACTGCTGTCGGCCGAACTGTCGACGAGGGGGCCACTCACTCCCCCATCCTCCCACCCCCATAACGAACCGAAATCCGCAACGATTGGCTCATTGTCGCCTCCTGGGCTGTTGCGGATTTCGGCTGACCTGCCGGTGGATACGGTAATCCCCGTGTTGCATGACCCCCTCGGCCTGCGGGAGCACGCCCCGCTCTTGGATGCCTACGGGCGGTTTTCCGAATCACAGCCGAACCCGTTCACTATCCCCGGGCACAAACAGCGCACTGACCTAATCGGTGACGTCATCCGAGGTGATGTGCCGCTGTACGCCGGGCTCGACACGATGAAGGTCGACCACGGGACTCTCACTCACGCCGAACGATTAGCCGCCGAACTATGGGGAGCGGACTGGGCGCGGTTCAGCGTCGGTGGATCGACGCACGGCAATCAGGCACTCGCGCTCGCCATCGGTCAACCCGGCGACACCGTCATCGTCGGGCGCACCCTGCACCGGTCGATGCTGCTGGGTCTGATTCTGGCCGATCTCCACCCGGTATGGGTGTATCCGGAGATCGACGAGGCCACCGGGTTGCCGCTCGGCTACACCGCCACATCAATCGATACCGCACTGGCCGATCACCCGGCGGCGCAGGCAGTATTCCTCAGCGACCCGTCCTATGTCGGCACCTTCGGTGATGTCAACGCGATCGCCGACGTGACTCACCGTCACGATGCCGCCCTCATCATCGATGCGGCGTGGGGTGCGCACTTCGGTTTCCATCCCGCACTGCCACCGCATCCGATGGCTGCAGGTGCGGATGCGATGGTGACCAGCATCCACAAATCCCTGCCCGGATATTCCGCGGCCGCCCTCGTCCTCGCTCGCACCGATCGCCTGAACCTCGCTCGGCTCGAAGCGGGGTTCGAGGCGACCCATACGACCAGCCCACCGGGTGCACCGCTGGCGAGCATCGATGCAGTGCGGGCACTCATGCAACTGCACGGTGAGCGCCTGCTCGGTGACCTCATTCCCCTCGTGACCCAGGCCCGCAATCGACTCCGCGATATCCACGGCGTAGTGGTGTTCGATGGTCCCCAAGTTGACGCGACGAAGCTCGCGATCAGCATCGCCGGCACCGGGGCCGATGGGGTGATGATCGAACGTGACCTGATCGCAGCCGGGATGCCCATCGAATACGCCGACCGAGACACCGTCGCACCGATGATCACGATCGCCGACACTCCCGACACGATCGATGGGTTCGTCACGCATCTGATCGAGTCAATCGAGCGATACCGCGGCACCCCCCGCACGCCGCACATATCGCTGTCGTGGTCGGTACGCCCCGAACAGGTGACGGCTCCACGCGCGGCGTATTTCGCCGCGCACGAGATGGTCGATGCTTCGGCGGCGGTGGGGCGAGTGAGCGCGGACCTCATCGCGCCCTACCCCCCGGGAGTGCCGGTGCTCGCCCCTGGTGAGCGCATCACCGCTGAGATCCTCGACGGCCTGCGCGAATCGCAGACCCAGGGCATCCGCATCGCCTACGCCACCGATCCCTCCCTGACCACCCTGAGGGTGCTCTCCTAGACCCACAGTTCCCCAAATCGTCATGGGTTACGGTGTTTGGGACATGCCCTGCCAGTGCGCACCCTGCCGCGAGGAGACGCCATGACGACCCACCGTTCCCTTCGACGCATCTGGGCACTTGTTGCCGGCACGGCACTCGCAGCGGGAATGCTCAGCGGCACGCTCCCGTCAGCGGTGGCACAGCCCGATCCCGAGGACGTGGTGACCACCAACGGTCCCGAAACGGCCAACGACACCGTGGAGTCCTCCGACACACAGGCATTGCCCACTCCTGCACCGACGGCAACCTGGGACCCGACCACGGCGACCGCCACCGTCTCGTGGGCTCCCTACGACTGGAGTGGGCTCACGCCGGGGAGCTTCCTCGCCCAGTACAAGTACTCGACCCAGCCATCGACATCGTGGACGACCATCAACACCTCAGACCCCCTTGCCCTATCAGCCGGAGTAGGGATCAACGTCGGCGACAACACCACCGTTGACTTCCGCGTCTATGCGCAGGCACAGGACGGAACAACCAGCCTGCCAGGAACGACATCACTGGCCATACCCAACCCCGGGGTGCCGCTGACGGTCCAAACCGCGGATGCTCAGGCAGAGATCACCTGGGCCCCCGTATCGGGTGCCGCTTCGTACCAACTCGTCTGGCAAAAATACGTGCCACCGCCAGCACCGAGCGGAACGGAGATAGTGACCTGCACGAACGCCCCTTGCTCGTACACCCTGAGCGGGTTGGACAACGCAGCCGAGTACCGCGCCCATGTCAACGCGATGGCCCCCAATGGAAAGGTGATCGCATTCACCTATCCCTCCGTTTCCTTCACACCCAATCCCCCCGCACCGACACCACTGCCCGAGCCCAACCCGGCCATCGCCTGGATCGGTGACAAGACCACCGCCCAGATCGATTGGGCTCCCTATAACTGGGGGGCGGCCGCCCCACTGAGATTCGAGATCAGTTGGACGACCAATGGCGGAGCCCTGTGGAATCCAGTGAATAATTCGAGCCAACCGCTGGCTCTGACAGCGACCATTCCGGGGCTGCCACCCGGAAGCACAGCGCGTTTCCGCATCCGCGCAGTGCCGACCTCGGGCAACCCCAGCGACTACGGGACTGTGTCCAGTGTGGTTCCCACACCCCCCGTTGCCTTCTCCCTCACCGCCGCACCCGGAGATCAGGAGGCGATTTTGACCTGGAATCGGCTCACCCAAAGCGGGCTCACATACAAGATCGAGGAATTCGGCCTTCCCACACCTGTCGTCCCCATCCAGGTGACCTGCCCCGACACCCAAACAACATGCACCTACCGCATGACCGGGCTGACCAACGGCACCACCTACACCTACGAGGTGGTCGCGGTGACCTCCACGACCGTCAACCGGACCAATCGCGTCACCGTTACCCCCACAGCGCCCGCTACCCCGCTCAACGTGGTCTATCCGGTCTCGGTGAACCTCGAGGTCGGTAGGTCCGTCATCATCGACCCCGATGCGGCGTTCTCCTCCGGTAATCCCAACTCCTTCACCGAAGGAACACCTGCACTGCCGTCCGGACTGCACCTCGACACCACGACCGGGGAAATCACTGGCACTCCGACTTCCACAGCAGACGGGCTATTCCCGATCAACGTCAGCAACACCCAGGGCCAAAGCCTCACGGTGCCGTTGAGGTTGAGGATTTCTCCGCACACGCTGACATTGACCTACAGCGACCATTCCGGACACGTGGGATCCGCCATGACCGTGAGTCCCCATACGTCCAACGTAATCGGCACTGTCGGCAACTTCACCATCACACAGGGCACGCTGCCGTCAGGCCTGTCACTGAATTCTTCCTCAGGCGTGATCTCCGGCTCACCGACTCAAGCAACGAGTGGCCCCGCCGTCATCACTGTCACGGCGAGCGATCGCTATGCGTCGGTCGCATCGACATTCACCATCACTGTGGATGGAGGTGCTGCACAACTGTCGGTGAGTTACCCGAATGCGGTCGCCCATGTCGGAAAGGCCCAGGGCATCACGCCGACCGTGTCGGGGGCTTCCGGATCACTCACCTTCACCATCACCTCCGGTTCCCTGCCGGCGGGGATGACCTTGGATGCTGGTCTCGGAGTGATCTCCGGGACACCTACGACAGCTGCTGGCCCGACGCCGGTGACCGTCGAGGTCACCGACGGCACCGCGACGGATGATGTGACGTTCACGATCGAGGTACTCGCCCATACTCTGTCGCTGGCCTTTCCCAGTTCTGCCCGCGACATCGGAATACCCACGAGACTCAGCCCCGTGATCTCCCACATCGAGGGGACGGTCTCATTCGCACTGACCAGTGGAATCCTGCCTGCAGGCTTGACTCTCGATCCAGCAACGGGAGTCATCTCCGGCACTCCGACAGCAACCACGAGCGGACCGGTCGCCCTCACCATGACCGCCACGGATTCCTACGCTTCAGCGACAGCTCCTTTCACACTCGAGATCACCGATCCAACCCCACCGGTCCCGCAGGTTTCCGTTACTCTCACCAGAAATCTCGAACGGGTGACAGTGATCGGTTCCGTTGCGACCGTTCCAGCCGGCACCCAGGTGACTCCCATGGTGCGCCTTCTCGGTCAAAGCGCCTTCCGGGCTGGATTCCCCGTCCAGGTGGATGCCGATGGAGCTTTCACGTGGACCCGGAAGGTCTCACTAGATCGGGATATCGAGGTCTACTTCACGGTCGGTAGTGGTCGATCTCAGGAGTTGTACGCAGCAGAGCCGAGCGTTTCCGTCGGCGGGGATCGCATGGGTGGGCGGGTGACCGTCACCGGAACGACCACCAGTATTGCTGCGGGAACGAGCGTTGTTCCGTGGGTGCGCATTGACGGAGGAAAGGCAGTTCGCGGGGTCCCCGTCCAAATCGGCATCGACGGCTCCTTCACCTGGACCCGTCGGATCGCGAACGGACGGGACCTGACGGTCTCGTTCAATATCGCCGGATTGAAGAGCAGGAAGCTCTCGTTGTAGCCGGTCTTGTTGCAGCCGGTCTTGTTCTAGCCAAGGATGAGGGGCATTCTGCGAGTCATTCCCGGCCCCAGCCCATTGGGCCGGTTCTCCTTCACATAGCAGGCGCCTCAATCGTGATCGGGCGGCATTGTCCGGATCTGATGCCGTTCATTCACCGACTCGTCGCTCGTCGATCGACACGTCATCCACCAGGCCGCCAACGCCATGACCGCAATGGCCAGCGAGATGCCACCGATCCCGTCACTGGGCCGATGCCACCCGGAGAT
This sequence comes from Actinomycetes bacterium, assembly GCA_965657825.1. Classification (GTDB taxonomy): domain Bacteria; phylum Actinomycetota; class Actinomycetes; order S36-B12; family S36-B12; genus M55B157. The sequence goes on along the minus strand of CBFHQG010000025.1, from coordinate 2,077 downwards.
CACCGTTGTCGACACCACGACGATGACGACGGCCGTACCGAGCAGCCAGACTGCACGATTCACCGTGCCCCACGCCCACAGCAGCGCGATCACCCCGGCGGTGACGATCGTGGAATGTCCGCTGGGATAGGTGTCGATGCCCACGCGGCCCAATGCTTCATCGAGTTCAGGCTGATGCTCCGGCCTGGGCAGGATCAGCTTGAATACCTGGGCGGCGACGACCGCTACTCCGAAAGCCACCACCGCAACGATGCCGACACCCAGCCGATGCCGCGCAGCGCCGATCGCCACGATGACGACACCAGCGAGAGCGATCGTGACGACGTTGATCAGGTGCAGCGCACTCGTCAGTGCCGTCCGAGTCAACTTCTCGGCGCGGAACACCTCGAGCAGTTCATCGTCGATGAGTTGACCGAAGGGGGTGAGCACGAAGACGACATAGGCCAACACGAAGATCGTCGCGGCGCCCGCGCTCACCTGGATCAATCGACGACACTGCACGCCTGAAAGGTAGCGGGCCGCAGTCGCGATGCGCTCCAGGCGCGAGCGGCGTGCCGTTTCGCAGCGTCAACCCGCACCTATCCGACACAATGCGGCCATGTCCAGGTTGGGCTCGCTGCTGCAGTTCGACCTCGCGCGCCTGGACTGGCGTGATGCGCTGCGCGGTGGTGTCGTCACCGCAGCCGTGATGGCTGTGCCGATCGCCCTGGGTGATCCGAAGGCGGCGATCCCGCTGTCGATCGGGGCGGTGTTCACTGCTGTCGCTGAGGCCGGTCATCCGCTCGGGCGGCGCTGGCGGGTCATGCTCTGGACGACCCTGTGGTTGATGATCGCCTCGGCCGGTGGCGCATCCCTGTCTGATCTGCCGCTGCTGGCGATCATCATCACCGCACCGGTCGCATTCGCCACCGGCGCTGCCGGATTCGCAGGACCGCGTGCGGCGGTCATCGGCCTGCTCACCCTGGTGGTGTTCACCATCTATGTCGGCATTCCCGTCCCCCTCGACGATGCACCGACGACCGCGGCGCTCATGGGCCTGGGCGGGATCATCCAGACCGCGATCTGTCTCGTGGTGTCACTGATCCAGTTGCGTCGCCGCGACAGCACTGCGCTGTGGGAGCACCTGAAACTCGCGCAGGACACCGATCAACCCTCCACCCGACTGGCGGATCTGTTCACCACGGGCCGACCGTTCCTCGCCCACGCCACGCGACTCACGATCGTGATGGTGATCGCCACCGCGATTTCGGAATCCACTCCTATTCCGCATCAGTACTGGCTGCCGATGTCGGTGGCGTGGATGAGCAAGCCTGATCTGGAGGGCACGGTGGTGCGGGTCATCCATCGGCTGGCCGGCACCGTGCTCGGGCTCGCTGTCATCGGTCTGCTGGTGCTAGCCCTGCGACCAAGCGCGAATGGTTTCGCGATCATCGCCGTGCTCGGAGCAGCGGTCACCATCGCGTTCATCTGGGTGAACTACGCCGCCGCCGTCGCCGGGGTGACGGTGTGGGTGATGGGGTTGTTCGCGATCGTGGGTGATCCGGTGGTCGAGACGATGGGTTTGCGTCTGGCCGCAACAGTCGCGGCAGCAGCACTGGTGTTGCTCGCATCCTGGCCGGCCGCCCACCGCTGGCGTTTCGCCCGTCGTCCCCTGTAAAGGTCATCGGGAATTCCGTCCAAACGGGTCTCTTTCGGTGGTGACCCCGATACTTATGCGGCCGTTTCGTGACTAGATTCAGTGCGGAACTGAAATGCCATCAAGGGAAGGTACTGATCCCGGTACCGTCCCTTCAGTTGTTGTCCTCGGTATCGCGATCGCGAAAGAAAGCATTACTGCCCCAGCGGAAATCTCACGCGACCACCGCACACACGACTCATCGAGCAACGCAGAACCCAGCCCGCGCCCCTCCCCGAGCTCGGTACTGCCGTCGTTCGTGACGGTTATCCCCACCTCGTCATCATTCGTCCACTCCGCGGAAATCCACACGTGTTTCGCACGGCCATGCATCGCCGCATTCGCCACCGCATCGACGAGCAGGTCCATGACTGTGCCGGCGGCAACCCAGTCTGCATCAAG
>CBFHQG010000024.1:0-26524 GCA_965657825.1 Actinomycetes bacterium | reverse complement strand
AGCGCTGGGAGCGGATATCTCCGGGCCGCTGTGGTCTGCCCGGGTGCTCGCAGATCATCCCGAGGTGCTCGTCGATGCGCACGCTGACTTCATCGATGCCGGTGCCCGAGTGGTGATCAGTGCCAGCTACCAGGTCTCCCGGGGCGGCTTTGTGGCCCAGGGGCGCTCAGCCGCACAGGCGGATGCCGCGCTGCGCCGCAGCGTCGAGGTCGCGCGGGAGGCAGTCCAGCGCCGGGGAGCCGACGCGTCGGGAGTCCTGGTGGCGGCGAGCGTCGGCCCCTACGGCGCCATCACCCATGACGGGGGTGAGTACCGTGGCCGCTACGGGCTCACGCACGAGGAGTTGGTGGACTTCCACGGCGAGCGGATCGAGATCCTCGCCGAAGCTGATCCCGACCTACTCGCCGTCGAAACGATCCCGGATGCTGATGAGGCCGCGGCCATCGCCGAAGTCCTCGTCGATTACCCCCACCTGCCGGCCTGGATGACCTTCAGTTGCGGGGATGAGCGGACTACCTGGGCGGGGCAGCCGATCTCCGAGGCGGTCCGTGCAGCGGTGTGCGCACCATCTGTCACCGCGATCGGGGTGAACTGTGTGGCCCCGCACCTGGTCACGGGGCTGCTGGGCCGTATCGCGGGTGCCACTGACCTGCCCACCGGAATGCCCCTCGTGGCCTACCCCAACGCCGGGAGAGTCTGGCTCCCGGACACCGAGACCTGGAGCGATTCGGCTGCTGGCGGAGGTCGAGTCGAGTTGGCATCAGGCACGCAGGGGTGGCCTGTGACGGACTGGGTCTCCGCGGGAGCTCGGCTGATCGGCGGATGCTGCTGCGTGGAGCCCGAGGCTGTTTCGGCACTCGCCGAGCACCTGGCGTGAGCGGCATCGGCCCTCGAGCCTCGGCAGAGGTGCATCAGTAACCTGCATCAGCCGGATTGAGCGGCTTCACGGTGGTGGCGGTCCACGCGGCGATGCCTCCCGACACGGCCTGGGGCCACCACGGGCGTGTGAGGATCTGCATCATGCAGGGACAGCCCAGTTTGTCGTAGGTCGTGCCGTCGATTGTGAGATCCGGCAGGTCGTTCTTGTCGTACACCGTGAAACCGCTGGACGAACCGAGATAGGCCTTGAAGTCCACGAGCGTGTATGGATCGCCCGGCCAGGTTTGGCCGGAGTCCTTATAGGTTGCCTTGGGGCTCGAAGTCTGCTTTGGGCCGTAGAACCGTGAGTAGCTGTCGCTGGACGTTGACGAATCCAGGACGAGGCCTTCCTGGACAACCAGGATTCGCAAGGCCTCTTTGCCGCTGTCACCCATGGGTTTGATGTCGTCACCGGTCGGGTAATTGGGATGTCGAACTCGCGGAGCGTAGAAGGTGGATACGGCCGAATTGTCAGAATCGGTATTCAACCCGATCTTCTGCGCCGCGCCCATAAAGTCCTCTTGCTTGGCCGCGAACCCGCTGATGGTGACACTGTCGGTTTGGCTCTTCTTTTGGCAGAAATACCAGTAGACCGGTAAGCCCGCGGTCTGGTAACCCTCCTTCATGTCACTCAGTTTGTCGAGACGGCAATTGTTCAAATCAGGATTCATTCCCGGCAGCATGTGGCCCAAAGGGGCCGCGATGATCGCCGATCCGTTGCCGGCGCTGTACATCAGCCCCAACTCATTGCTGTACATATCCGGTGGGGTTGCCTGAGCGAAATTGCTGGTGTAGACGCAGAAGGTGGTGTCCAGCCAGGTAGCTCCCGACTTGCACTTGCCGGTGACCTCGTCGATGCCCATTTTGTTGACGCGCGTTTGAATGTCGCCGAGATAGTTGTAGCGCTCACCCTCCAGAATCGACTGCTGGTACATCACGATGGACCAGGCGCCGAGGAACTGCTGAATTGTCTGCACACCGCCCACCCCGATGTGTGCTCCATTATCGATGTTGCCGGCCACGAGGTCGTTGTATACGCTGGGTTCAGAGGTTCCGGTGGGGGATTCGAAGATGCTCTTGCTGATGATGTTGTTGCAGTCAAGTCGTGACACATCGTCCATCAGGGTGGCCAACGCGACATTGCTGTAATCCAACGGCAGGGTGAAGGTCAGGTCGTCCTCGATGCTGTCCTTGGTTTCCGTGGACAGCGCGATCACAGTGTTGCCGCCCTCGACATACTTGCTGGTGATCCGAACCGGTCCTTCTAAGGACACGCCCGCAACGGATCCGGTGTTGGTTGCGGACAGGGTGAGAACGGAACTGCTGAGGCCATCAGAAGCGATGCTGACAACAGTGACCGGTGTGTCGTCGGTGCTACCGATTCCGGCACCGGTCACTTTCATTCCGCGCTTGATGGAGTCGTCCACCCTCGGGATCGTCAGAGTGCGCACTCCTGCTGAGCCGGTGGCGTCGGGGACCTCGAGGACCTGCTGTCCGATCCCCGGGCCGGTGACAACGGTCTGACCGGCGATCAAGGTGCCGTAGCCCGTGGTGCCGGGCAAGGTGATGACCGTCGAACCGGCAGCTCCGGTGACACCGGTCAACTGAAGTGGTTGGGCATCCGCGACGAGGTCCTGATACGTGCCGAAGGCGGTCCGCACTGCACTTTCGCAGGACTCTGCCGCCTGTAGCGCGACTGCGCTCTTCAGGCTGTCCAATTGAGCGCTGATGCACTCCAACTGTTCTGCGACAGCCTCGATAGCGCTCAGCTCAGGTGAGGTACCTGTGGCGGACATGGCCCCGAGGAGCATGCCGGGAATCGCACCCGCGATGGTGCTGGGAATTCCGGCAGCTTCCAGGTAGGCACCCGCCGCGATAATCCCGACCTGGGCCACGAGGACGGTCGAAGAGGGGCCAGGACCAGAGGAATTAGGCAGGTTGCTGGTGCAGGTGGGCGAGGAGCTTGCAGTCGGACTGAATGGAGCTGACGCCATGGGATTGGTGGATCCTCGGGGATTGACCCGGGCGAAGGGCCGTTCGGCGGCTGCGCCCTTGGCCAAGACGCGCACGAGCGCCTTGTAGGACCTCGGAGCCTTGGATCGATCGGGACGCGATGACGCGATGATGCGGTCGTAATCAACGTAATTATTGCCCGACTGCAGAATGCCTTCGGGGGCGTCGGCCGGAATACCGATGGCGTCACGAATCTCCGTCAGAGCAGCACGCCAGGTGCGCTGAGTAGGGACCACATCCTTGGCGAGGACTTCCTTGCGGGTTGCTGCTGTCGTCACCAGATCCAGGTACACCGAGGTAGCGCCTCGAGTCTTCGGCCAGGCGTAGGTTTTCAAGACCCCGCTGAAGTCCTGGCCTCGGGCTGTGCCCCCCGTGCTCGTCAAGGACAGGGGTAGTGCTTCGGCCCTCAGCGCGATGTCCCGCAGAATCATGACACCGCCCTGGTTCACGGTTCCGGAATCCAAGAGGCGGCCATCTCGATCCCGCACCTCCACCACCGCACCGATCAGGGGGGCATTCGGGCCCATGGAGGGCCACACGGTCAAGCTGGCAGACCGGGAGGTCTCCGCGGGGTTGGGAGTCGGCGAAGCAGAGGCAGTCGCAGCGTCCTGCGTCTTGGACGCTGTCGCCGTGGGAGAAGCTGCTGCCGCAGACGTGAGAGAGAGGGGTGAGCACAGGGCGGCCCCCACAGCCAGTGCACACAGACTCGCGACGGTCGATCGGCGTGCGGATGTCCACTGAGTTCGCCGGTGCAGTGCATGGGAGCCCAGGTGCGGTCGATTGGTTCTCACGGTGATCCCATCGTCGGTACGTCTCGTGCGATGTGATCAGCCGTGTTTGCCAACCGCATCGGGTGTCGATATCGGGTGTTGATGAAGGCTAGATCGGGGGCGTCAGTCGATGCATCGGTGAAGCCGACCCCGGGTTCGGGTATCCCCCAGACTTGCGTTCCGGTGAAGTGGCGCCGTGGCCGAACGGTGGGTGGCGGGCTAGGAATCCGCACGCACCCGGGTGGTCGGGGTGCGATCCGCCGAGTGAGTCCGAGGCGGCGACCCGGGGAGAGGCATTGGCACTCGAGTTGACGGAGTGCTAGTCCCGGGCTACCGTGGTTCTAGCACTCTCCACTTGTGACTGCTAGCCCCGTCCGGGGATGGTGGCGCCGGTGGGCAGCGCTCGGTTGCACCGGCACCGCGACGACGGGGCGACTGACTACCCAACCGACCATCCGTGCACATATCGGAGGATGAATACATCGTGTCCGTCTCCATCAAGCCCCTCGAGGATCGCATCCTCGTGCAGACCCTCGAAGCCGAGCAGACCACGGCCTCGGGCCTGGTCATCCCCGACACCGCCAAGGAGAAGCCCCAGGAGGGCAAGGTCCTGGCGGTTGGCCCCGGCCGATTCGACGAGGATGGCGATAAGCGCATCCCGCTCGATATCAACGTCGGTGACACCGTCATCTACTCCAAGTACGGCGGCACCGAGGTGAAGTACAACAACGAGGAGTACCTGATCCTCTCGGCACGCGACGTTCTCGCCGTCATCGAGAAGTGATCCCCGGCTCGCGATCCCGCGAGCACCTAGGCCGTGCGCGCGCCGGGTCCGATGAGGGCCCGGCGCGCAGCCGGCGAAGCGGGGAGATGCAGCCCCGCCCCGAATCCACTGTTCGCCCCAGCTGCGCTTCGCGCACACCATCGGGAAAGTGAAGGACCATGCCCAAGATCCTGGAGTTCGACGAGTCGGCCCGCCGCAGTCTCGAACGCGGAGTCAATGCACTCGCTGACACCGTCAAGGTGACCATCGGCCCCAGGGGCCGCAATGTGGTCATCGACAAGAAGTGGGGTTCGCCCACGATCACCAACGATGGCGTGACCATCGCTCGCGAGATCGAGTTGGACGACCCCTATGAGAACCTCGGGGCCCAACTGGTCAAAGAGGTCGCGACGAAGACCAATGACGTTGCCGGTGACGGGACCACGACCGCGACCGTCCTAGCCCAGGCGATGGTGCACGAAGGCTTGCGCCAGGTGGCCGCGGGTGCGAATCCGCTGGCTCTCAAGAAGGGGATCGACGCTGCCGTCACCGCGATGAGCGACCGACTCGCTGAGGTTGCGCGCGATGTCGATGGCCGCGCCGAGATCGCCCAGGTCGCCACCATCTCATCGCAGGACGCCGAGGTCGGCGAGATCATCGCCGATGCCTTCGACAAGGTCGGCAAGGACGGGGTCATCTCCGTCGAGGAGTCCTCCATCGCGGAGATGGAGCTGGAATTCACCGAGGGCATGCAGTTCGACAAGGGCTACATCAGCCCCTACTTCGTGACCGACACCGAGCGCATGGAAGCCGTGCTCGAAGATGCCTCCATCCTGTTGGTGCAGGGCAAGATCTCCGCGGTCAATGAACTGCTGCCGCTGCTGGAGAAGGTCGCTCAGACGGGCAAGCCGCTGATGATCATCGCCGAGGATGTCGAGGGCGAAGCGCTGTCGACCCTCGTCGTCAATCGAATCCGCGGCATCTTCACCTCGTGTGCGGTCAAGGCTCCCGCGTTCGGCGATCGCCGCAAGGCCGTTCAGCAGGACATCGCCACTCTCACCGGTGCGCAGGTTGTGGCTTCCGAGGTGGGCTTGAAACTCGATCAGGTCGGTCTCGAGGTGCTCGGCCACGCTCGTCGAGTCGTGGTCACCAAGGACACCACCACCATCATCGACGGGGGTGGGTCCGCCGATGCCGTCGCTGACCGGATCGCGCAGATCAAGTCCGAGATCGAACGGACCGACTCCGACTGGGATCGCGAGAAGCTGCAGGAGCGGCTGGCCAAGCTGTCCGGTGGTGTCGTGGTCATCAAGGTCGGCGCTCATACCGAGGTGGAGCTGAAGGAGAAGAAGCACCGCGTCGAGGACGCCGTCTCGGCGACTCGCGCCGCGATCGAGGAGGGCATCGTCGCCGGTGGTGGCGCGGCACTCGTTCACGCTGCTGGCGCGGTAGCGGGGTTGACCCTGCAGGGAGACCAGGCGACCGGTGCGCAGATCGTCGAGCGCGCGGCAGTGGAGCCCATGCGCTGGATCGCCGACAACGCTGGTGAACAGGGCTACGTCGTGGTGAGCAAGGTCGCCGACCTACCCGCAGGTCACGGCTTCAATGCTGCAACGGGGGAGTACGTCGACCTCGTCGCGGCTGGAGTCATCGACCCGGTGAAGGTCACACGCTCGGCGTTGGCCAATGCCGCCTCGATCGCCGGGATGCTGCTGACCACGGAGGTGCTCGTCGTCGACAAGCCCGCCGAGGAGGCCGAGTCGGCCCATGGTCACGGTCACTCCCACCACGGGCACAGTCACTAGCAGATCGATAAGGGTCCGATCAGGCACCCGAACGATGTAGTGCGAAGGCCCGCCGTCCCTTCGGACGGCGGGCCTTCGAGTTCGCTGACGCCAGCGCGCGTGGGGCGGGCGTAGGCGTGGATCAGCCGGCGACGGGCAGCGGGCGGCGACCACGGCGGTAGATCGCCTCGCGATCATCCTCGCTCAGGCCACCCCACACCCCGTAGGGCTCACGAACGCGCAGGGCGTGCTCGGCACACTGCACCCGGACCGGGCAGGCACCGCAGACGGCCTTGGCCGCGGCCTCACGAGCCGCTCGGGCCGGTCCGCGCTCTCCTTCGGGGTGGAAGAACACGGCGGGATCCTCCCCGCGGCAGGCCCCCAGGAGCTGCCAATCCCACAGATCGGCGTTCGGGCCGGGAAGTCGGGATACATCAGCCATGGGGTCCTCCTCGAGCGGTTGGTCGTGCTTTCCTCCACTTTAGAATCGCGTCACAGGTTGGTCAAGAGATTTAGTTGAACAATTTATGACTCGATTGTGTGACGTGTATCACGGGGCAGAGTGCGGTCCTCCCTGCAGTGGGTCGAGCAGGCCGGATGACGGGGCCAGCACGGCGTGGATGAGCGTGGTGGAGCGCTCAGCGTGCGGTATGCCGGGAGCACCGGACAATAGGGGTATGCCGACCTCAGCACACGTGCCCGAGCCTTCGCGCACGCCGGAGTCCCCGAACGTGGGGCTCTCCGGGGTCGGCCTCACGGTGGCGGCTGTTGCGCGACGCCTCGGGGTGGCGCCGGCGACCCTGCGGACGTGGGACCGTCGCTACGGCCTGGGGCCCACGGCGCATGCCGCAGGCGCGCATCGCCGATACGACGCTGATGACATCGCCCGCCTGGACCACATGCGCCGACTCGTTCTCGCAGGCGTCGCACCAGCGGAGGCAGCCCGCGCGGCCCGCGAGTTGGATGTCGCGTCACTGGGAGCAACGCCCGAAGAGGGCGCCACCATCTCCCCCCTGACGACGACCGAATCCTCGAATCGACACGGTGGCGGTCACATCGTCGCGATGCCCGGTGGTGCTCCCGCGGCACGTGGACTCGCACGAGCAGCCGTGAGCCTGGACTCCGGTGCATGCGAATCCATCATCTCCGAGACGCTGTCGCGACGAGGCGTGGTGTGGACCTGGGATCACCTGCTCGTCCCGGTCCTCATCGGCGTCGGGCAACGCTGGGAGCAAACCGGCACCGGCATCGAAGTCGAGCACGTCCTATCCGAGGCTGTGCAATCAGTGCTCAACTCCAAGGTGCAAGGCCCCTTCAGCGCCATCAACGCACGCCCGGTACTCCTCGCCGGTTCAGACGGGGAGGCGCACACTCTGCCGCTGTGGGCGATCGCCGCGGGATTGTCCGAACGCCGCATCTCGGTGCGCATGCTGGGAGCGCGGACTCCTGCGGAGGCCCTCGGTGCCGCAGTTCGTCGGACCGGGCCGGCCGCGGTCGTCCTGTGGTCGCAAACCCCTGAGACCGGATCGTTGACGAATCTGGACCACATGCCGGACATGCGACCCGAACCGGTCGTCATCCTTGCCGGGCCGGGCTGGCAGCCGGGACCGGCTCCCGGGCAGCGGGTTCACGATCTGACCGGTGCAGTCCAGCTCGTCGCGCAGGCTGTCGGCGCTTGAGTCGCAGCGCTTGACCGACGGCGTGCCCGCCCCTACACCCCGAGGTTCACGTCGGCAGACGCATATCGCGACTCAACGCGCGGTGATACTGGGTGCGCAGGGCCGATATCTGGCCGCCTGGTGGTTATTGGATCGTGTCCGACGGATCGAGGCAGGGGGTGCACTGGCATCCCTGATCTGTTCGCTGCAGGGCAGTCATCTGCGCCAGGTCGGAGCGATAGCGCAGGCGACACAATGGGACACCCGTGCGCTGGAGCTCGCCGACGACGTGGAGTCCGCGGTGGAGGCGCACCTGGGGTTGGCGGCCGATGCGATCGCTGATGGTCGCGGCGAGGGCGCCCGGGCGCACCTGGAGCAGGCTGAAAGCCAGATAGGTGCGCATCAAGCGGGAACGGATGACGTGGGGGTGGCACAACGAACACCACCCGGTGATCTGTGGCGGATCGCCACCCGCGCAGCCTGGGTTCGCAGTGAACTCATGCTCCTCGAGGGACGGGCGGATGCGGCGGTCGACGCCGCAGAGCAGGCCGTGCGTTTATGTGACGCCCGCAGTGTCCGCCACCGGGTCAAGTCCCAAGCGATCCTCGCGGCCGGATTGACCGGTCGAGGCGATCCCGATGAGGCGGCCCGGATCGCCGGGCGCATCGCGGTCGAGGCCCGCCAGCACGGGTGGGCCAGCCTGGCGTGGCCCATCGCGCTGATCACCCTGGACGCAGACATCGCAGCAGGAGGATCGGGTGGTACCCCTCAGGTGCGCGAGATCGTCGTCGCGGGCGTCCACGCCACCTACTCCATCGAGGCCCACCTGCCAGACGATGAGCGCCTCGACCTCGCTGCGCACTGGCGGGCGCGAAGCGACGTCGGACGCCTGCGGGCCCTCCTCGACAGGTAGCCTTCACGCATGTCGCCGTCGCAGGATCCCACCGACGCCCTGCCCCCGGAGTTCGCCTATCTCGGGCTCACCTTCGACGATGTGCTCCTTCTGCCCGCCGAGTCCGATGTCGTCCCCAGCGAGGTGGATACGACGACTCGGCTGTCGCGGAACATCAGCATCCGGATGCCTCTGCTGTCCAGCGCGATGGACACGGTGACCGAAGCCCGGATGGCCATCGCGATGGCGCGTCAGGGTGGGGTGGGAATCGTCCACCGCAACCTGTCGATCGAAGACCAGGTCGAGCAGGTCGACATGGTGAAGCGTTCTGAGGCGGGGATGGTCAGTCACCCGGTGACCTGCGGGCCCGATGACTCCCTCGGCCACGTCGACGCGCTGTGCGGCCGGTACCGCATCAGCGGAGTACCGGTGGTCGATGGTGACGGGCGGCTCCTGGGCATCGTCACGAATCGCGACATGAGGTTCGAAGATGACGACTCGCGACCGGTCCGTGAAGTGATGACACCCATGCCGCTGGTCACCGCTCCCGTGGGGGTCGACTCGGAGCAGGCGCTCGCGCTTCTGGCGACCAACAAGATCGAGAAGCTCCCACTTGTGCATCCCGATGGCCGTCTCGGCGGGTTGTTCACCGTCAAGGACTTCGTGAAGTCCGACAAGTACCCGAATGCGACGAAGGATGCCGATGGCAGGCTCGTCGTGGGAGCAGCGGTCGGTGTCGGTGCAGATGCGGAGAAGCGTGCCCACGCCCTGGTCGAGGCTGGTGTCGACCTCCTCATCGTCGATACCGCACACGGACATTCGAAGGCGGTCGCCGACACCGTCGCCTTACTCAAGCGCTCCACCTCTGTCGATGTCGTGGGCGGCAATGTGGCCACCCGCGAAGGTGCCCAGGCACTCATCGACGCTGGCGCTGATGGAATCAAGGTCGGCGTCGGGCCCGGCTCGATCTGCACCACCCGCGTGGTTGCTGGCGTCGGTGTCCCTCAGGTGTCGGCGATCCACGCCGCGGCCATGGCGGCGAGGCCTGCTGGAGTCCCGGTCATCGGTGACGGCGGCCTGCAGTTCTCCGGTGACATCGCCAAGGCGCTCGTCGCGGGAGCCGACAGTGTCATGCTCGGCAGCCTGCTCGCCGGGTGCGAGGAGGCCCCCGGCGAAGTCGTATTCGTCAATGGCAAGCAGTTCAAGGCCTACCGGGGGATGGGCTCACTCGGTGCGATGCAGTCGCGCGGACAGGCTCGCTCCTACTCCAAGGACCGCTACTTCCAAGATGATGTGCTCAGCGACGACAAGCTCGTTCCCGAGGGTATCGAGGGAATGGTTCCCTACCGTGGTCCGCTCGCGGTGGTGGCCCATCAGTTGATCGGCGGGCTGCGGGCTTCGATGGGCTACTCCGGAGCCGCGACGATCCCCGAACTCCATGCGAAGGGACGATTCGTGCGCATCACCGCCGCGGGGTTGAAGGAGAGCCACCCCCACGATGTCACGATGACCGTCGAGGCTCCCAACTACCACACGCGCGGCTGAGGGTGAGGGGATCGTGACGACGATCGAGATCGGTCGCGGCAAGCGCGCCCGGACGGCATACAGTTTCGACGACATCGCGGTCGCGCCGAGTCGGCGCACACGCAACCCCGATGAGGTGTCCACCGAGTGGCGTATCGATGCCTACCGCTTCGCCACCCCGATCATCGCCGCGCCCATGGATTCTGTGGTCTCCCCGGATAGCGCTGCGCAGTTGTCCCGGCTCGGAGCGCTCGCGGTGTTGAATCTCGAGGGCCTGTGGACCCGCTATGCCGAACCTCAGCCCATCCTGGATCGCATCCGCGACCTGCCCGAGCCGGAGGCGACCGCGCACCTGCAGCGGATCTACGCCGATGCACCGATCGACGCGGATCTCATCCGCCAGCGCGTGACCGAACTGCGAGAGGGCGGCGGCACAGTGGCGGTCGCGGTGTCACCTCAGCGGGCTGCAGCACTCGCGCCGACTGCTGTCGCTGCGGGAGTCGAACTGCTCGTCATCCGGGGGACAACGGTCTCTGCAGAACATGTCTCCGGTGATGGTGATCCGTTGAATCTGAAGACCTTCATCTACGACCTCGATGTTCCCGTGATCGTGGGTGGCTGCTCGACTTATCAGGCTGCCCTGCATCTGATGCGGACAGGCGCCGCGGGGGTACTCGTCGGTTTCGGTGGGGGTGCGGCGCACACGACCTCGGATGTGCTCGGTATCCGGGTGCCGATGGCGACTGCGGTGGCCGAGGTCGCCGAGGCGCGGCGTGACTACCTCGACGAATCCCAGGGGCGCTACGTCCACGTGATCGCCGATGGCTCGGTCGGTTCGAGTGGCGACCTGGTCAAAGCACTGGCCTGCGGCGCAGATGCTGCGATGATCGGCTCGGTCTTCGCCCGCGCGAGCGACTCACCTGGGCGAGGCGTGCACTGGGGGGCGGAGGCATGGCACCCGACCCTTCCTCGAGGCGAACGAAAGGTGCTGGGCACCGTGGGCACCTTGGCGGAGATCCTGCACGGGCCGTCGCATACCGCGGATGGTTCAGCCAACATCGTCGGTGCCTTGCGCAAAGCCATGGCGACGACGGGATACAGCGACCTCAAGGAGTTCCAGCGCATCGAGGTCATCACCTCCCCCGCGGAGTGAATTCGCCCGCGGCGTGACGTCCGCCAGGCGGCGCCCCTGAGGGAGACTGAGTCAACCGCTGGGGGCCAAAAGCGAGGATTCAGGTCGCATCTTCGGGCTGGGGTCGGGGTAGGTTGGGCACGTGGGGAACTTCGCGGGCAGTGACGTCATCGCCGACGACCGCCTCGGACCGCAGCAGCGCCGACGAGCCGTCGCCGCCCTTCGCTCGACATCGGCCGAACACCCACTGGACATCCTCGTCGTCGGTGGTGGGGTCGTGGGATGTGGCGCTGCCCTCGATGCAGCAGCCCGCGGTCTGAGAGTCGGCCTGGTCGAGATGCACGATCTTGCTTCGGGCACATCGTCTCGATCCTCGCGGCTTGCTCACGGTGGTCTGCGCTACCTCGAGCAGCGGGAGTTCTCCCTCGTCCACGAGGCCCTCACCGAGCGGGGGCTGCTCCTTGATCGGCTCGCCCCGCACCTGGTGCGACCGGTGCCGTTCCTCTTTCCGGTTTCCAAGAACTGGCAGCGCCCCTACGTCGCCTCGGGGATCCACCTGTACGACATGCTCAGCCGCGTCGGCTCCTACGGTGGCAGCATGCCCCGCCCGAAGAGCCTGAGCCGTGACCAAGCCAAGGGGCTCGCCCCGGATCTGGACACCGATGGCATCGCCGGTGCGATGAGCTTCCATGACGCGCAGATCGATGATGCACGGCATACCGTCGCGGTTGCTCGCACCGCCGCTGCCCGAGGTGCCCTCGTCGTGACTCGGACGAAGGTGGTCTCGCTGCTACGCGAAGAAGAGACGGTCTGCGGGGTTCGGGTCCGTGACGACTGCGATGGGCAGGAGTACGACATCTATGCCCGGGTGGTTGTCGGGGCGACGGGGGTATGGACCGACGACCTCATCCACCTCGCCGACCCTTCCGCAGCGGGACGCGTCCAGCAGAGCAAGGGGGTGCATCTGGTCGTACCGCGTGACGCGATCCGATCGACTACCGCGATCATCGCCCGCACCCCGCACAGCGTGCTTTTCCTGCTCCCCTGGGGCAAGTTCTGGCTGATCGGCACGACCGACACCCCGTGGGGACCCGACGACGGCAACCTTGCCGATCCGCAGGCAAGCGAAGCGGACATCGAGTACCTCCTGGATCAGGCGAATCGCTGGCTGGCGCGCCCACTCCAGCGCGATGATGTCGTGGCGACCTACTCCGGCCTCCGCCCGCTACTGGCCGCTGAGACCAGCGAGACAGACACCGACGCCACCACGACCCTCTCTCGCGAGCACGCGGTCATCCGTCCGGCACCAGGCCTGGTCGTCATCGCGGGTGGCAAATACACGACCTATCGAGTGATGGCCGCCGATGTGATCGATGCCGCAGTCGAGCAGTTGGGTGATGGTGACACGGTTGCTCCGTCGTCCACCGCCGATATTCCTCTGGTGGGAGCAGATGATTTCGAGGCGATGTGGGCCGATCGTGGGTCCATCGCGCGCACCGAAGGATTGACGACGGAGGCGTTGGAGTCTCTCCTGCGTCGACACGGTGATCGAGTGTCGGAGGTATTCGAGGTCATTCACGCTGATCCTGAACTCGGTCTCGCATTAGTCGAGGGTGCGCCGTATCTGCGGGCTGAGGTCGTCGTGGCGGCCACCCATCAGGGTGCGAGAGACCTCGATGATCTGGTGACCCGTCGATTGCGGGTTGCCCTGGAGACCCCTGATCACGGAGATGCTGCGGCTGTGGCTGCCGCACCGTATCTCGGTGCGGCTCTCGGTTGGAGTCCAGAACAGATCGACGAGCAGATCGAGCGGTACTCCGCCGAACACAGCCTGGCTGGATAGGAGCGCAGCGGATGGCCCTCCTGGGTAATCGGGTGGATGCAGGACACCCTCATGTGGACGTCCTATCCGCCCTGTGCGTCACCGAGGGTGCTGACACGTTCACGGTGCGTTCGCCGTTCACCGGTGAGATCGTCGTCGAACTGCCGCTCTCACGCGCCGAGGATGTACATGCGGCCGCGCACACAGCCCGGCAGGAGCAACGGGAGTGGGCTCGACGCCCGGTGGGGGAGCGCATCGGGATCCTGCTGCGCTTCCATGACCTGCTGCTCGACCGACGCGATGAGGTCTTGGATCTGATCCAACTCGAAACCGGCAAGGCCCGTCGGGACGCGATGGAGGAGGTCCTCGACGTCGCACTGAACATCCAGCACTATGCGCGCATCGCTCCGCGCACGCTGCGACCTCGACGACCGCGCGGCGCGCTTCCCATCCTCACTCGCGTCCGGCAGTGGCGTCACCCGGTCGGGATCGTGGGGGTGATCGCGCCCTGGAACTACCCGCTCACTCTCGCGGCGAGTGATGCCGTGCCAGGCCTCATCGCGGGGAATGCCGTCATCGTCAAGCCTGATCTGCAGACGTCGATGACGGCAGCCTGGGTGGCGGCCCGACTCACAGAGGCCGGACTGCCGGAAGGGTTATTCCACGTCGTCACCGGCGAGGGTCCGGTCATCGGGCCAGCGGTGATCGATGTCGCCGATCACGTCATCTTCACCGGGTCGACCGCGACCGGACGCATTGTGGCCGAGCAGTGTGCCCGACGGCTGATCGGCTGCACCCTCGAACTCGGCGGAAAGAACGCGATGATCGTTCGCGCAGATGTCGATGTCGCGAAGGCTGCGTCGATCGCGACAAGGGCGATGTTCGCCAACACCGGACAGTTGTGCATCTCGATGGAGCGGATCTATGTGCACGCCAGCGTGTACGACTCGTTCACCTCAGCGCTCATCGAGCGTGTGCGGGCTCTGCGCATCGGCACCACTCCCGGATGGGGGGCCGACATCGGTCCGATCATCAATCCGACGCACCTTGCGCGGATCGAGGCCCATGTCGACGATGCGGTGGCGCATGGGGCGCAGGTTCTCGCCGGTGGGCGACCCCGCCCCGATATCGGCCCGCTCGCCTTCGAGCCGACCCTGCTGGCCGAGGTGACCGAGGACATGCTCGTGTGTCGTGAGGAGACCTTCGGCCCGGTGGCCGCGGTCTACCGCGTGCGCGATGACGATGAGGCGGTGTGGCGAGCCAATGACACCTCCTATGGCCTCAATGCGTCGATCCTCAGCACGGATGTCCGGGAGGCCCGTCATCTGGCCGTGCGCCTCACGGCAGGTTCGGTCAACATCAACGAGGGATACGCCTCCACCTGGGGCTCGGTTTCGACCCCCATCGGGGGGCGTGGCGACTCAGGTCTGGGGTACCGACACGGCGCCGAGGGGTTGCTCGCCACGACGGAATCCCAGGTCATCGCCTCCCAGCACCTCATGGGGTTCACCCCGCCCTTGGGCCTCGACGACGCCCGGTGGGCGCGAATCCTCGGCACGGCGGTCGGACTCATGCGACCCTGGAGGCGGTAGCGGCCCGAGCGGGCGCGAACAGCAACAGCAGGGGAGGATGGCCACCATGTCCGGCTACGACTACGACGTGATCATCATCGGCTCGGGTTTCGGTGGCTCGGTGTCGGCGTTGCGCCTGGTGGAGAAGGGTTACCGAGTCGGCGTGATGGAGGCAGGGCGCCGATTCGATGAGGCCACCTATCCGAAGACCTCCTGGCGGCTGAAGTCCTTCCTGTGGGCGCCGATGCTCGGCTGTACCGGCCTGCAACGAATCCACGTCCTCAAGGACGTCGTCGTCCTCGCCGGTGCGGGTGTGGGAGGCGGTTCGCTGGTCTACGCCAACACCCTGTACGTCCCGCCTAAGCGATTCTTCGAGGATCCTCAGTGGGCGGGTATCACCGACTGGGCGGGGGAACTCGCGCCGTATTACGACCAGGCCTCGCGCATGCTCGGGGTCGCTGATAACCCGACGATGACCCCGTCCGATGCGGTGATGAAGGCGGTCGCGGACGACATGGGGGTCGGCCACACCTTCCGGATGACTCCGGTGGGCGTGTACTTCGGCGAGGGGCCGGGTGTGGAAGCCGAAGATCCGTACTTCGGTGGGGTCGGCCCGCGGCGGACCGGCTGCATCGAGTGCGGCGAATGCATGACCGGTTGCCGGCACAACGCCAAGAACACCCTGCCGAAGAACTACCTCGGGCTGGCCGAGGATGCCGGTGCCATCGTGCACGCGCTCACCACGGTCGTCGGCGTCAGCGAGAGGGCTGAAGGTGGATACGTCGTCGAGACCAAGCACACCGGCACGTGGTCCAAGCGCACCCGCACCTTCTCCGCCGAGCATGTGATCTTCGCTGCGGGCACCTACAACACCCAGAAGCTGCTGCACCGGATGCGCGACGAGGGCAAATTGCCGCGGCTGTCGCGGACCCTCGGTCGCCTCTCGCGGACGAACTCCGAGTCGATCCTGGGTGCGGTGGCCAAATCCGCCGATGCGGATTACACCCGAGGTGTCGCGATCACCTCGAGTTTCTATCCGGATGAGAACACCCACGTCGAGCCGGTGCGCTACGGCAAGGGATCGAATTCGATGGGGCTGCTGCAGTCGGTGCTCACCCGCCCGGAAGCCGGAGTGCCAAGGTGGCGAACCTGGACCAAGGAATTGTGGAAGCAGCGTGGCAATGCGGCCTATCTGCTCAACGTGCGCAAGTGGAGCGAGCGCAGCGTGATCTCGCTGGTCATGCAGCCGGTCGACAACTCCCTCACCCTGACTGGCGCTCGCGGTCTACTCGGGCGATGGAAGTTGACGACCAATAAGGATGAGTCCAATCCCGCACCCACCTACATTCCAGCTGCTGCCGATGTGGTGGAGCGGGTGGCGGGGAAGATCGATGGCGTTGCGGGGAGCAATGCCTTCGAGAACTTCGACGCGGCGCTCACCGCGCACTTCGTCGGTGGCTGTGTCATCGGTGCCGATGCGGATACCGGGGTGGTGGACGCATACCAGAGGGTGTTCGGGTACCAGGGCTTGCACATCGTCGATGGCTCTGCGATCACCGCGAACCTCGGGGTGAACCCCTCGCTGACGATCACTGCCCAGGCCGAGCGGGCGATGGCGATGTGGCCCAATAAGGGTGAGGCCGATGAGCGCCCCGAGGTCGGCCAGCCCTACCGGCAGGTGGCAGCGGTGGCACCGAAGAACCCGGTTGTCCCCGACCATGCACCGGCCGCCCTGCGCCTACCCATCGTCGAAGTCCGCTAAACACCACCGAGCGCTACCCCACGTACCAGGTTTCCGCGGAAACCCTGTGCGTGAGATAGCGCTCGGCAGTGATGAGGAACTGCTAGACGCCGGCGGCCTTGGCCACGGCGCGCTTGGTGAGCACCTTCGCGAGGTGCTCGCGATAGTCGGCCTGCGCGTGCAGATCCGAGGTGGCGCGGGTGCCGTCGGTGGCGTTTTCCGCCGCGGCCGCGATCGCGTCTGCTGAGGCGGCCGCCCCGGCAAGGGCTGCCTCCACCGAAGCCGCACGGACCGGTCCGGGACCCATGTTGGTCAGGCCTACCCGGGCTGCCTCGATAGAGCCGTTCTGGCGCTTCACCGCTGCAGCGACGCCCACGATCGCCCAACCCTGTGCGGTGCGGTTGAACTTCTCGTAGTGATAGCCCCAACCGTCACCGAGCTTGGGGATCCGTACCGACACCAGGATCTCGTCGGGCTCCATCGACGTGGTGAAGTAGTCGATGAAGTAGTCCTTCGCGGAGATGTCGCGCCGACCGTTCGGGCCGGCCACGGTCATCACCGCATCGAGGGCCACCGCGGCCGCTGGCAGGTCCCCCGCGGGATCGGCGTGGGCCAGGGCCCCGCCGAAGGTGCCCCGGTGGCGGATCTGCGGATCAGCGACCGTCTCGGTCGTCATCGCGATGAGTGGCGCATGCGCCTTGACCAGCGGGTCGTTCATGACCGCGTGATGGGTGGTGCCGGCGCCGATGACGATCGCGTCGCCGGCGTCGCTCACCCCCTGCATCTCGGCGACCTCGCTGCAGTCGATCAGCACGGTCGGTGCGGCCATGCGCAAGCGCAGAACCGGCATGAGCGACTGACCGCCCGCGATGATCTTCGCGTCCTCACCACCGGCGGCGAGCGCAGCGATCGCCTCGTCGACCGTGGCGACCTTCGTGTAGTCGAATGCGACGGGGATCACGCCGCACCTCCCTTCGCGGACTGGATGGCTCTCCAGACGTTCTGCGGAGATGCCGGCATCAACACATCGGTGACGCCCATGGGCCGTAGTGCGTCAACGACGGCGTTGATGACCGCCGGTGTCGAGGCGATGGCTCCCGCCTCACCGACACCTTTGGTGCCCAACGGGTTCGTCGAGGATGGTGTCACCGTCGTGCCGGTGGTGAAGGAGGGCAGATCCGCTGCGCTCGGGATGAGGTAGTCAGCGAAGCTCGCGGTCAGCAGGTTGCCGTCCGCGTCGTACTCCACCCCCTCGTACAGCGCCTGGGCGATGCCCTGGGCGAGTCCGCCGTGCACCTGGCCCTCCACGATGAGCGGATTCACCTGAATTCCGACATCGTCGACGCACACGTACTTGCGAATGGTGGACTTGCCGGTCTCGGTATCGACCTCGATGGCGCACAGGTGGGTGCCGTGCGGATAGGAGAAGTCGTCCGGATCGACGGTGGCCTCCGCCTGCAGCGTTGGCTCGACGCCATCGGGCAGGTTGTGTGCGGTGAACGCCTCGAAGGCGACCGCGGCGAGCGGCTGGGCCTTCTCCGGATCACCCTTGACCCGGAACGATCCGTCGACGAATTCCATGTCATCCACCGAGCACTCCAACTGGTGCGCGGCGATGACCTTGGCCTTCTCGACGAGGCGCTCAGCGGCCTTCTTGATGGCCTGTCCGCCGACGGCCAGTGAACGTGAGCCGTAGGTGTCCATGCCGTAGGGGGCCCTGCCGGTGTCGCCGTGCACGACCTCGATGTCATCGACGTCCACTCCCAGGATGCTGGCTGCGATCTGGCTCCACGCAGTCTCGTGGCCCTGCCCGTGGGGAGAGGTGCCGGTGATCAACTCGATCTTGCCGGTGGGCAGGGCGCGAATGGTGCAGTGCTCCCATCCACCGGCGACGTACTTCAACGCACCCAGGGTGCGCGAGGGTGCCAGTCCGCACATCTCGGTGAAGGTCGAGATGCCCAGACCCAATTGCACCGGATCACCCGACGCCCGGCGAGCTTCCTGCTCGGCGCGTAGCTCGTCGTAGCCGAACAGCTCCATCGCCTTGGCGGTCGCCGCCTCGTAGTTGCCGGTGTCGTAGGTCAGCCCGGCGATCGTGGCGTAGGGGAACTCCTCGTGGGTGATCCAGTTCATCTCGCGCAGCTTCATGGGATCCATGCCCAACTCGGCGGCGAGTTCGTCCATGATCCGCTCGATGGCGAAGGTTGCCTCCGGGCGCCCCGCACCTCGGATCGCGTCGGTGGGTGTCTTGTTCGTGAACACGCCTACGCAGTTGAAGTCATAGGACTCCATCTTGTAGATCGCGGGGAACATGAACATGCCCAACAGCGGGATACCCGGGGTGATGATCTGCAGGTAGGCCCCCATATCGGCGAGCAGATCGACCTTCAGGCCGAGCAGCTTGCCGTCCTTGGTGGCGCAGATCTCGATGTCCTGGATCTGATCGCGGCCGTGATGGCTGGCGACCATGTCCTCGCTGCGCGTCTCGTTCCACTTGACCGGTCGGCCGAGGTGGCGCGCCAACTGCACGGCGAGAACCTCCTCGCGGTACAGCTGCAGCTTGCCGCCGAATCCGCCGCCGACGTCGGGGGCAACGATGCGCAGCGCGTTCTCCGGGAGCCCGGTGACCAGGGCCAGCAGTACACGCAGCACGTGGGGGATCTGGGTGGCCGACCAGACGGTCATCTCATTGCTCATCCCCATCGGGGAGGCGACGACCGCGCGAGGCTCCATGTAGCCGGCGATGATGCGCTGGTTGATGAAGCGCCGCTTGACGACGACGTCGGCCTTCGCCCTGGCTTCGTCATAGGGGATCCCCGTGCCGGGGAGCGGGAAGGTGTAGCACTCATTGGTCATCGGGGCGCCCTCGCCGTCATGGACGAGCGGCGAGCCGGGCTTGAGTGCCTCCTCCATATTCACCACGGCGGGCAGGGCCTCGTAATCGACCTCGATCGCCTCCAGAGCGTCGTAGGCCGCGGCCTTATCCGTGGCGAGGACGACCGCGACGCAGTCGCCGACATGGCGCACCTTGTCGACCGCGAGGGCGGGGAAGGGCGGCATCTGGATGTCATCGGTGACCGGCCACACGCAGGGGATCGCACCGTTGAGATCGCCGAGCTCGGCGGCGCCGTAGGCGGCGACCACGTGCGGCTGATCCAGCGCACCGGAAACATCAAGCTTGGTGATCTTCGCGTGCGCCATCGGGCTGCGCAGGATCGCCATGTGCAGTGTGCCGGGTAGTTGGATGTTGTCGGTCCAGTTGGTCTGCCCGTGCAGGAGCCGCGCGTCTTCCTTGCGGCGCAGCGGGCGCCCCATCGGGGTGCTGGTGTCGAGGACCTCGGTCATTTCGCACCTCCCATCGCTTCGGCCGCGTGCTGAACGGACTTCACGATGTTGTGGTAGCCGGTGCAGCGGCACAGATTGCCGTGGAGTCCCTCGCGGATCTCTTCCTCCGTGGGGTCAGGATTCTCGTTGAGCAGGTCGACCGTCGCCATCACCATGCCCGGGGTGCAGTAGCCGCACTGCAGGCCGTGGCACTCCTTGAACGCGGTCTGGACCGGATGCCAGTTGCCGTCACCCTCGGCGAGACCCTGGATCGTGGTGATCGAATGGCCGTTGGCTTGCACGGCCAGAACGCTGCAGGATTTGATGCTGCGTCCATCAAGCAGCACCGTGCAGGCGCCGCAGCTAGAGGTATCGCAGCCCACGACTGTGCCGACGCGCCCGAGTGAGTCGCGCAGCCAGTGGACCAGGAGCGTTCGTGGCTCGACCTCATCGTCATAGACGGTGCCGTCGACGGTCACGCTGATGGGTACGTGGGTCATATCTCTCCCCGAATCTCAACCGATGTGGATACGCCACCCGAGGGAAGCGCCACCGAGACGCGATTACCCAGGGGGTGTAGCCCCGACGTTAGGGGACTTCGGGCCTCCCCGGGGCCGGTTTGCCTGAGTTACCCGCGGTCACGTCTCCAGGTGACCGAACTCTGGCCCCGCACGCGACGCCGCCGGATGCTCGAATTCGGCGTTCATGAGCGTCCGGAACAGATAGGTTCGGACCCGACCCACGCTCCCTGAGGGGGGCCGTCCACATTCGCGCGAAAGGGACTCCCATGGCTATGCCCCCTCCCCCCGCTGCCGGCGGTGCCGACTCCGTCGACAACAGCAAGGGCACCACTGCTCTGGTGACCGGCATCATCGGTCTTGTTATCTGCCCGATCATCTTCTCCATCGTCGCCATCATCTTCGGCAAGCAGGGTATGGAAGCTGCAGCCCGTGGAACGGCGAATAACGGTGGAATGGCCAAGGCGGGATTCATCCTCGGCATCATCGGCCTAGTCCTCGGTCTACTCGGGCTCATCATCGGCATCTTCGCTGGAGTCTTCGGCGCGATATCCGGTAACTGACCCACTCGACGGGCGGCTCTCGGGCTTCCCATCCCATCACCTCTTCGAGGAAGGAAAGATCGTGACCGAAGCACCACCTCCGCCTCCGCCGCCGGGTCCACCGACCCCGCCGCCTCCTGGCCAGCAGCCCTACGGTGCAGCCCCGCAGAACGGCATGGGCACTGCGGCACTCATCCTGTCCATCCTCGGCATCATCGGCTGTATCCCGTTCATCGGCGGCATCCTCGGCATCGTCTTCGGCCGGATGGGCATGAAGAACGCTCAGGAGGGTCGCGCCACGAACTACGGACAGGCGCGAGCCGGATTCATCATCGGCCTCATCTCCCTCATCCTGTGGGGAGTCATCACCATCATCTACATCATCGTGATCGTCGCGGTGGTGGCTAACGACCCGAACGTCGTCAATCAATAGCGGCGGAATCAGCACAGCCAATCGACGACGGCACGGTGCGGGCGACTACGCTCGCTGCCGTGCCGTCGTCTGCTATTCCGGAGACCCGCGAGGTCGTCCTCGTCGTGGATTTCGGTGCCCAGTACGCGCAGTTGATCGCCCGGCGCGTGCGCGAGGCGCAGGTCTATTCCCAGATCGTGCCGCACACGATGCCGGTCGCCGAGATGATCGCCCTCCGCCCGGCTGCCGTGGTTCTCTCCGGGGGACCGGCGAGCGTCTACGCCGAGGGGGCACCGGGCATCGATGCCGCCCTGTTTGCGGCGGGGATCCCGGTCTTCGGAATCTGCTACGGGTTCCAGGCGATGGCGGTGGCCCTCGGTGGCACGGTGGAGCGCACCGGTGCGCGTGAGTACGGCGGCACCCCGGTCGAGGTCACGGATCCGACATCGACGCTCTTCGCCGGACTGCCTGCGACGCAGTCGGTCTGGATGTCGCACGGTGACTCGGTCACCCGCGCACCGGAGGGTTTCATGGTCACCGCATCGAGCGCCGGTGCACCGGTCGCTGCCTTCGAAGACGTCGATCGCCGTCTCGCCGGGGTGCAGTTCCACCCCGAGGTGATGCACACCGTGCACGGCCAGACGATGCTCGAGCGCTTCCTGCACGACATCGCCGGGTGCGCCCGCGAGTGGACGATGGAGGGGGTCATCGATGAGCAGGTGGCTCGCATTCGAGACCAGGTCGGCGATGGTCTGGTGATCTGCGGCCTGTCCGGTGGGGTCGACTCGGCGGTGGCTGCCGCGCTCGTGCAGCGCGCTGTGGGCGAGCAGTTGACCTGCGTGTTCGTCGATCACGGATTACTGCGCGAAGGAGAAGCCGAGCAGGTCGAACGGGACTTCGTGGCGGCAACCGATGTGCGGCTGGTCGTGGTCGATGCCGCCGATCGGTTCCTCACCGCTCTGGCGGGGGTTGAGGATCCCGAGGCCAAGCGCAAGATCATCGGCCGGGAGTTCATCCGCGTGTTCGAGCAGGCAGCTCGAGACATCGTGGCGCAGGCGGGTGAATCCGGGCGCAGCGTGGACTTCCTCGTGCAGGGCACGTTGTATCCCGATGTCGTGGAGTCTGGCGGGGGGACAGGGACAGCGAATATCAAGAGTCACCACAATGTGGGCGGCCTGCCCGATGACCTGCAGTTCCAACTGGTGGAGCCCCTGCGCACCCTGTTCAAGGATGAGGTGCGTGCCGTGGGGGAGCAGCTGGGTCTGCCGGCCGAGATCGTCTGGCGTCACCCCTTCCCGGGGCCGGGGCTTGCGATCCGCATCGTGGGTGCTGTCGATCGTGATCGCCTGGCCATCCTGCGCGCAGCTGATGCCATCGCACGCGCGGAGTTGACAGCCAGCGGTCTCGATCGCGACGTGTGGCAATTCCCGGTGGTACTGCTGGCCGATGTGCGCTCAGTGGGGGTGCAGGGCGATGGGCGAACGTACGGCCATCCCATCGTGCTACGACCGGTGTCGAGTGAGGATGCGATGACCGCTGATTGGTCCCGGTTGCCACACGATCTCATCGCTCGCATTTCGACCCGCATCACCAATGAGGTCTCCGAGGTCAACCGGGTGGTCCTCGATGTGACGAGCAAGCCGCCCGGCACCATCGAGTGGGAGTGATCCCGACGGGTGGAGCGTCGAATAGTTAGGGTGGCCACATGACCATCGTCTACAACATCGTCGTCGTCTTGCACTTCATCGGTCTGGCCAGCCTGCTCGGGGGTTTCCTCGTGCAGATGCGCTCCTCGGACAAGGGCGTCAACCCGGCGATGCTGCACGGTGCGCTCACCCAGCTGATCACCGGGATCATCATGCAGGGCATGCTCGAGTCGGGGGCTGTGGGTGACGGTGAGGTCAACACCTGGAAGCTGGCGACGAAGTTGGGTATCACCCTGGTCGTGACGGTCCTGGCCTTCGTCGGTCGCCGACGTACACCCCCCCAGGTCGCGTTCTGGGGACTCATCGGTGCGTTGACCCTGGTGAACGTCATCCTCGCGGTGTTCTGGAACTAGAAAGCAGCACTTCGACCGCGCGGTCAAGGTCAGCCGTCAGTGGATGTGCACGATCTGGAAAGACTCGGCGAGGTGACCTGCGGGGAGCCCGGCGTGCTCGGCCGTGCTGGTGAGCCACCCGCGAATGCGAGCCTCCAGGTCGTCCATATGCGCGGTCTGACTGGCGTGGGCGCGCAGGGCGGCGAGTTTCGCCTCGACGAAGTCAGTGACGTCGACCGCGTGCGTGGGCTGTGGGCCGGCCATGATCCACACCTCGGGTACGACCCAGTCGGCCAGGCCCTCATCGCTGAGTAATTCAGTGTGCGCGAAGGGGTTGCGTGCGTCGGGATAGATGGCGCACAGGGCAGCCTCACCCGAGGCGAGGTGATCAGGGTGTGACGCCTGGATGCGCAGCCAATTGCGTTCGGGGGATTGTATGAGCATGCGCTGCGGTCGGACCTGCCTGATGACCCGGCTGATGTCGCGGCGCAGGCCCATCGTGACGGTGAGCGACCCGTCTCGGTAGCCGAGGAAGCGCACGTCGTCGACTCCGAGACACGCACCCGCCGCGACCTGCTCGGCCCGTCGAATCGCCGGGATCTGCTCCCGGGGGACGTTCGGGTCGAATCCGCCTGCATCACCGTCGGTGATGACGCAGTAGGTGACCTCGGTGCCCTGGCTGACCCAGTGGGCCACGGTGCCCCCGGCTCCGAAGTCGACGTCATCGGGATGGGCGGTGACGACCAGGGCCCGGTCGACAGCGGGCACAGGGTCGGTGGACAGCGCGGGGGAGGTTTCGGATGCAGGGGTCATGGCGACCCAGTATCCCCGGTAGCGCAGGACGCGACGCGGGCTCGTCTCGTGCCGGACTCCCCTGAATGGTCGCCACTCGGGGGATGGCTCCCGCGTGTGGCTGCCACAGGAGGGAGGTGGATCAAGGACACGGCTGAAGGAGGGGTCTGGGAATCGGGCCGGAATCGCAGACGTGGACCGGGTGTCGACCGGCATCGCCTGGCCCGCGACGACTAGCGTGTCCTCCCGATGGGCACGTCATCCGATATGAGGGGACGTTCCGGGCGCCTGCGTGCGGCCGGAACGGGATTCGCCTGTGCCGTGACCCTCGCGCTGGGGGTGGGGCTGCTCGCCCCGGGATCAGCCGGCGCCGCCCCTAACGACCGCGCACCTCGCCCGGAGGCGTCGGTTTCCGAGCAGCCCGCTGCCCCTTCCGAAGACACACCGGGCGATGACGAGCCAGCCGATGACGAGCCGGCCGATGACACGCCAACCGATGACAAGCCCACGGTGCCGCCCCCGCCCGTGCCCGCCGTGCCCGAGGGGTTGCCGACGGCGGTCGATCCGCTGCCCGGCTACCAGGGTCAAGGCATCTGCGATCCGGCGGCGAAGAAGGGCACCCAGGCGTTCGCCGATCTGATCAAAGCCACCTACGGTTCCCTGGCCTACAGCGTGTGGATCCCGCGCGACTGCTCTGTGGGAGGGCGCAGTGAGCATAAGGAAGGTCGGGCCCTCGACTGGATGATCAACCGCCGGGTCAAGGTCGAACGCAAGACGGCGGAGGCATTCATCGACTGGCTACTGGCTACCGATGAGAACGGCAACGAATTCGCGATGGCTCGCCGACTCGGAGTCATGTACATCGGCTGGGACGACCGGATCTGGGAGTCCTACCGGCAGGGCTGGAGCGAGTTGAAGGGCTGCTTCTCCACTCCCGAACCCGGCTACGACAACTTCTGCCACCGCAATCACATCCACATCTCGCTGTCGTGGGATGGTGCGGCCGGTCAGACCAGTTTCTGGGGCGGCCCCGCGACACCGCCGCCGTTCTGCAACCGGTGGGCTACCGCGGCTGCGAAGCCCCTGGCAGCCGGCAACGGTTTGGATTTCGTCGCCACCGCCCCCCGCCGAGTGCTCGACACCCGATCCGGGCTCGGGGTGCCCGGCGGTGCGGCGTGCCGACTGACCCAGAACTCCGCAGGCGGCCCTGGTGCGCCGGTCGCGCTCACCGTCGGCGAACTGAAGGGGGCGCCCAGGGAGGGGGTGCGCGCGGTCGCTGTGCGGACGATCTCCGTCGGATCCAATTCACCGGCGACCCTGCGCGCGGCGACCTTCGATGGAGCCTCGATCGCGCCGATCCGCATCAACGGGCGCACCGAGACGGTCACCGTGGTGCCGGTGGGAACTGACGGGACCATCGCCTTCACCACCGACTCCGGCGCCACCCACCTGCTCGTCGATGTCCTCGGCTACTTCGTCACACCTGACGACGTCGTCGGTGGTCGGTTGGCGCTCGGTGATGACACCGTGATCTACGACTCGGCGGACGACACCGTGCTCGGGCCGGGCGAGAAGCGCGTCATCTCCGTGGGAACGGACGGGGTGCCACCGACCGGCGCCCTGCTCGCCGTCACCATCGACGCCGCCGAGAAGAACGGTTCCCTCGTGGTGCGTGAGGCGGGGAGCAAGCGCACGGCGGCGACCCCGGTGCTGTCGTATCGCCGTTCCGACGTCTCCACACAAACCGTCCTCACCGGTCTGGATGATGAGGGCAACGTCGTCCTGGTCAACCGAGGTCGCGGAGCGATCCAGGTTCGGGTCAGCGTTCAGGCCGCGGCAGTGCCCACGACGGAAGCCGGCGCCCTCGTCGTGCCGGTCGCCCCCACCCAGATCGACGGGCGTCGCACAGCGCTGCGCCGCGTGATGCGCGATGCGCTCGGCTCCGTGGGGGTGCTCCTGCAGGTCGACGCCCGAACCCCGAAGAAGTCCGCCACCATCACCTACTGGTCGGGCACGAAAGCACCCACCACCCTGCGGATCGGCCGCAAGTCGACCCAGTCCTCCCTGATCGTGGTGCCCCTCAGCGACTCAGGGCTGATCCTGCGGGAGATCGTCGGTGGGGACGTCGAGGTCAGCGCGAGGATCATCGCCTACCTCCGCTAGCAGCACCGACTCCGCAGCATCAGCCTGCGCCGGGAACGTCAGGCCCGGCCCGTACGATCGACGGGTGCTCGAACTCAATCCAGCCCAGAAGGCAGCAGTCGAGCATCGCGGAGCCCCGTTGCTGATCGTTGCCGGTGCCGGATCGGG
>CBFHQG010000023.1:0-26581 GCA_965657825.1 Actinomycetes bacterium | reverse complement strand
TGAAGGCACTCGCCTGCGGCCGTTGACTCTCACCACCCCCAAGCCGATGCTGCCCGTTGCGGGCACCCCGATCACGGTCCACCAGATCGAGCGGGCACGCGATGCGGGCGTGCATCGCATCGTCCTGGGTACGGCCTATCGCGCGGAGGTGTTCGCCGAGCAGCTCGGGGATGGCCGCGATTTGGGTGTCGAGATCGTGTACGCCCACGAGGATTCCCCACTCGGTACCGGTGGTGCGATCCGCAACGCTGCCGCCCACCTCACCGGAGCACCGGGTGATCCGGTGCTCATCCTCAACGGTGATGTCCTCAGCGGGGTCGATATGGCGGCGCTCGTCGACGGTCATGTCGCTGCTGACGCAGCCGTGACCTTGCATCTGACCCGCGTCGAGGATCCGCGCCGCTACGGACTCGTGCCCACCGACGCGAACGGCCGGGTGCGGCAGTTCCTGGAGAAGCCCGAGACGCCCGAGCAGATCGTCACCGATCAGATCAACGCCGGATGCTACGTGTTCCGCCGTGATGTCATCGACGCGATTCCACCCGATCGGGTGGTGTCGGTCGAGCGGGAGGTGTTCCCCTCGCTGCTGGGCGAAGGTGCTCTGGTGCGCGGTGTCGTCGATGAGTCCTACTGGCTGGATCTGGGTACGCCGTGGGATTTCATCCAGGGATCGACCGATCTGGTGCGTGGTATCGCGCCGTGGGCGGGGCGCACACCGGCAGACTTCCTCATCCTCGACGGCGCCGTGGTGGCTGGCGATGCGGTGATCGATCGCGGCAGCACGATCGGTCGGGGTGCACGGGTAGGTGCACGTGCGGTGATCAGCGGATCGGTGCTGTTCGGCGAAGCGATCATCGAGCCGGGGGCACGGATCATCGATTCGGTCGTGGGCGGTGGCGTTCGCGTGGGCGAGGGTGCCTGCGTACGTGGTGCGGTGCTCGGTGACGGAGTCGTGGTCGGCGCGGGTGCCGAGGTCGGCGAGGGCGAGCGCATCGACCCCGGTGCGATCGTGGGCTGATCTCGCAGGGTGACGAGCGGTCGAACGTCAGCGCGGGAACAGGAAGTGCGCCAGATCCGCGGACTCCTGCCGGGGTGGGGTGCTGACGGCCGGGTAGCCGATCGCGATCGCACCCAGCGGCACCCAGGTGGCGGGTAGGTCGAGGGCGTCGCGGACCGTGTCAGGGCAGAACATCGTGGAGGACACCCACGCTGACCCCAGGCCTTCGGCGGCGAGGGAGATGAGCGCGTTCTGCACCCCGGCCGCTCCCGCGGCGAGGAAGAGTTCGCGTTCGGCTCGGCGCCGCCGTTCATCTGGATACTCGTGTGCAGCTGCGACATCGGCGAAGGCCAGCATGATCTCGGGTGCGCGACGCAGTAGGTCACCGCGTGCGACACGCGCCTTC
Organism: Actinomycetes bacterium; assembly: GCA_965657825.1. Taxonomy (GTDB): domain Bacteria; phylum Actinomycetota; class Actinomycetes; order S36-B12; family S36-B12; genus M55B157. The sequence continues at coordinate 25,178 of CBFHQG010000023.1, read as the reverse complement.
ACCGCGACATCGTCGAGGCCGTCGATCTCGCGGAGGTCCGCGACCCAGGCATCGCGCATCGCGTCGAGGACTCGATCGCGCACGTTGGGGTCGCGCAGGTGCACGAATCGCCAGGGCTGGGTGTGGTGCGGGGCGGGTGCGGTGACCGCCTGTCCGATGGCGCGTTCGAGCGCTTCGACGGGCACCTGGTCATCGGAGAAAGCGCGCACGGTGCGGCGCGCCGACGGGGCCTGACGCTGCCCCAGCGCGCGCGCCTCGGCGGTACCGAGGGTGAACAGGTCCTCGGCTGGATCGCGGACCAGGTCACGCGCGCAGCTGCCGTCGGTGTCGGTGACGAAACCGTCCAGTCCCCGCACGACGGCGACGGGTATCCCGTCGGCCTTGCCTTTCACCAGGTCGGCGGCGGCGGCGATCTCATCGGCGATCGCGCGCACGGTCACCTCCATCGGTACTCCGCTGGAATCGGCAACCCCCCGCAGATCGTCGAGCACCGTGACCCCGGCTGCGCCGATCACCGCATCGGTCAGCCCTTCGCGCCATGGGCGGCCGAGGGTGTCGGTGATGAGCACACCCAGGCTGATCCCGAAGGAGTCGGTCAGTGCGCGATGGAGCGCGCGGGCCGAAGCATCGGGATCCTCCGGTAGCAGCAGGACCAGACCGTCGGGGGAGTTGCTCGCATCGACACCTCCCGCGGCGAGCACCACTCCGTGGCGGTTGCGCACGATGCGTGTCGTGCCCCGCGGAGTGTGCTTGACGGCGATGACCTCCACGGTCTCGTCGTCGACAGCGGACCCTCGCTGGTCAGCCGGGACGACGCGACCCTCGGCCTTGCTGATGATCTTGCTCGTCACCACGATGATGTCGCCGTTGCCGACTCCGCGAGTTCCGTCCGGCCAGGACAGTGTTCGCAGTGATGTGCTGAGCATCTCGACCAGATCGCAGTCCGGTGTGATCTCCGGTAATCCCGCGACTCCGAGGATCGACAGTGCGGGAGGCGGTGCGGTTGTCATGCTCGGATGCCGACGAGGTCGAGCGCGGCTGACGCCATCGCGGCGGTCGCGTCGAGATCGGTCATCAGGAGCGGAACCGCAGCACACGAGATGCCGCGTGCGGTGACCTCGCCGACCACCTGCTCGTCGCCCTGCGCGACCAACCAGGCATCGAGGATTCCACCACCGGGAGCGCCGGCGGGGATGCGTGCTCGCCGCGGACCGTAGTGGGCGGCGACGGCTGCGGCTGATGTTTCTACTCCGATGGCGCGCAGACATGCGTCGGCCATTCCGCGCACCGGCGCGCCCCCGACGATGGGGGAGATGCCCACGACGGGGGCAGCCGTGTCGACGATCGCGTCGCGGATTCCGGGCACCGCGAGGATCGTGCCGATGGAGACCACGGGATTGGATGGCGGGATGATGACGACATCGGCCTCGTCGATCGCGTCGAGCACCCCGGGTGCGGGTTTGGCGTCATCGAGGCCCACCTGCACGAAGGAGTGCGCGGGCAGGCTCGCGCGATAGCGGACCCACCACTCCTGGAAGTGGATCGCGCGCTGGGGGATCTGCCCCTGCGCGTCGGCGGCGGCCTCCGGATCATCCACGACCACATGGGTCTCGACGCGCTCGTCACTCATCGGGATGAGATCGACACCGGGCTTCCATCGATCGCACAGCGCCGCGGTGACACTCGACAACGGATACCCGGCGTTGAGCAACTGGGTTCGGATGAGGTGGGTGGCGATATCGCGATCACCCAGACCGAACCAGGTCGGTTCGACACCGTAGGCGGCGAGTTCGTCCTTGACCGTGAACGTCTCATCCTCACGACCCCAGCCGCGCTCCTCGCTGATGCCGTCACCGAGGGTGTACATCACGGTGTCGAGGTCGGGGCAGACGCGCAGACCGTGCAGCCAGATGTCGTCCCCGGTGTTGCCGATGACGGTGATGTGCGCCTGCTCCCCGAGCAGATGGCGCAGGCCACGCAGGAATCGGGCTCCACCGATCCCACCCGCGGGCGCGACGATGCGCAGGGCGCCGTCTCGATCGGCGGGGGTGCTCACGCGCCTAGGGTGCCACGTCATCGGGGATCAGGCCTACAGTGAGGGGATGGGTGGGCACGGTGCGGTGAGCGATCGGGAGATCACCCGCGCGCTGAGCCGAGCCCGACGGGGCAGCAGCCTGGACGTCTCCGAGGCCAGCGCGCTCCTCGCTGCCCGCGGTGAGCGCCTTCGCGAAGTGATGGCACTGGCTGGCGAATTGCGGGATCGCGGGTTGAACGACGATGGTCGTCCGGGCATCGTGACCTACTCACCGAAGGTGTTCATCCCGCTCACCCGACTGTGCCGTGACCGATGCCACTACTGCACCTTCGCGACGGTGCCGCATCGTGTGCCCGACGCCTACCTGAGCCCGGATGAGGTGCTCGACATCGCTCGACGAGGGGCCGAGCTCGGCGTCGCCGAGGCGCTGTTCACCCTCGGGGATCGACCGGAGGATCGATGGCCGGCAGCGCGGACCTGGCTGGACGAAGCCGGGTATCCCGACACGCTGTCCTACGTACGCGCGATGGCGATCCGGGTGCTGGAGGAGACCGGTCTGCTGCCGCACCTGAACCCCGGGGTCATGTCGTGGCAGGAGATGCGCCGGTTGCGCCCGGTCGCCCCGAGTATGGGGATGATGCTGGAGACCACCAGCGAGCGGTTGTGGTCGACTCCCGGTGCGGTGCACTTCGCCAGCCCCGATAAGCAGCCCGCGGTACGGCTGGCCGTCCTCGAAGACGCCGGTCGCCTGTCGATCCCGTTCACCAGCGGCATCCTCGTCGGCATCGGTGAGACACCGACCGAACGGGTGGAGTCGATCCTGTCGCTGCGCTCGGTGCATCGTCGCCACGGCCATGTCCAGGAGGTCATCGTCCAGAACTTCCGGGCCAAGGACGACACCGCGATGCGGGACAGCCCGGATCTGGAGCACGAGGATTATCTGGCGACCATCGCGACCGCGCGCATACTGCTCGGGCCCCGGATGCGAGTCCAGGCACCGCCGAATCTGTCGGACCTGTCGGATCTTCCCGATCTGCTCGCCGCGGGTGTCGACGACTGGGGTGGGGTGAGCCCGCTCACCGCTGACCATGTCAATCCCGAGCGCCCCTGGCCGCACCTCGATGCCCTCGCCGATGCGACAGCTGCGGCGGGCTACACACTGCGTCCGCGACTCACGGTGCATCCGCGCTACGTGCTCTCCGGGGAGTGGATCGACGCGCGGGTCCGCCCGCACGTCGATGCCCTCGCCGATCCCTCCACCGGGCTGCTCGCGGACGGCGTGCGAGCCCACGGCCTGGCCTGGCAGGAGCCGGATGACGACCAGGGTGCGTATGCGTTGTTCGCTGCCGGACATGCCGGTGGCCGCGCCGACCTGCATGTCGCGATCGACGAGGTCGGCCGTCACTCGGATCGGCGCGGGGATTTCGATGAGGTGTACGGCGACTGGGCGGAGATCAGCGAGCGTGCGCAGGCCACCGCACGCGCCCCTGCGCGGCTACCCGCCGATGTGCGCGCGGCGCTCGATCGTGCCGCCGTCGATCCAGGTTCGCTTGCTCGTGCCGAGCACCGTGACGCGGCACTCGCGCTCATGACCGCGCAGGGCGATGCGCTCGACGAACTGCTCGGTATCGCCGACGGTCTTCGACGTGAGACCAATGGTGACGAGGTGACCTACGTCGTCAACCGGAACATCAACTTCACCAACGTCTGCTACACCGGCTGCCGGTTCTGCGCCTTCGCCCAGCGGCGTACCGACGTCGATGCATACACCCTGTCTTTGGAGCAGGTCGCCAACCGTGTGCGCGAGGCTGTTGCGGCGGGTGCGACGGAGATCTGCATGCAGGGCGGGATCCATCCGGATCTCCCCGGCAGTGCCTACTTCGATCTTGCGCGCGCGGTGAAGCAGGCCGCGCCGGAGGTCCACCTGCATGCGTTCTCGCCGATGGAAGTCGTCAATGGCGCGACCCGCACCGGTCTGTCGATTCGCGAGTGGTTGATCGCGGCGAGGGAGGCCGGTGTCGACTCCCTTCCCGGAACGGCTGCGGAGATCCTCGACGACGATGTGCGGTGGGTGTTGACCAAGGGCAAGCTGCCCACGCGGGAATGGATCGAGGTGATCACGACCGCGCACGCCGTCGGGCTGCCGACGACCTCGACGATGATGTACGGGCACGTCGACCATCCCGGTCACTGGGTCGACCATCTCGCGCTCCTGCGCGGCCTGGCAGAAACCAGCCGCGCCGAGGCGCCCAGCGGCTTCACTGAATTCGTCGCCCTCCCCTTCATCCACCACAATGCGCCGGTCTATCTCGCCGGTGCCGCTCGCCCGGGGCCTTCGGCCCGGGACAACGCGGCGGTGCACGCCATGGCCCGCGTCATGCTGCACGGTGCCATCGACCACATCCAGTGCTCCTGGGTCAAACTCGGCGACGACGGGGTGCGGGCGATGCTTGCCGCCGGGTGCGATGACCTGGGGGGCACCCTCATGGAGGAGACGATCTCGCGGATGGCCGGCTCCGAGCACGGCTCGGCCAAGACGATCGAGCAGTTGCACGACCTGATCGTCTCCGCCGGTCGCACCCCGGGGCAGCGCACGACCGACTACTCCCGCGTGGAACACCCCGTCGTCGTCCGGTGACGAGGGCGAACGCCACATCGAACACTTACGTCACATCTGCCACATGTGTCACAGTGGTAACAGATCACCTCGGATCCCGTGGCCGCGTGAGGGAATCGTGCGGGAGCCGTGAGGTGGTGAAGGCGGACAACGGGCTTGACCCGGGGGAGCGGGAACGATCTAATGACACCATTGTGATTTCCCAGGAGGCTTCCCGTGGCCGATAACCACGCATCCGACCCCCGCCCCACCGAGTTCTTCGGGGCGGCAACTCCAGACCCCGAGGATGCACAGTTGATGTCCCTGATGGCCGATGAGGTCCTCGACTGGCAGGAGCGCGCCCTGTGCGCGCAGACCGACCCCGAGGCGTTCTTCCCGGAGAAGGGCGGTAGCACCCGGGAAGCCAAGCGGGTCTGCCTGTCCTGCGAGGTGCGGGTGGAGTGCTTGGAGTACGCGCTGGAGAACGACGAGCGCTTCGGCATCTGGGGCGGACTGTCCGAGCGTGAGCGGCGGCGTCTGAAGAAGCAGGCGGTCTGAACGCCCCGATGACCGTAACGGCCGTCGTGGTCGCCCGCGATGGCCGCGTGTGGCTGCCCACGACCCTCGCCGCGCTGGCGGCGCAGACTCGTCCTGCGGACGTCACCATCGGCGTCGACGCGGGTTCGACCGACGACAGCGCGGAGATCCTGCACGCCGCGCTGGGTGACGAACGGGTGGTGAGTCTGCCGCTCCAGGCTCGACCGATCGGATTCGGTGAAGCCGTCGCAGCGGGGCTGATGCAGGCCCCGGCTGTGCCACCACGGGAGTCCACGGACAGCCCCGACCAGCCGGCGGCGCAGTGGGTGTGGCTGATCCACGATGATTCCGCCCCCGATCCGCAGGCCCTCGAGCGTCTGCTCGAGGCCGCTGCCGGCACACCCCGCGCCGCCATCCTCGGCCCCAAGTGCCTCGGTTGGCACGACCGTCGGCTGCTGATCGAGATCGGCTTCACCATCACCGGTGGCGGCCGTCGCTTCACCGATATCGACCCGGCTGAGCACGATCAGGGCCAGCATGATGGTCGCGACGTGGTGCATGCGGTCGGCAGCGCGGGAATGCTGGTGCGCCGCGACGTCTTCGATGCCCTCGGTGGATTCGATCCTGCGCTACCGCTGTACCGCGATGATCTGGACCTGTGCTGGCGGGCCTGGCGCGCCGGGCACGAGGTGCATGTCGTCCCCGATGCGGTGCTGCATCACCGGGAGGCCTCGTATCACGGTCGCCGCGCCGGCTCCACGCGGACCGGTCAGGGGCACCGTCTGGATCGCCGAAGCGCCGTCCACGTCCTCCTCGCGCACACCCCGCTGTGGCGCGTGCCGTTCACCGCACTGCGACTGCTCATCGGTTCGCTGATCGTGGCGATCGTCGCCCTGCTCGGCAAGGATCCCCGCCGGGCCGGTGACGAGGCGCTGGCCTGGGGCTCCCTGCTCGCCCACCCCGGTCGGCTGGCAGCAGCGCGACGCGCGATCGCGCAGACCTCGACCCTGTCCTCCCACGCCGCTGTCGGTGAGTTCCGCCCGGGGATCGCCGAGCAGTCCCGCCAGGCCGCCGAGACGATCTCCGCCTGGTTCGCCGGTGGTTCGGGGTCGGGCGGGCGAGAACGAGCCGTCGCGGTGGCGCCGGAGACCGGTCCCACCGATGAGTCGATGGATCTGTTCGACGACGACAGCGCCTCGTGGCTGCGCCGCGTCCTCACCCGCCCCGCCGTCGTGCTCACCTTCGTCCTGCTGGTGATCACCCTGGTCTCCACCAGGGGCCTGTGGGTGGGAGAGGGGGAGCTGATCGGTGGCGCGCTGCTGCCGGCACCGCCCGGAGCCGGAGACCTCTGGGCCACCTACGCCCAGGCCTGGCATGACGTGGGCCCCGGATCGATGGTGCCGGCACCGGTGTGGATGGCCCTCCTCGCGGCCCTGGCCACGGTGCTCCTCGGCAGCGCCGGTGCGGCCATCAACGTGCTCCTGCTGCTCGCGGTGCCGCTGGCCGGCCTCTCGGCCTGGTGGTCCCTGCGCGGTGTCATCACCTCGAACCCGGTCCGCTTCTGGGCTGCGGTCGCCTACGCGCTGCTGCCCACGATGACCGCGGCCATCGCGACCGGTCGCATCGGCACGACCGCGGCTGTCCTGCTCCTGCCGCCCACCATTCGAGCGCTCGTGCGCACTCTCGCTGGACCGGACCAGATCATCGCCGGGCTGTCACCGTGTCGGTCACGAACGCCGTGGTGGGCCGCGCTCCTGCTGGCGGCGCTCACCGCGGTGATGCCGGTGCTGTGGCTCGCGGCTGCCGTGGTCGTGGTGATCGCCGTGATCATCGTGATCGTGCGTGCGCGCTCTGCAGCGGTGCTGGTCCGCGCAGGTATCGCCCTGCTCGTGCCGGTCGTGCTGCTGCTGCCCTGGTCGCTGCTGCTCGTCACCGAGCCGAGCCGACTGCTGCTCGAGCCCGGCCTCACCATTCCCACCTCGAGCGGGGTCGAGGCGCTGTCGCTGGCCCTGGTCAATCCCGGTGGCCCCGGTTCACCCCCGATCTGGGTCGGAGCGGGGCTGGTGATCGCCGGGCTGGTGGCCCTGCTGCGAGTCGAGCGTCGCCCGGCGGTCGTCGTGGCCCTGGCTGTCGCTGGGGTGGGTCTCATCGCAGCGCAGGTGGTGATCCACCTGCGCATCCCCGACCCCTCGCAGGCCGTCGCGGTGGTTCCCTGGCCCGGGGCCCTCACCGCACTGGCCGCAGCCGGGCTGATCACGGCCGCAGCGCTCGCCGCCGACGGCCTGCGTCAGCGCATGAGCGGTCAGGCCTTCAGTTGGCGGCAGCCGATCAGTGCGCTGGCGACCCTCGCCGCGGTGGCCACCGTCGTGCTCGCGGCCGGATGGTGGGTGCCCGGTGCCGGCGAACCTTTGCGCCGAGGCACCCTCGATGTGCTTCCGCCCTTCGTCGCCGCCGAGGCCCGCGGACCGCAGGCCCCGCGCACCCTCATCGTGCGGCCCTCGGCCTCCGGTGCCGTGGCGTACACCCTGGTCAATGGCGCCGGGCCCACCCTGGGTGATGGTGATGTGATGCCATCGCCGCAGACGTGGGAACCCCTCGATCGCCTCGTGTCGACCCTCGTCTCCGGCCGTGGCGGCACCGAGGTGCAGGGACTCGCCGATTACGCGGTGCGCTACGTGCTCGCCGAGGTCGAACCCGGTGACCCACTGATCCGCAATCTTGATTCCGTCCCCGGCCTGCGACGCGTGGCCGGAGACACCGGAGAGGCCCTGTGGCGGGTTGCCGGGGTGACCTCCCGGGTGCGTGCGGTGCCCTCGGAGGAGACCGCCGCCGGAGCCGAGGTCGTCCCGCTTCCGGTCACCGATGCCGTGGCAGCACAGCCGCTGGTGGACTCTCCCGTTCCCGGACCCGGCGAGATCCGCTTGGCCCAGGATGCCGACGCGCCCTGGCAGGCCGTGCTCTCCGACGGCCGGGCCCTGGCCAGCAGCCCGGTGCCCACCGGTGTCGAAGGGGTGGGTCTGGCTCGATTCGTGCTGCCGAGCTCGGTGAGTGCCGGTGATCGGGTCGTCATCGACATCGACGGTTCCGCGCGCAGCACCTGGCTGTGGATCCAGGGCATCGCGGTGCTGCTGGTCGTCGTGCTCGCCCTGCCCGCGCGACGCCGTGCCGGGCACCTGGCCGATGACGCGGGCGATGCCGATATCCCCGACGATGCCGATATCCCCGATGAGGCCGGTGTCCCCGTCGATGCCGATGTCCCCGATGAGGCCGGTGTCCCCGTCGCAGGGGAGGAGGTGCGCGGTGCTTCCGAATGAGCCGGGCCAGTCGAATGAGCCAGGCGAGTCGAATGACGTCGACCCTGCTGTCGACCCTGTCGTCGACCCTGCAATCGGCCCTGTCGTCGACTCCGACGTCGACTCCGACCTCGACGGGGCGGAGCCGATCACCGCGACGACCGCCCAGCGCCGGGCAGCTCGTCGAGAGCGCAGGCGGGTGCGCCGAGCGACACCGAACACTCCCGATCCGCGCGGTCCGCTGCTGGTGCTCGTCGCAGTCGGCATCGCCGCTGCGGTCGTCGCTGCCAGCGCGGCCATCCCCGGGGCACCGGCCACGTCGGTACCCCCGCCGGTCGTCGAGCCGATCGATGCTTCGGTCCTGCTGTGCCCCGAACCCGGGGGAGCCAATGGTGCGGAGGTCACCTCGGCGGTGAGCATCGTTGCGGACCTGATCGGCCAGGATCGTCCCGGCGCGGTGTCGTTGACCTATCTGGGTCGACCGGATGAGCCGGTCGATGCGATCACCGGCAACGGCATCGGCCTGACCGAGCCGGGTGCCTCGATCGAGGTCGTCAACGATCAGGGCCGATTGCGTCCGCTGGTGATCGCCGGCGAGGGTGGACTGGCTCCCGGACTCGTTGCCTCCCAATATGAACTCGGCCTCGACGGACCCAGACGCGGCCTGGCGACGTTGAACTGTCCGTCCCCGTCGCCGTCCTGGTGGTTCGTCGGTGGTGGATCGACGACCGGCCGGACCACCCAGATGTACCTGGTCAACCCGGAGACGACCGAGGCGGAGGTCGATATCAGCCTCGCCGGTACCGAGGGGCCGATCTCGGCTCCCTCGCTGCGCGGTCTGGTGATCCCGCCGGAAAGCCGTACGACGGTGCGGCTGTCCCGCGTCGCCCCCGCTCAGTTGTCGGTGGCCTGGAACGTCCAGGTCCGCACCGGCCGGGTCGCGGTCGCGGTGCAGGACATCGATGCCGAAGGGTTCGTTCCCCGGGGTATCGACTGGATCCCACCGTCGGCGGATCCGACGACCCGTGTCTACGTTCCCGGCATCCTCGGAGGTGACGGGCGTCGGCGGTTGGTCGTGCACGCCCCCGGAGATCTGGACGCCAGGGTCACCCTGCGCGTCCTCACCCCCGATGGTGCGTACGTCCCCACGCAACTACCCGAGATCGAGGTGCTCGCCGGCTCCGTCGTCGCCACCGATCTCACCCCGGCCCTCCAGGGCTCTGCGGGCACGTTGGAGTTGATCTCTGACGTGCCGATCGTCGCCTCCGTGCGGATGCGCCACGACGGGGTCGATGCGAGCGCCAACCAGACGCGTGAGGACATCTCCTACGCCACGGGGAGCGCACCTGTGGTCGGCCTCGCGGCAGCTGCGGGAATGCCGGCGGTTCGTGGCACGGCGGCCATCCTGTGGTTCACCGTCCCTCGCCCGCCGGGCAGCGATCCTGCGGTGGACGGGCCAGAAGAGTCCCCGACGACGCAGGTCACCATCCGGGTGCTCCCGTTCGGCGATGAGGTCAGTGAGCCCGATCCCATCGTCGTCGACATCCCGGTGGACCGAGCCGTCGCCGTCACCGTCCCCCGCCCTGAGAACGCCGAGTGGTTCACCGCTGTGGTGCAGACCGAATCGAGCGGGGTCTACGTCGCACAGACCTCCCTGCGCCGTGGTTCACGCGGAACGTTGTTCAGCGGGTACCCCCTGTCCACCCTCCGCACGACGGTGAGCATCCCGTCGGCCGGGCGATCCCTGGGGCTGTTCCTCGGGTCCGGAGCGGGCACGACCGGTTGAGTCGCTGCGGTGATCGGCGTGGCAACCGGCGCCGGTCACCCTCGCCGTCTAGCCTGCAGCACGTGGGTTATCGACGTCGCTGCTCCCGACCGTCGTGCACCCGTCACGCGGCGGCGACCCTGACCTACGTGTACGCCGATTCCACGGCCGTCGTGGGGCCCCTCGCCCCCGATGTCGAGCCACACTGCTACGACCTGTGCGAGGCCCACGCGGCACGCCTGACCGCTCCACGGGGGTGGGAGCTGGTGCGCATCGAGACCGAGGTCGATCCGGTGCGCCGGACTGAGGATCTCGAGGCCATCGCGAATGCGGTGCGTGAAGAGCGCATCGTGCAGGGTCACGAGCGCAGCAACCCCCACCGGATCGAGGCCGAGGACGTCACGGCCGAAAAGTCCGAACCCGCGTTGGCTGATGCGATCGGTGAGGGCATCCAGCGCGGTCATCTGCGGTCAGTGCCCGGTGTCCTGCCGGGCATGGAGTACTGACGCCGCTGCGCGCTCGGTGCGCCCCCTGCGTACCCTGCTGGCGTGACCTCCGCTCCTCCTACCTCGGACATGCTCGATCGCGTCATCAAGGCCTATGACGTGCGCGGGCGGGTACCGGAGGAACTCGATGTGGCTCTGGCCGAGTCGATCGGGGCGGCGCTGGTCGAGGTGCTCGCCGTGCGCGGCGATGCCGGTGGCCCCGGGGCCGTGGTGATCGGGCACGACATGCGCGACAGCAGCCCGATGCTCGTCGCAGCCCTCGCGCGCGGGATCACCGGTCAGGGGGCCGACGCAGTCCTGGTGGGCCTCGCGAGCACCGACGGGCTGTATTTCGCCTCCGGGCACCTCGATCTGCCCGGCGCGATGGTCACGGCCTCTCATAATCCAGCCGGCGACAACGGGATCAAGTTATGTCGAGCCGGCGCTGCCCCCATCGGGCAGGACTCCGGTCTGGCCGACATCCGCTCGATGGTGCAGTTCGGGGTGCCGGTGTACTCCGGTCCCCGCGGTGACATTCGCTACGAGGACCTGCTGGCCGCCTACGCCCGGCACCTTCGCGATCTGGTCGACCTGTCAGGGATCCGTCCGCTGCGCGTGGTCGTCGATGCCGGAAACGGCATGGCCGGGCACACCGTCCCCGCGGTCCTCGGTTCGGCTGCGGGCCTCCCCGCATTGCCGCTGACCATCGAGGGGATGTACTTCGACCTCGACGGGACATTCCCCCACCACGAGGCCAATCCGCTGGATCCGGCGAACCTGGTCGACCTGTCGCAGCGGGTACGCGAACTCGGTGCTGACCTGGGCCTCGCCTTCGACGGTGATGCCGACCGCTGCTTCGTCGTCGATGAGCACGGTGAGCCGGTGAGTCCTTCCGCGGTCACCGCACTCATCAGCGTGCGCGAGCTCCAGCGGCATCCGGGAGCGACGATCATCCACAATCTCATCTCGTCACGCACGGTCCCCGAGGTCATCACGGAGCATGGTGGGACCGCGGTGCGTACTCGGGTCGGGCATTCGTTCATCAAGGAGCAGATGGCGCAGACGCAGGCGGTGTTCGGAGGAGAGCATTCCGGGCACTTCTACTTCGCTGACTTCTGGCGAGCCGACTCCGGCATGCTCGCCGCGCTGCACGTACTCGCCGCACTCGGACAGTCGCCGAAGGGCACTACCGCGTCGAGCCTGCTCGCCCCGTATTCCCGGTATGTCGCCAGCGGTGAGATCAATTCAACGGTCGCCGATGTCGCGGCGGCGACAGCGGTGGTGCGGGCCCGCTACTGCGGGCAGGAGGGCGTGGTCTGCGACGACCTCGACGGGCTCACGGTGACGACGCAGCAGTGGTGGTTCAATCTGCGTCCGAGCAACACCGAGCCGCTCCTGCGATTGAACGTCGAGGCATCAGATGAGGTGACGATGGCGCGCATCCGTGACGACGTCCTCACCCTCATCCGCCCCTGAACTCAAAATCCGCAACTTTTGGCACGTTGTCGCCTCGTGACTGTTGCGGATTTCGCGTCCCGTGACCGGTCTGGGAGAACCCACCGACTACATCAGGCTCTAGGCTGGCCCGATGAGCGAGCCAGTACCGAACGCCGGATCCCATCGCATCCCCTCTGCTGACACGCTGGGGCTGGATCCCCTCCTGCTGGAGATTCTGGCCTGCCCGTGCCCGGCTCACGCACCACTGGTGGTCGACACCGAACGCGCCGTTCTTGTGTGCACCGAGTGCGGCCGTGGGTTCCCTGTTCGGGAGGGTATCCCGGTGATGCTGCTCGACGAGGCCGTCTGAGGCAGCGATGCGCATCGTCGACGGTGTACTCAAGGAGTACGCCTGGGGTCGCATCGATGGCCTCGTGCCGTGGACGGTGACCACCGGTCGCCCGCAGGCTGAACTGTGGTTCGGAGCCCACCCGTCTGGAGCGTCGCCAATCGTCACTGGCGGGGACTCAGGCGCCACGCTCGCGGATGTGAAGGAGCTCGACGGGCTGCCCCTGGTCAAAATTCTGGCAGCCGCGATCCCACTGTCGATCCAGATACATCCCGACGCTGCGCAGGCTCTGGCGGGATTCGCTGCCCAACAGGCTGATCGGGAGGGTCCACTGCTCTACGCCGATGCGGCGGAGAAGACCGAGATGCTCGTGGCGCTCACCGATTTCGATACCCATGCCGGCTGGCGTGATCCGGTGCAGGCGGCTGCTGTTCTCGCCGCCGCCGGGGCGCCGGGTGACATCGTGCATATCGTGGAACACGGCACCCGTTCGGATGCGGTGCGCGCCCTGCTCGGCCTCGATCACCTGGTTCGCGAGCGCATCCTCGACCATCTGATCCCGGCATTGGTCCAGCAACACTGGGCGCCTGATGCGATCGCTGCGCTCGTCGCGGTCACCGCGGCGTTTCCCGGTGATCCGGGCGTCTTGGTGACCGTTCTGTTGCGCCACCATCGGCTGGCCCCTGGCCAGGCCCTCGTCGTTCCTGCGGGAGTCGTGCACTCCTATGTCAGCGGACTGGCCGTCGAGGTGATGACCTGTTCGGACAATGTGCTGCGGTTGGGCCTGACACCGAAGCAGGTCGCGGTCGACGAGGCGGTGGGTGCCATCCGCGCGGATCGGATGCCTGTCGTTCTCGATGACCCCGGGACGGCGGGTGACACCGATCTGCCGTTCACCGTCGTGCTGCTCGATGGGCCAACCCAGTCCACTTCACCCTCCGACGTGATGCGCACGGTGCTGTGCCTCGACGGCCGTGTCACTGTCGACGGCATCGAGGTGCCACCGGGCAGGGCTGCGGTCTTCGAGGCAGCGGATCCTGAGGTCATGATCGAGGTGGAGGAGGGGCGAGCGGTGCTGGTCACCGCCGCGATCAGCACCTCGGTGGGGTAGCACCACGGTGGGTCAGGTTCTGAATCAACTTCCCGGATAGGCAGGTCCCGAGCCGGTCGCGATGATCTCCCAGGTGGAGCCGATCCCGGCCAGCACCACTCCGTCGGCGGTCCCCACCAGGATCGGTTTACCGGGCGCGGCGGCGATGCGAATGGGTGCCGGGGGTGCGCCGAGACTGCGCACACTGGATCGGTTCAGGTCGATTTCGTACACCTGCTGTGCACCGGCACCCTCGGCAGCAAGCGCGATGAGCCGATCGGCCGAGCCCCAGGCGACGTCGACGAACTCACTCAGTCTGGACTCCACCCGGACGGGGGAGGCCAGGATGACGCTGTCCTCGCGCGGGACGACGACGGCGACGAGCAAGGCGGCGCGCGGCCCACGACGGGTGACCAATGCGGCACGGGTGCCGTCGCGGCTCAGCGCGATGGATTCCACCGTGGTGCGAGGTCGTAGCCCTTCGACGGGGACGGCAGCGGCTATCCCGTCTTCGGTCAGTCGACGGATCACCCCGTCGGAGCCGACGAACCACGGCTGGTTCGAGCCACCGAAGGTGGGTCGTGACTGGCCCGGGTCCACGGGCGCCTCTTCAGCCGGGGAGCCCTCGACGAGCGCGGCTGTCCACAGCGCGGCACGCTCGTCGAGTCCAGCCAGACGTGACTGGGTCATATCGACGGCGATCCCGGTGAGTGGCGGCTCGTTGTCTCCCGCTGCCCCGGGGACAGGGAATGAGCCGGCTTCGGACAGGGCACGCACACCCGTGCCGGCGACGACGTAGGAGCGAGTGTCCGCGGGCATCGCGTTGGGGTTCACCCGCGGCCACGAATCAATGGGTTGCGGGGTCGCGACACCGGGGACCTGCAGGAGCTGTCCCCCGGCATTGATGTCGAGGGCGCGGATCGAGGCGACCTGGCGCAATGTCCACGACAGTTGGGCGCTCATCGCCTGGCGAGTGGCGTCGTCGGTCAATCGGGACAGGGGGTCGAGGTCGATGCGGGCGACACCGTCGGAGACGGGAACCGCATCGATGGACAGTGAACTGCCGTCAGGGAAAGCGGTGCGAACAGCCGGGGCGAGCCAATCGCTTGGGCCGGCGAGGAGCGCACGCGTCAGCGTCGTGGCGGCAGGAGTACCGCTCACCGCGAAGAGGCGAGGGTCGGGTACCAGCGAGGTGAATCCGGGGTTGAAGAAGTAGACGTTGTAGGAACGGAACGCCCGGTCGACATCAGCGCGGGAAAGCAGAAGTCCCGAGGGCACAGTGGCGATCCGCCACTCGCCGTTGACTCGGGTCAACGTGAACGGTGCATCGACCTTGCGGGTCGGATTGGACACCTGGTAGCGCCCGTCGGCGCTGATACGTCCGGATTCCGTGGCGCTGAGTTGGACCGTGGTGTTGACAGGTTCTGACTGCGCGGGGCCCTCGATCGACAGCACAGGGGTGCCGTCGTACACGGTGGTACCCACCTCTGGTCTCCAGGTCGCCGCAGCCTCGGGGGTCAGATACAGACGAGCGACAGCGTGGTCGTCGTCGAAGGATGCCGAGGCTTGGACGAACCCGCTGACCACCTGAGCCGGGGCCATTCCTGGCTCAGGTGGGCGCGCGATGACGCGGATGACCTGGTCGGCCGAACCGGAGTCGATCGCAGGACCCTCCACGACCGGACCGGTCGTGGGGATGCTCGCGCAACCGACGAGTACCAGGGTCGCCCCGCTGATCGCGGCTGCAAGCCTCGTCATCGGTCCCGCCGATCGAGTCATCGGACTACCGAATCGGCCGCGGGTTCGTGGAGATCATCGGAGGACTCGGCGGGTTCGTCCTCCTGATCCGGCGAGGACGTGAACTCGTCGGCGGGGATGAGGGGGAGTGGTGAGGATTCCAGGGTGTCATCGGCGTCGCGGGGCAGCGTGAGCCGGAAGCAGGCTCCGCGACCGGGGGCACCCCAAACCTCCAGCCAGCCCCCGTGCAACCGGGTGTCCTCCGTTGCGATCGCAAGACCGAGCCCGGTTCCGCCCGTGGTGCGAGCGCGCGCGGGATCGGCACGCCAGAACCGGTCGAACACGTGGGCTGCGGCCTGCGGGGTCAGGCCCACGCCGTAGTCGCGCACCGTGATCGCCACGGCGGAGGAGCTCGCGGCGATGCGGATGTCGATGGGGGCGCCCTCACCGTGCTCGATGGCGTTGTCGAGCAGGTTGCGCAGAACCCGGTCGATACGCCGTGCGTCGGCGGCGACCGTGAAGTCCCCTTCTTCGGGATCCCGCGTCAGGATCAATTCCGAGCCGTAGCGGTCAGCAAGCGGAGTGGTCGCCTCGATCGCGCGCGAGACGAGGGTGGCGAGGTTGACCGAATCGATCTCCAACACCGCGACGCCCGCGTCGTGCCGGGAGATCTCCAGCAGATCGACCAGCAGGGTTTCGAATCGGTCGAGTTGGGTCTGCAGCAACTCAGCTGACCGCGCGGTCGCCGGGTCGTACTTCTCCCTTCCCTCGAATAGGACGTCGGCGGCCATGCGGATCGTGGTCAGGGGAGTCCGCAACTCATGTGAGACGTCGGCGACGAACCGTTGCTGCACCGCGGAGAGATCCTCGAGTCGGTGGATCTGCTCCTCCAGACTCGCGGCCATCTCGTTGAACGAGGTCGCTAGTCGCGCCAGATCGTCCTCGCCGCGGACCTTCACCCGCTGTTCGAGGTGGCCATGGGAGAACTGCTCGGCGACCTGCGCTGCGGCACGCACCGGGTCGACGACCTGGCGGGTGACCAGCCAGGCGATCACTGCCAGTAGCACTACGAGCAGGGAGGCGGTCGCGATGACGCCGCTTCGGACGAGGTCCAGGGTGCTGGCCTCCTCGGACAGCGGGAACAGGTAGTACAGCTGGTAGGCGCCGACGCTGGGAATCGTCAGCGGGGCACCCACGACGATGCCCGGCGCGGTGCGACCGTCGAGGTAACGGATCTCGGTGTAGGTCCACGACTGTCGACCGGATTCGGCGATGGCACTGCGCAGATCCGTGGGCACGCTGGTGACGGAGACCAGATTCGTTCCACGCTCGGGCGCTGAAGCATTGCTCGGCGACTCGGCGAGGAGGAGCACCTCGAACTGCGGCGGGCTGCCGGCGCGGGTCGCCAGGGAGGCGGTGATCGTGTCGACCAGGCGCGTCGGTGAGGTGCCCGCTGTCCCGGTCTCCACGGCGGAGGACAGCCGCTGCGCATCGGTCATGCCGGCTGTTGCCTCGGTGATCGCATTGCGCTCAGCGGATTCCAGTAGCCCGGTCGTGATCCGACTGAGCAGGATGACCCCGAGTGCGGCGACGACGACGAGGGAGAGCGCCAGGGTGGTGACGGTGACGCGGGTGAGGAGGGATCCGCGCCACCGCGACCGAAGCGATCGCGCGACCGCGCGGATCGGGGTCACGGCGGGCCGGCCTTGTAACCCACGCCACGGACGGTCAGCACGATCTCCGGCTTCTCCGGGTCATGCTCGATCTTGGCGCGCAGTCGCTGCACGTGGACGTTGACCAACCGGGTGTCGGCGGCATGGCGGTAACCCCAGACGTCCTGCAGGAGTGTCTCGCGGCTGAATACCTGCCAGGGTTTACGGGCCAGACACACCAGCAGGTCGAACTCCAGCGGGGTGAGGTTGATGATCTCTCCGCCGCGCTTGACCGAGTGTCCGGCGACGTCGATGTCCACATCCCCGATGCTCAAGAGTTCGGCGGCGGGCTCATCGAGTCGGCGCATGCGTGCTCGCAGACGGGCGACGAGTTCCTTGGGTTTGAAGGGCTTGACGACATAGTCGTCTGCGCCCGACTCCAGGCCCAGCACGACATCGACGGTGTCGTTCTTCGCGGTGAGCATCACGATGGGGACACCTGACTCGGCACGGATCAAGCGGCATACGTCGACGCCATCCATCCCGGGAAGCATCAGATCCAGCAGCACGACCTCGGGTCGAGAGTCGCGGAAGGCCTGCAGAGCCAGGGAGCCGTCGGCGCAGAACACCGGCTCGAATCCCTCACCACGCAGCACGATGCCCAGCATCTCGGCCAGGGCCAGGTCGTCATCGATGACCAGCACGCGTCCTCTCACGCTGTCCATGGTGTCATCCCTGGGCGCGGAATGGGTGATCCGGCGGCGTTCGGTCAGGTTGGATATGTCTAGCCCGAGGGGAGGGAATCAGCGAAGAGGAGGAAAACCGCTCCGGGGGCGTTGTTCACCGCGTGGGCGACGATCGGGGCGCCGAGACCCTTGGTGAACCACCTCAGCACCCCGAACACGGTGCCGCTGACCAGGAGGATGGGCAGTCTGGTCGGCTCGAGATGGAAGGCGGCGAAGATGAGCGCGGTGATCGCGATGACCCAGGCCGGGTGCAGGCCCTTCTTCACCAGCGCGTTGTAGGCCATGCCGCGGAAGGCGATCTCCTCTACCAGGGGAGCACCTACGGCGACGAGGAGAGCGAAGATGAGGAGAGCCAGCAGGGGACCGGATGCGGAGATCTCCTGGGCGACCTCGCCTGCAGCAGAGTCGAAGTCGCCGACGATGACGGTGAGCAGCGCAGCCACGACACCCGAGGCCATCAGCGCCACGAGACCCCCGAGGGCCCCCCATCCGGCATCGGACCACGTCAGCCGCAGGCCCAGATCGATACGGGGGCCGTTGCCCCGCCAGGTCGTCACGAGCAGCGGCCAGCCGGCCAGTGCGATCCAGGGGGTGATCAGGCCGATGATGAGCGACCAGGCCAGGCCGAACCCGAGGATCTCCTGGGCGATGAGAGCGAGAATCACCCCGACGATGCTGAAGACGATCGCACCACCGAGGGTGTAGGCGATATCGGGAAGACCCCATCGGGGCCGGGTCAGCACCCGACCACGGGCCAAGGCCTGCTCGACGGTGATCGGGCAGCCGGGATACGCGGCCGGGTCGAGGGTGGTGGGTGTGCTCACCCCCGCCACGTTACGTGACGGGGGTGAGCCGATGTGCTGTGTGGCTCAGTAGCGGTAGTGGTCGGGCTTGTACGGGCCGGCCACGTCGACACCGAGGTACTCCGCCTGGTCCTTGCGCAGTTCGGTGAGGCGGACACCCAGGGCGTCGAGGTGCAGTCGAGCGACCTTCTCGTCGAGGTGCTTGGGAAGCACGTAGACACCCAGCGGGTAGTCCTCGGTGCGGGTGTACAACTCGATCTGGGCCAGCACCTGGTTGGTGAAGGAGTTGCTCATCACGAACGACGGGTGCCCGGTCGCATTCCCGAGGTTGAGCAGGCGTCCCTCGGACAGCACGATGATCGAGTGCCCGTCGGGGAAGGTCCATTCGTCGACCTGAGGCTTGATGACCTTGCGCTGCACTCCGGGCAGCGCGGCGAGACCGGCCATATCGATCTCATTGTCGAAGTGGCCGATATTGCCGACGATCGCCTGGTGCTTCATCCCGGCCATGTGCTCGGCGGTGATGACGTCGTAGCAACCGGTGGCGGTGATGAAGATGTCGGCGGTGTCCAGGACGTCCTCGAGGCGGGCGACCTGGTAGCCATCCATCGCCGCCTGCAGCGCGCAGATCGGATCGACCTCGGTGACGATGACCCGCGCACCCTGGCCGCGAAGCGAATCAGCGCTGCCCTTGCCGACGTCGCCGTAGCCGCACACCACGGCGACCTTGCCGCCGATGAGGGTGTCGGTGGCCCGGTTGATGCCGTCGATGAGGGAGTGGCGGCAGCCGTACTTGTTGTCGAACTTGCTCTTGGTGACCGCGTCGTTGACGTTGATGGCGGGGAACAGCAGGCTGCCATCGCGCATCATCTCGTAGAGGCGGTGCACACCGGTCGTCGTCTCCTCCGTCACGCCCTTGATGTCGGCGGCGATCCGGGTGAAGCGGGTGGGGTCATTGGCCAATGATTCGCGCAGTGTGTGCAGGACGACGCGGTACTCCTCGGAGTCGCTCTCGTCGGTCGAGGGCACGGCGCCGGCAGCTTCGAACTGCACGCCCTTGTGGACCAGCAGCGTCGCATCGCCACCGTCGTCGAGGATCATGTTGGGCCCGGCGCCGTCTGGCCAGGTGAGCACCTGCTCGGTGCACCACCAGTACTCCTCCAGCGTCTCGCCCTTCCACGCGTAGACGGGCACACCCCTGGGGTCATCCACGGTGCCGTCAGGGCCGACGACGACGGCCGCGGCCGCAGCGTCCTGGGTGGAGAAGATGTTGCAGGAGGCCCAGCGCACCTCGGCACCAAGCGCCACGAGGGTCTCGATGAGAACCGCGGTCTGCACTGTCATGTGCAGGGAGCCGGTGATGCGCGCTCCACGCAGCGGCTGGGTTGCGCCGAACTCACTGCGCATCGCCATCAAGCCGGGCATCTCGTGCTCGGCGAGGCGGATCTCGTCGCGACCGAGGTCGGCCAGCGACAGGTCGGCCACCTTGTAATCGCTCTTCAGGCTGTAGTCGTTCGAGCTGGCGTCGTTCAGGCGGGCATCGTTCATAGTGATGGGCGCTCCGGGATTCTCGTGGTGATCGACTAGCTTTCGATCGGGTGCGGATGGGGTGGCGTGCCGACCGTGGTCGGCTGACCCCACACGGCGAACGTCACGAGGCTTCGATGGCCCGGCGGCGGGTCGTTCAGGTCTCCACTGTATCGCCGTCTTCCACAGGGGGCGCGCCGAGCGCGCCGAGGAGCGCCCGTGGTGCGCAGCATCCCTGGCCATGGAGAAGGGCCTGGGGCAGATCGTGGCCGACCTGGTGGACCTGGTGGCCCCCCGCGACTGCGTGGGGTGCGGTCGGCCCGGGCGGACCCTGTGCTCCTTCTGTGCCCTTGGGCTGGAGCAGGCACCCTTCATGGTCGATCGGGTGGAGCATCCGGTGGTCGCGGCGGGATGGCTCGACGGTGCGCTGGGCAGTGTGGTGCGCGGATACAAGTCCGGAGCCGGACGCTGCCTGGTCACCCCTCTATCGCTGCGACTGCAGGCCTGTCTGGAGCATCCGGTCCTCGCCCCGCCGGACGTCGAGGCCCGGCCGCGCGCCATCGTGCCCATCCCGCCCTCGCTCCGGGCGCGGTGGACCCGCGGGGAGGACATCTGGGGCCGGGTGGTGCAGCGCACCGTGTCGCGGATGCAGCGAAGCGGCTCCCTCCTTGTGTATACACCCGGCCTCGAGCAGGTGCGTGCGGTCCGAGATCAGCGGCAACTCGGCGCGCGGGACCGCGCCCTCAATGTGGTCGAGTCGATGCGGGTGCGTGACCTGGCCCTGCCCGGTGATCCCGCTCGGTACGACTGGATCGTCGCTGATGATGTGCTCACCACCGGGGCGACCCTGCGGGAGGCGGTCCGTGCTCTCCTCGAGGTCGTCCCCTCCGAGTGCTTTCGGGGTGCAGCGGTGATCGCTGCCACCTCGGGGGGAACTGACGAACGTCCCTACTGGGTACCCCCTGGTTGGGCTAGCGTGGGAGAACGAGTAGTGCCTCGATGAAGGGAGTTGACGATGACCACCATGGGGACGTCCACCACCGAGGTCGTAGTCCACGGACGCCACACTGATCTGACCGATCGTTTTCGCGAACACGCCGCTGAGGCGGCGACCAAATTGGATCGCTTCGGTATCCCCCTGCAGCGGGTGGACGTCGAGATCACCCATGAGCACAACCCGCGTAACTCCGATCGTGCTTTCAAGGTGGAGTTCACCTGCCGAGGGAATGGGCACATCGTGCGTGCCGAGGCCGCGGCCGATCACGACCTGACGGCACTCGATCGTGCGGTGGACCGCATCGAGCAGAGGTTGCGTCGCGAGGCTGACCGTAAACACGCTCAGTATCGCCGTGCGGCCAAGGAGATCCCGGTTCCCCCGTTGGAGCAGCAGGCTCCCGCTTCGGTCGAGGAATCGCTCGGCGAGGACGTGGCATCCGGGCCTGACGTGGTGTTCGCTGACGGCCCCGTCGTGGTCCGAGAGAAGACGCACACGGCGAACCCGATGAGCGTCGAGGAGGCCCTCGACGCGATGGAGGCGGTCGATCACGACTTCTTCATGTTCGTCGATGCCGCGACCCAGGAACCAGCCGTCGTCTATCGACGCAGGGGCTACGACTACGGGCTCATCCGCCTCGACGTCGATCACGCATGATCAATCCCCCCGTATCGCGGTGACCTTCACCGTCGTCGCTCATCCCCTCCCGCTGTTTCGGGCCGGGATCATCGCGGCTGTCACCCAGCTGCCCGAATGCGACCCGGTCGTCGGTGTGGCATCCCTCACCGAGATCGCCACAGCGATCGCACCGGGTGCCGAGGATGCACCACCGTGCCTGTGCCTGTGCTCGACCGACCTCGACTCGGCGCCCTTCGCCGGGCTCGCAGCCCTCGCCGAGCGCCGCCCCCACATGCGGCTGATGTTGATGCTGGCCACCCCAGGCACGCGCATCGACGTGTCCGCCGCTCTTGGCTGGGGGGTGGCCGCCATCGTCGAGGCTGGTATCTCCGCCGATGATCTCGCTGGCGCGATCCGGTCGAGTCTGGCCGGTCGGGTGACCCTGGCCCCGGGGCTGACGGTGGAGGATTCCGCGCAGTCGGGGACCCTGATCGACTTCACCCGTCGCGAGCGGCAGGTCCTGGAGTTGATGGGGCGGGGGCTGGGCAACCGGGCGATCGCCGCGGAGCTGTTCATCAGCGAGAACACGGTGCGCAACCACGTGCGGCGGGTGCACGAGAAGCTCGATGCGCGCACCCGGACCGAGGCGGTGGTCCGGGCCGCCCGTGCGGGCCTGTTGGAGATCTCCCAGCCGACCGCCTAGGGACACCGGCTAGCCCTCGTGACTACCATGGCCGGGTGGGATTACTGGACAGGTTGCTGCGCGCCGGTGAAGGCAAGATCCTCCGCACCCTGGAGAGCATCTCCGCGCAGGTGAACGCCATCGAGGATGACTTCGTCGACATGAGCGACGAGGAGCTGCGCGGTCTCACCGAGACCTACCGCCACCGCATCGCCGACGGCGAGAGCCTCGACGATCTGCTCCCCGAGGCCTTCGCGACCGTCCGCGAGGCATCGCGCCGAACCCTGGGTCAACGCCACTACGACGTGCAGATCATGGGTGGCGCAGCCCTGCACCTCGGCAACATCGCGGAGATGAAGACCGGTGAGGGCAAGACCCTGGTCTCGACTCTCCCGGCCTACCTGAACGCGCTGAGCGGCAAAGGCGTCCACGTCGTCACGGTCAACGACTACCTCGCCGAACGTGATGCCGAATGGATGGGTCGTATCCACCGATTCCTCGGCCTCGAGGTCGGGGTGATCCTCGCCCACATGAACCCCGCGGAGCGACGGGTCGCCTACGCCGCCGACATCACGTACGGCACGAACAATGAGTTCGGCTTCGATTATCTGCGCGACAACATGGCGTGGACGAAGGACGAGATGGTCCAGCGGGGCCACAATTTCGCCGTCGTCGACGAGGTCGACTCCATTCTCATCGATGAGGCACGTACGCCGCTGATCATCTCCGGCCCTGCCGACCAGCCCACGAAGTGGTACGCGGAGTTCGCGCGGATCGCCGCGATGCTGAAGATCGATGAGGACTACGAGGTTGACGAGAAGAAGCGCACCATCGGTGTGCATGAGAGCAGCATCGACAAGGTCGAAGACCAGCTCGGGATCGACAATCTCTACGACACGGTCAATACGCCGCTGGTCGGATTCTTGAACAACGCGGTCAAGGCCAAGGAGTTGTTCAAGCGCGACCGCGACTACGTCATCATCGACGGCGAGATCCTCATCGTCGATGAACACACCGGACGTCTGCTCAAGGGCCGCCGATACAACGAGGGTCTGCACCAGGCCATCGAGGCCAAGGAGGGTGTGGAGATCAAGGCGGAGAACCAGACCCTCGCCACGATCACGCTGCAGAACTACTTCCGGCTCTACAGCACGTTGTCGGGCATGACCGGAACGGCGATGACCGAGGCGAATGAGTTCTCACAGATCTACAACCTCGGTGTGGTTCCGATCCCGACCAATAAGCCGATGGTGCGGCTGGATGAATCCGATCTGGTCTACCGCACCGCGGCCGCGAAGTACGCCGCTGTCTCCGACGACATCGAGGAACGTCACGCCGAGGGCCAGCCGATCCTCGTCGGCACAACGAGTGTGGAGAAGAGCGAGATCATCTCCAATGAGTTGAAGAAGCGCGGGATTCGCCACGAGGTTCTCAACGCGAAGAACAATGAGCGTGAGGCGCAGATCGTCGCCGAGGCGGGTCGCAAGAGCGCGGTCACGGTGGCGACGAACATGGCCGGTCGTGGCACCGACATCATGCTGGGCGGAAACCCGGAATTCATGGCCGCGCAGGAGCTGGAGCGCCAGGGACTCGATCCCGTGGAGGACCCTGAGGGTTACGAGGCGGCGTGGCCGCAGGCCCTCGAGCGGGCGCAGGAGGCCGTGGCGACTGAGCACGAGGAGGTCACCGAACTCGGGGGTCTGTATGTCCTCGGTACCGAACGCCATGAGTCGCGCCGTATCGACAACCAGTTGCGTGGTCGCTCTGGTCGCCAGGGAGATCCGGGCGAGACGCGGTTCTACCTGTCGCTCGAAGACGACCTCATGCGGCTGTTCAAGTCCGACATGGTCGATGCGTTCCTGCGCCGCTTCAACGTCCCCGACGACGTGCCGATCGAGGCGAAGATGGTCAGCAACGCCATCAAGAGTGCGCAGGGCCAGGTCGAGGCGCAGAACTTCGAGATCCGCAAGGACGTGCTGAAGTACGACGACGTACTCAATCGCCAGCGCCTGGTGATCTACGACGAGCGCCGTCGGGTTCTGGAGGGCGAGGACATCGAGGAGCAGGTGCGCACCTTCCTCGACGAGACGGTCACCGGATACGTCCGGGCCGCTACCTCCGAGGGCTACCCCGAGGAATGGGATCTCGACACGCTGTGGACTGCGCTGCACCAGTTGTATCCCGTCACCGTGAGCATCGAGGAGCTCGAAGACGCCTCGGGTGCCGGTCGGGCCGGGCTGACCAGCGACTACCTGGCGGCGGAACTCTCGGCTGACGCTCAAGCTGCCTATGACCGTCGCGAGGAGGCAGTCGGCGAGGAGGTCATGCGCGAGTTGGAGCGGCGGGTAATCCTGTCGGTCCTCGACCGTAAGTGGCGTGAGCATCTGTATGAGATGGACTACCTGCGTGATGGCATCGGGTTGCGCGCGATGGCTCAGCGCGATCCGCTGATCGAGTATCAGCGTGAGGGCTATGAGTTGTTCACCGCGATGATGGATGCCATCAAGGAGGAGACCGTCGGGTTCCTGTTCAACGTCGAGGTGCAGGTCGCTCCTGCCAGCACTGAGGCGACCGAGGGCCTCACCGATGCGACGCAGTCCTCTGCTGGTGCCGCGATCGCAGCCGCGGTCCGTGCGGAGCCTGCGACGCCGAAGGTCACCGCCAAGGGGCTCGGGCCGTCGCGACCGACCGAGTTGGAGTATTCGGCTCCGACGGCCGAGGGTGGCGTGATGCACGAGACCGAGTCGGTGGTGGCCGGTGATCCGGACGAAGCCGTCGCGGCTCTCGGCCCGGATGCCTCGCGCGCAGAGCGCCGTCGAGCTGCCCGCGCCG
>CBFHQG010000022.1:0-28364 GCA_965657825.1 Actinomycetes bacterium | reverse complement strand
CGCGCCTGCCAAGAAGGCAGCGGCTCCGGCGAAGAAGGCAGCGGCCTCGGCTTCAGGGCAGGCGAAGTCCGGGAGGGCGGCTACTGCGGGGACCAAAGCGGAGGGTGACGCCACCAAGGTAGCCGGAGAAGATGTCGACCTGAAGGAAGCCGCCGGGCTGGAAGCAGAGCTGGAGGCTGATCTCGCCGAAGACCTAGCGGCCTTGGACACCGATGAGGAGAAGACGACCGGGCCAGGGGAGGAGATCGTCCTCTCCGACGTGGATGACACCGACGAGCCCGTCCAGCAGGTAACCCAGGCGGGGGCAACTGCGGATCCGGTCAAGGATTACCTCAAGCAGATCGGCAAGGTCCCACTGCTGAATGCCGAGCAGGAGGTCGAACTCGCCAAGCGCATCGAGGCGGGCCTTTTCGCTGAGGAGAAACTGAACTCCGGCAAGAAAATCGCGGTTCGGTTGAAGTCGGACCTGGAATGGATCGCCGAGGACGGCCGTCGAGCGAAGAATCATCTCCTCGAGGCGAATCTGCGGTTGGTCGTCTCCCTCGCGAAACGCTATACCGGTCGCGGAATGCTGTTCTTGGACCTGATCCAGGAAGGCAACCTGGGCCTGATCCGCGCGGTGGAGAAGTTCGATTACACGAAGGGTTACAAGTTCTCGACCTACGCCACCTGGTGGATCAGGCAGGCGATCACCAGGGCCATGGCCGATCAGGCGCGCACGATTCGCATCCCGGTCCACATGGTCGAGGTCATCAACAAGCTCGCCCGTGTACAGCGGCAGATGCTGCAGGACCTCGGTCGCGAGCCCACACCCGAAGAGCTCGCCGCCGAACTCGACATGACTCCTGAGAAGGTGGTCGAGGTCCAAAAGTACGGCCGTGAACCCATCTCGTTGCACACGCCGCTCGGTGAGGATGGCGATAGCGAGTTCGGGGATCTGATCGAGGACTCCGAGGCGATCGTGCCCAGTGATGCGGTCTCCTTCACCCTGCTTCAAGAGCAGCTGGAGTCAGTCCTGGACACTCTCTCCGACCGCGAGGCAGGGGTCGTGCGGATGCGCTTCGGGTTGACCGACGGCCAACCGAAGACTCTCGACGAGATCGGCAAGGTCTATGGCGTGACGCGTGAGCGCATCCGTCAGATTGAAAGCAAGACGATGTCCAAGCTCCGCCACCCCAGCCGTTCGCAGGTCCTGCGCGATTACCTGGACTGAGCCAGGGCGCGCAGGGAATCGGCCGTGATCAGGAGCCGGTGACCTGCGCGTCTTCGGAGATGCGGTGGGTCTCGTCGGTGATGTCGACCGCCTGGGAACGCAGCGTCTCGCCATGGCGGTTCCAGTGGTGCCCACAGAAGAGGAGATCCCCACCGCCGGGGAGTACGACACGGACGAAGGCCTGCGCACCGCAACGATCGCAGCGATCGGTGGTGTCCAGGGCGCTGTCAGCGGCCAGTGTCGGCATCGTGATCCTCCCTCACATCGTGGGCCCGACTGTCGGGTACCACCTGCTCCAACATTGTCACACCCCTCAGACATTCCCGCGCACCGACGCCCGACACCCTCGGCGTGGCGGTGATCCTCGTCACAGCCACTCCCGGGATAGCCTGTCGGGGCGATGAGGACACCTACATGAGCCCCCGTAAACAGGTCAGCCGAAACCAGGCACCCTCGGGTGATTACAGCGCCCGCGACCTTGCCGTTCTCGAGGGTCTGGAGGCTGTGCGGAAGCGGCCGGGCATGTACATCGGCTCCAATGACGGCCGAGGGCTCATGCACTGCCTGTGGGAGATCGTCGACAACGCCGTCGATGAGGCGATGGGCGGATGGTGCAAGAAGATCTCCGTGACCATCCACGCTGACTCCTCGGTCGAGGTCACCGATGATGGCAGGGGTATTCCCGTCGATATCGAACCCAAGACGAAACTCTCCGGGGTCGAGGTCGTCATGACCAAACTGCATGCGGGAGGCAAGTTCGGGGGTTCGTCGTACGCGGTCTCGGGTGGTCTCCACGGGGTCGGGGCCTCAGTGGTCAACGCCCTCTCGGCGAGAATGGACGTCGAGGTCGACCGGGGTGGGAAGACGCATTCGATGTCCTTCCGACGTGGCTTACCGGGATCCTTCGACGGCCTTGGCCCCGATGCCTCCTTCACCCGAAAATCGGGTCTGACGGTGACCGGCAAGGTCTCCCGCACCCGGACAGGGACGACGATCCGCTGGTGGGCCGATCCGCAGGTGTTCACCAAGGATGCGGACTACGACCTCGAGGCGGTGCGCCAGAGGCTCATCCAGACCTCGTTCCTCGTCCCAGGACTGAAGGTGGTGCTGCGTGATGATCGCACCGGCGGTGGATCCGAGGAGTTCGAGCACCGCGGCGGCGTAGTCGAGTACGTGTCGCTGCTGGCTGCCGATGACCCGGTGACAGGAGTCATCCATCTCACCGGCGAGGGGAACTTCACCGAGACCGTTCCGGTGCTCGATGCGCAGGGACACTTGGACTCCTCCGATGTCGAGCGAGAGGTGAAGGTCGATATCGCGCTGCGCTGGGGGAATGGGTACGAGACCGATCTCAGGTCATTCGTGAACGTCATCTCCACGCCCAAGGGGGGAACCCATATCGCCGGCTTCGAGAGGGCCCTGGTCAAGGTGCTCAACGAGCAGGCGAGGGCCACTCGAATCCTGCGCGCCAGCGAGCCGGCGATCACGAAAGAAGATGCCCTGGAGGGATTGACCGGGGTAGTCGCCATCCGCGTGCCCGAGCCGCAGTTCGAAGGACAGACCAAGGAGACCCTCGGTACTCCGGCAGCAAGCCGGATCGTGTCCCACGTGGTCTCACGGAAGTTGACCGAGTGGCTCACTTCACCACCTCGGGGAGAGAAGGCCAACGCTCGCGCATTGCTGGAGAAGACGACGAATGCGATGCGGGCACGGGTCGCAGCCCGGACACATCGTGATACTCAAAGACGCAAGACGGCGTTGGAGTCGTCATCCTTGCCCGCCAAGCTCGTGGACTGTCGAAGCGATGACATCGAGCGCACGGAGTTGTTCATCGTCGAGGGGGATAGCGCACTCGGGACTGCCAAACTGGCGCGTGACTCGGAGTTCCAGGCGTTGTTGCCCATCCGAGGCAAGATCCTCAACGTCCAGAAAGCCTCGCTGGCCGACATGCTCAAGAATGCCGAATGCGCCTCGATCATCCAGGTGATAGGTGGAGGTTCAGGTCGCACGTTCGATCTGGACGCTGTTCGCTACGGCAAGGTGATCATCATGACCGACGCTGACGTCGATGGAGCGCATATCCGAACGCTGCTGTTGACCCTGATGCACCGGTACCTGACACCGCTGCTGGAGAAGGGACGCGTGTTCGCCGCAGTTCCCCCCCTCCACAGAATCGAGATCCCTGGACAGGGACGTCGGTCCAGTGAGGTGCGCTACACCTATTCCGATGATGAGATGCGCAAGGTGACGGCGGATCTCACCAAGAAGGGTGCCCGGTGGCGCGACCCCATTCAGCGCTACAAGGGCCTAGGCGAGATGGACGCGACCCAACTGCGCGAAACCACGATGGCGAAGGGCAGCCGGTCGCTGCGCAGAATCGGTGTATCGGATGCCGAGGTCGCCTCAGGGGTCTTCGACCTGCTGATGGGGAGTGACGTGGGACCACGCCGCGACTTCATCGTAGGCTCGGCGCACGGAGTCGAGCGGAGTCGCATCGACGTGTGAAAGGCGGTGTCCACGTGCAGGCTGCACCAGACGACCTCCGCATTGCGATCATCGGAGCCGGGCCCGCCGGGCTGTACGCGGCGGAGTCCATATTCGGCCGCGCGGAGCTTTCGAATCCTCGAGTCGATCTCTTCGACCGGGTACCGACGCCGTTCGGTCTCGTCCGCTACGGGGTGGCTCCCGATCACCTGTCGATCCGATCCGTCCGCGACACCCTGGATCGATCGCTGGATAATCCCGGGCTGCGCTTCTTCGGCGGCGTGGAGATCGGTGACGGGGAGGGCCGTATCCGCCTGAACACCCTGCGCTCCCTGTACGACGCGGTGATCTTGACCTACGGCGCTGCCACCGATCGTCCCCTCGGCATCCCGGGTGAGGACACTCCGGGCAGCATCTCTGCGACCGAGTTCGTCCGCTGGTACACCGGTCATCCGGACACCGACCCCGATGCCTTTGTGGCCTTGTTGTCCGAAGCTCGAAGTGTGGCGATTCTGGGGGTCGGAAACGTGGCGGTCGATGTCGCGCGGGTTCTGGCGAAAACGCGTGCTGAACTCGAACACACCGACATGCCCGAACACGTTCTTGCGGCCCTGGACGGTTCGGGAATCGAACAGATTCATCTCATCGGCAGGCGCGGGCCGGCAGAGGCGGCATGGACGACCAAGGAACTCCGCGAACTCGGCGAACTGCACGACACCGAAGTGCGTGTGGACCCCGCCGATCTGGTGCTCGGGCCCTCGAGCGAACAACTGTTGTCCGAGAGCAAGGTTGCTGCCCGCAATATGACCGTGGTCGAGGAGTGGTCGAAGCGAGGCCCCGATGGGCGCAACCGCACGCTCCATGTCCGGTTCTTCGCGCGGCCGGTGAGCATCGAGGGCGATGGGTCGGGGATCGACACCCTCACTGTGGAGCGCACCCGATTGACCGATGAGGGTTCAGTCGAGGGGACAGGTGAGATGGAGGTGCTCGATGTCGATGTCGTCATCCGCAGTGTGGGGTATCGAGGAACCGCGCTGCACGATGTCCCCTTCGACGCCGAGCGAGGAATCATCCCCAACGACTCCGGCAGGGTCACCGACCAGGGCACCCCGGTTGCCGGGCTGTATACGGCAGGCTGGATCAAGCGTGGCCCCAGCGGGATCATCGGGACGAACAAGAAGGATGCGGTCCAGACAGTGGATGCGCTCATCGCCGATCTCGCAGCAGGGATGCTTCCCCGGCGAGTGCGGGACGATGACGTGATCACGGTGCTTCAGACCGCTCACGTCGACGTGGCGGGATGGCGAAGGATCGACGCCGCAGAACGCCAGCTCGGTGCCTCCAGATCACGGGAGCGCACCACCATCCATGACCGGCACGAGGCGCTCTCCATCGGCACCGCCCAGTAGTCGGAGGAGTGTCAGACGGTCACCCAGGTCGACACCGGCTCGGCCTCGCGTCCGCAGGACACAGGTACACCCGGTAGGTCGACCCGCCGGAGCACAACCGGGTGGTCGTGATCTCGATACCGCACGGTTACGGACACCTCACGGTCAGAACCCTCTGCGGGTGACACCTCGAGCGGTTCGGCCATCGACCGCAGCTCGAGTTTCCGTCGGATCGACAGCTCGGCGACCTGCTGTGGCGACTGGAGATCAGACCGTCCACGCACCGTGTCGAGATCCATGGCATTCCGCTCGATCATCGCCGTGACGTCAGCAACGGACAGGCGGCCGAAGATGAGACCGGCCGGGATGACCAGTGCGGTCGGAGAGAATCGATGACCGCCGAGGTGGGTGCATTCCCATGCCAGGTCAGCAATCTGCGGTGGGAGCCCGTCCAGCAGTGCACGCCCCCGTTCGGCACAGCACAGGTCACGGCGGCCATTGGTGCAGACCACGACACGTGGATGGTCGCTGCTCTCGCTCCACATGTGCGGGGCAGTCTGGAGATCATCGTGGGAGATACCGGGCTCCTCGATGCCCGGATCTGCGCCCCAGGGCAGCGAGCAACGGAGTACGTGCTGGGACCCGGGGCGGAATGTCCAGATCCTGCGCTGGTCCTGTGGTGTGAGGCGTCCATGAGGTCTGACGAGGAGTACACGTGCTTCGCTCGGATCCCATGCAGACCACACTCGCAACCACTCCTCATCGGCATCGCGAATGGGACGCGCCCCCCAGGTGTCGCGGGATTCGACCAGCCACCAACGCTGCGTGACGGGAGCTGTGCCGGCGAGCGGATGATGCGCTGCTGCCTCGCTGCACCGGGGGGTCCGGTCAGCGCTGCCGATCACTGAGTGGGCCCGGCGAGTGCGGCTATGGGCGATGACAGGGCGTGCCCGGAGGCATCTCGACGACCGGTGGCATCGGGCAGGTCGAGCGGCATCCCCGATGAGGATGCTGCCATGACGGGGCCGGGGCCGGCGTAGGCCATGACGAGACAGTCCTCACCCTTGAGGAATCTGTGAATGCGTACGCCCTGGGTCCCACGGCCCTTCACCGGAACCTCGTCCAGTGGCGTGATTTTCAAGGAGCCGGGTGTGGTCCCGGGCAGATGCGCTGATGAACCTGCGATCGTCGCGATCACGCAGGCGTCGTCGACCTGGTCGATCGCGGTCGCGTAGAGGAGGGAACCCTCGGTCAGGCGAATCCCGGCCATTCCGGCAGCCGAGCGTCCCTGCGGGCGAATCGCATCCGCCGGGAATCTCAAGGCTTGCCCCGCCGTGGATATCAGTACGACCGTGGACCGATCCGGTGCCGCGACGGCGGCCACGACACTGTCGCCCTCGCGAAGGGAGATGAGGTCCCACGCGGTGCGAGATGTCGGTGCATCGATGACAGTCCGCTTCACTACACCCTGACTCGTCGCGAGCAGGAGCGGGATCGGGTCATCGATCGAACAGATAGCGAGGGCCTGCTCGTGCGCGTCGAGGTCCACAAGGGCCCCGAGGGGCGCACCACCGGCAAGGGATGGCTGATGGATGGAGTCGGGTAATCCGGGGATGTCAACGGCGTCGAGGCGCACTGCTCGTCCACGTGAAGTGATCAGGGCCAGCGTGCCGCGGGTCGTCGTCTGGCAGGTGCTCACCACCAGATCGTGACTGGTTCTGTCGGGCGCCCCGGTGAAAGTCAGTGATGGTGTGCGCGCGATCAAGCCCGTACTCGAGAGCAGGATCCGGCATGGCTCGTCGACGACTTCGAGAGTCGCAGCCGCAGCAGTCGGGACACCTGCGGATTCCAGCAGGATCGTGCGCCGCGGAGTCGCATGTGCATCTGAGACTTCGCGCATCTCGTCAGCCACCTGCGACCTCAAAGCCCCGTCGTCGTTCAGCAGTGCGGTCAAGGATTCGATCGTTGCAGTCAATTCGTCGCGTTCTGCTTCCAACTCGATGCGAGAGAACTTCGTCAATCGCCGCAACGGCATGTCGAGGATGTACTGAGCCTGCTCCTCGCTGAGGTCGAAAACTGAGATGAGTCGCTCGCGTGCTGCTGCCGTGTCGTCGCTGGATCTGATGACGGCGATGACCTCATCGATATCGAGGATGGCGATCAGCAGTCCCTCGACCAGATGGAGACGGTGGCGTGCTCGCTCTCTACGAAAGTGACTGCGCCGACGGACGACTTCCAGTCGATGATCGACATACACCTGAAGGCACTCCCGGAGCGTGAGAGTCCGGGGCTGCCCATCGACGAGGGCAACGCAGTTGATGCTCCCGCTGTCCTCCAGCGGTGTGGAGCGGTACAACTCGGCGAGGACAGCCTCGGGATTCATGGTGCTCTTGATCTCGATCACCAGGCGAAGGCCGGAATCGCCGTCGGTCAGGTCGACGATGTCGGAGATGCCGACCAGTTTCTTCGACGAGACGAGATCCTTGATCCGTTCGATGAGTCGCTCTGGGCCCACAGTGGGAGGAAGTTCACTGACCACGATGCCACGTCGACGCGGGGACACCTGCTCGATCCGCGCTGTGCCCCGCACTTTGAATGTGCCTTTGCCGGTGAGATAGCCCTCGCGTACACCGTCCAGGCCGATGATGGAGCCGCCACCGGGAAGGTCAGGGCCGGGGATGAACCGGAGGAGATCCTCGTCATCTACCGTCGGGTTGAGCACCAGATGGCGGCAGGCGGCCAGCACCTCGCCGAGGTTGTGGGGTGGTATCGAAGTCGCCATGCCCACCGCGATGCCGGTTGCGCCATTGACCAGGAGGGAGGGGATCTCGGCAGGGAGCACGGTGGGTTCGAGCTCACGACCATCGTAGTTGGCGGTGAAGTCCACGACATCCTCGTCGATGTCGGCGATCATGGGCATTGCTGCGGCCGCCAGCCGGCATTCGGTGTAGCGCATGGCTGCCGGGCCGTCATCGGGTGAGCCGAAATTCCCGTGCCCATCCACGAAGGGCAGCCGGAGTGTGAACGGTTGGGCCATCCGCACCAGTGCGTCGTAGATTGCACTGTCTCCGTGCGGGTGAAGTCGACCCATGACCTCGCCGACCACGCGGGCACTCTTGACGTGCCCACGGTCCGGGCGCAGTCCCATCTGGCCCATCTGGAACAAGATGCGACGTTGGACGGGCTTCAGCCCGTCTCGGGCATCAGGCAGCGCACGGGAATAGATCACCGAGTAGGCGTACTCGAGGAATGAATTGCGCATCTCCGCATCGACATCGACATCGATGATCCGATCGGCACCGTCGGATCCGCTCGATGCTTTCGTGCGTGGCATCTGGATCTACTCTCCTCGGGTCGGGCTCTCGGGGCGCTCAGGTCTGAATAGTCGACCAGCACGATCCTGCCCTATCAGGGGGCCCCGTCGTGGATTACGGCACGCCCGGGCCCGGCGTGATCGATCCTGGCGTGATCGATCCTGGCGCTGCGCCACCGGTGCCATGACCGGGCTGGCCAGGATGACAGGATGGTCGCCATGAGCGACACCCTCCGGTCGCAGTTGCGGACCGACATCGAGCGCAGTGGCTACTACCCTGACCTCGTTGCCGATGCCCTCGACACGGCGATCGTCGCCGAGTCTCTGATCTCCTATGTCGTCCACCACGAAGCAGCCTTCGACCGTGACCAGCTCCGACGACATGTCACGGTGCTGGCGTTGACGCCGACTCGCCTGATCGTCGGGCACACTGACGAGCACGGTCCTGACGAATCCTGTCCCCATCCCTACGCGACGGCCTCGACCGAGGCGGTCCGCCTCGAGCGGGTCGATTCTGTGGTGGTGACGCGTGTCGTGGTCAATCCGGCCACGCATCGAGTCGGTGGTCCGACGAGAGAGGTCCTTCTCACCATCGGCTGGGGTGCGGTCAGTCGCATCGATCTTGAGCCGGCAGGGTGCTCGGATCCCGCGTGTGAAGCAGACCACGGCTACACCGGTGCAGCCAGCAATGACGATCTCTCGCTGAGGGTCTCGGAGGCAGCGGATGGACCCGAGGTGGTTACCCAGGCGCTCGCGTTCGCCGCAGCCTTGTCCGAAGCCACGGCAGCCCGCCTGCGCTAGAGATGGTGCAACCCGTCGAGCCGTCGTACGCAGAGGCCAACCTCGCCCATGTGATCCCGTCGGCCGCCGCGGGGCTCGGGGTTCCCGGATTCTGGGATCTGCTCGGGATCGGTGAGGGGTACCGGCACATCGTCATCCTGCTCATCGATGGCCTGGGCCTACATGCGCTGCAGGCCCAACTCGACTCGGCCCCGTTCCTCGCCTCGTGTTCCATTCGATCAGTTCAAGCGGCAGTACCGACAACGACTCCGACGGGTCTGGCCACTTTGGGGACGGGTTTACCGCCAGGGGGTCATGGTCTGGTCGGGGCCAGTTTCCTCGTGGAGGGCCACCGTGGGCTACTGCATCCACTGAACTGGCAGGACTCACCGTCACCGATCGCCATCCAACCCCAGCCGACGCTGTTCGAGCGCCTTGTCGCCCGCGGTTTGACGGTGACGACCGTGGCACCGAGGGCGTATGAGGATTCCGGCTTGACGCGTGCAGCACTACGGGGCGGTCGGTATCGCGGTGCCGACAGCGTTGGTGAACGGCTTGCAGAAACCATGCGAAGTATCGAGGATTCCCAGCGTGCTCTGACGTACGTGTACTGGCCCGATCTGGATCGAACGGGCCACGGTCACGGTGTCGATTCCGATCATTGGCGCTATGAACTGCAGCACGTGGACTACCTGGCTGAGCGGATTCAATCCATGCTCGGCCCCGAAGACTTGCTCCTGGTCACGGCCGATCACGGAATGGTCGATTGCGACGAGGATGATCGAATCGACATCGATGGAATATCGCCGCTCCGTCATCAGGTTCGCCTCATCGGCGGCGAGCCTCGCTGTCGATACATCTACACCCGCCCCGGCCATGCTGAGGAGGTAGCGGAGAACTGGCGTTCGGAGGTGGGGGATCACGCCTGGGTGCTGACCCGTAGCGAAGCGGTCTCTCGAGGGTTCTTCGGAGACCTGGACCCGCATATGGGGTCCAGGATCGGCGATGTGATCGCCTGGGCGAAGGATCGCTGGTCGCTGAGTTCGGCGATGGTGGATGATCGGGTGTCGAGGTTGAGAGGCCAGCATGGGTCCCTGACCCCTGACGAAGTGGAGATCCCTCTCATAACAGCCCGCGGAGGACGGTGACAGTGGCGGAGTTGGTGTTCTTCTCCGGAACGATGGACTGCGGAAAGTCGACGTTGGCACTACAGACGAATCACAATCATGCATCCCGCGGACGCGCCGGCATGATCTTCACCCGACACGATCGAGCCGGAAGCGCCACGATCTCCAGCAGGCTGGGTTTGCAGTCGACAGCTGTCGAGGTATCCCCGGAGTTGAATCTGCATGACCTCCTCATCGAGGAGCTATCCCTCGGCCGCCGAGTCGATTACCTGATCTGCGATGAGGCACAGTTCTACAGTGCCGATCAAATCGACCAGTTGGCGGTGATCGTCGATGCGCTGGGAATCGACGTTTTCGCGTTCGGCATCCTCACCGACTTCCGGACCCGCCTGTTCCCCGGATCCGCACGGTTGATCGAGCTTGCTGATCGAGTCGAGGTGCTCCAGGTTGCATCTTTGTGCTGGTGTGGACGTCGAGGAACCCACAATGCTCGAACCATCGACGGCGTCGTGGTGACCGAAGGTGATCAGGTCGTCGTGGGTGATGTCGGAAGCGGCGAGGTCCGTTACGAAGTGCTGTGCCGCAACCATCACCGGCGAGGGATAACGGCTGCGAACTCGGGGCGAGAGCATCATTCCTCGCAGCCCTTACCGTTTAGCGACAACGTGTGAGGATTGTCCCGAGCAACCGCAGGATTTACGCGTGCGACGGACTATGGGGAGTCGTTGTCCGTGGACTGCGATCCGAAGAGGATTTCGTCCCAGGTAGGCACGCTCGCCCGGCGGCCTCGCTTCGTCGAACGTGACCGGGACACCTCCGCCGGGTCCTCCTCGATCGACGCTGCCTCGGAATCGGCAGGAAGCTGAATGGGTGTTTCCACAACGGGTGTCACGGTCTCCACGAGCCCGATCGATGTGGGTCTTTGATGTCCGTCGAGGATCTCGCGCGCGGTGTCGTCATCGGCGCTCACCGTGCGATCGTGGGGATCGAAGATCCAGGTTGCGACCTGGTCGAGGGCGCCCAGCGGATATGACGTGAGAATCTGCCAGCGTCCGTCCTCGCGCAGCCACGCATCCCATTGGATGTCGTCGGGGGAGTCGGGCTCGACGGCGATATTCACGACCGTCTCCAGGTTCCGCTCCCCGACAGAGGACGCCACGACGGTGGCGCGGGCTTGATCAGTGGCATACGCCCGATCTGCCATGGGTGGCCCAGCGAAACGCTCGACCCTCGCAATGTCGACACCGTATTCATCGGCCAGGTCGGCGACCGTCGCCCCTGCTCGAAGGCGAGCCTGAACCTCGCGGGGGCTGAAACTGCTGTTCAGGGCGATCTCCCGTTGTCCGGTAGGTGAGCCGTCGAGCCTCATGGCCGCCATCAGGCGCGCGTCGACACCGACGGTGTGCTTCCTGCCACGCGAGTCTGCCAGCAATAGGTGGGATCCGTCAGGCGACAGGCCGAGAAATCGCAACTCCGCCACGTCGACCTCCCTCGGCCTCTCGATCGGGTCGTCGTGAATGTCGCCCCGGAAGACACCCGCTTATTGTGGTCCATCATCGAAGGCTTCCGCATCGGGGGTGAGCGACGACGGCCCCGAGGAGGTATTCGACGAACGCAGAGCCCCAGCCGCGAGGACCACGGTGAGGATGGTGGCAATCCCCGCGCATGCGGTGACGACGTACCCGGCACGAGCCCCGAATGCATCGATGATCGCACCCGTTCCCGCGGCCGAGAGCGCGACTCCTGCACCGAGCCCGGTCGTATTGACCCACGCCAGTCCCTCGGTGAGTTGGCCGGATGGCACGACTGAGGACACCAGGTGGTTGGTGACGATGAGAACCGGTGCAACGGCCAAACCGGCGAGGACAGCCACGACGCTGAGTGGGATGACTCCGGTCACGAAAGGGAACGGCAGGGTCACGAGTGCGAGGAAGAGGCCGCCGAGGAACAACTGGCGAAAGGGCGAGATGGATCGGGGGGACCACGCGCCGAAGACGAGACCACCGAGCAGCGAGCCACCCGCGTACAGCGCGAGTACCAGGCCGGCAGTCGCGGGCAGTCCGATGGAGGCTGTGACTGCCACGGTCGCGATCTCCAGGGACCCGAACACGCTGCCGAGAGCGATCATGATCACCGTCAGTGCGATCAGGCCTGGATTGCGCCACGCGGAGCGCCCCCGTACCTGCGGAAGATGCACGGGTGGCTCGCTGCGGCGATGGGAGACGAGGAGCAGTGATCCAGCCAGGACGAGCAGTGCAGCGGTGATCAGCGGTGCGGCGGGGGCCACCACTATGGCGAGGATGGTGGCCACTGGTGGTCCGGTGACGAAGATGACCTCATCGAGGATGCTCTCCCAAGCGAAGGCCGTGCGCAGACGATCGCTTCCTCCCATGGCATGGATCCATCGGGCGCGCACAAGCGATCCGCTCGCTGGCTGGGTTGCTCCCGCACCCACGGCGAGGGCGATCAGGGGGACGATCGGCCAGGAGAGCAGCACACCTGCGACGAAAAGCAGGAGACTGGGAACGTGCACGGCCAGGATGATCAGGACGACCCGTCGTTGCCCCCAACGATCGACATAGCGAGCTCCGATGGGTGTTGCGATCGCTGATGCGACGACATAGGCACCGGTGAGAAGTCCGGCAACGGCATAGGAGCCCTGCATCGCGCTGACGAGCAGGACGATTCCGAGGCCGACCATGGACAGCGGCAGTCGGGCGATGAGAGCGGACAGGCTGAATCTCAAGGCGCCCGGCTGGGACAAGACGGCCCGGTAGGGGCTGATCAGTGAGGCCATGACCGGGCTGACTGTAGTTGATCCAGTCGGTGGGAGCGGGCCATGGCAGGCTGTGCTGGTGTCCGCAGCCGAGGAGTTACTCGACGTCTGTCGTGGCATCGCCGAGGAGGTGGCGACCTTCCTCGTCGATGAGCGTCCGACCGAATTGGCTCGATCATCGAAGACCTCAGCGACCGATGTGGTGACGGAGATGGACAGGGCGGCTGAAGCCATGGTCCGTGATCTGCTGGCCCAGCGGTGTCCGGATGACGGCATGCTCGGGGAGGAGGGGACCGGGCACGAGGGCGGATCCGGGATCACGTGGATCGTCGATCCCATCGATGGAACGACCAATTATCTGTACCGGATACCGGCATGGGCTGTGAGCATCGCTGCCGTGGTCGAGGGCAGGAGCGTCGTGGGGTGCGTCGCGGCGCCGCAGTTGCAGATGACCGCCTATGCAATCCGAGGGGGAGGTGCCTGGTGGATCAGGGCCGGGTCGCGAGAGCGTCTGAAGGTCTCCGGTGAGCAGGACTTGAGTAGGGCGCTCGTGGCGACGGGGTTCGGGTACACCGTCGATCGACGGGCGCGTCAGGGCCAGATCGCAGCCGATTTGCTGCCTCGTGTGCGTGACATCAGGCGCACCGGGGCGGCTTCTATCGATCTGTGCTGGGTTGCGGCAGGTCTAGTCGACGCCTACTACGAGAAGGGTCTGCACCCGTGGGATTTCGCAGCGGGTGCGCTCATCGTCGAGGAGGCAGGCGGGAGGATCGGGACGCTTCACGGCGAAAGCATCTGGCCGACGGGGCCCCAAGATGGTGAGCGGGATCTCGTCATCGCCGCTGGACCCGGCATCGATGCTCCTCTGCGGGAATGCCTACGCGAACTCAACGCCGAGGACACACCCTGAGCCGGGTGCGCGATGATCAGTCCAGTCGGCGGAGTTCGCTGCGATACCAGTGACTGTTGCGGACGTAGATGTCCGCAGCCGAGGTGATCATCTGGGGGTCCGGGGGAACGTCTGTGACGCGAGCAGGCACGCCGCGGGCCTGGTGACGATCGGGGATCACTGTGCCCGGGGCGACCAGAGCCTGCGCCGCGACCAGGGCACCGGCACCCACCTGTACTCCATGCAGGACGACCGAGCCGGAACCGATGAGTGCGCCGCTGGCTATCGAGCATCCTTCAAGGTGCACGAGGTGACCGATCACGCACCGGTCACCGATGATCGTGTCCCATTCGGCTGTGCAGTGGACCACGGTGCCATCTTGGATGGAGGTGGCCGGCCCGACGATGATGCGCCCATGGTCACCCCTCAGAACTGCCCCGGGCCACACGGAGGCTTCAGCGCCGATGGTGACATCGCCGATGATCACTGCCTCGGGGTGGATGAAGGCTGTCGGGTCGATGGTCGGCTCACGGTCGGCGATGGCGTATCGGGCCATGTGTCACCTCGTCACTAGACATCGAGTAGCGCGCCCATTCCGGGTCACCGGTGACGATCCTGGCACGACACCGGAGCGCCTCTCGAATCGGCGTCTTCACCCGGCGTGACTGCGGGATCCGGGCTGGGTCTTGCGGATCGGCACGCGTGAGGCAGAATGAGCGCCCGACGAGGGGTGGACGACTCGGTCGCCCACCTGTCACGGACGAAGTGTCCTGACGACACAGTGTCCTGAATTGGACGAGACAGTTCTGCTACGAGATAGGGAGTGGACGAGCGGCAATGGCCACCGACTACGACGCACCGCGTAAGACCGATGATGAACTTGCCGAGGAGAGCCTGGAGGAGTTGAAGGCTCGACGTGCGGACAAGGCCGCGTCAACAGTCGACGTAGATGAGGCTGAACTCGCCGAGAACCTCGAGTTGCCCGGCGCCGATCTGTCTGATGAGAGCCTCACTGTCAGGGTCCTGCCCCGACAGGCAGATGAGTTCACCTGCTCGTCCTGCTTTCTCGTCCATCATCGAAGCCAGTTGGATCACGAGGGCAAGAGCGGGCCTATCTGCACCGATTGCGCCTAGCCTCGAGAAACGAAGACCCGCCTCGTCGCCCGCTGCACGATGAGTTCGAGGACAGCTCCGGTCGTTGCTGACACGACAGTCCACACCAGCGCCTTGGAGAAGGAAACCCGCGGGTCCTCCGCCCTCGGCGGCTCGTGACCGGTGATCTGTCGGTAGACGGCGTTGAGTATCGGGCGGGCGGCCATACTGACCCCGATAGCGGCGATACCCGCCACCGCTCCCACGACCAGGCCGCCGTCATCCGCTCCGTTATCGGGGGCGTCCGGTCCGTCCTGCAACGACTGGCTGGAGTCGGCGGGAAGTTCGGTCTCAGGCGTGGGAGTCGTCATATGAATCCTCCAGGGAACCGCATGGCTTGGACCTACCGGACGCTACCGCATCGGCTGGTCGACGATATCCACACCATCACGTTCGAGAGCGGATGCGAGTCGATGCGGATGTCGAGTGGACAGCAGCCACGTGGAGTGT
Source organism: Actinomycetes bacterium (assembly GCA_965657825.1). GTDB lineage: Bacteria > Actinomycetota > Actinomycetes > S36-B12 > S36-B12 > M55B157. The sequence goes on along the minus strand of CBFHQG010000022.1, from coordinate 12,792 downwards.
GGATCGAGCGGATCCTCGATCTGCAGGAGGACTCCACTGCGCACCGTCCACGGCCGGACCAGGGTGAAGATGCTGGGGTCGGGCAGCCGTAAGGCACGCTCCATCTGCTCGCGGCCCAGACAGGCGCATCGGGCCACGACAGTGGTGGGGATCGCCGCCCTACCCGCAGTCAGTCGATGATCCGACACGGTCAGAATCGGAGACGCCAGGATCAAGGCCCAGAGCGGAAGCGATACTGCTGGAACAAGGACGATCAGGCCGATGACGGCACCGTAGGCGGCGCCGTAGGCGATGGCGAGTCCCGTCCCGAGGGCTCCACACAGGGCCCAGACCCACGCTGAGGGCCACACCCGCTCCCGATACGGCCCATCCGGTTGATCTGCGGCGCCGCGGACGTCCTCCATGGGGACAAGACTGTCAGCCGACCCGGGCAGGCCGGGTGGATAGGGTCCCAGGGGCTGGATCGGACGCATCGGCGAATACCGATCTGGACAGGCACAGGCCGAAGGAGCGACGCCATGCACGAGGAGGGTGATCAGATCGACGTGATCGACGTGCTGATCAAGGTTCTCGACGAGGTGGCGGTCACGCCCTCGTACGCGCACCCAGGCGATGCGGGTGTCGACCTGGTGACGACGCAGGATGTCGTGCTCGAGCCAGGGGAACGGACCACGGTCGCTACCGGGGTGGCCATCGCCATTCCGGAGGGATACGCGGGATTCCTACATCCGCGAAGCGGTCTTGCGGCCCGGATGGGATTGGCGTTGGTGAACTCGCCCGGGACCATCGATGCCGGATATCGCGGCGAGGTGAAGGTGATCATCATCAATCTCGATCCTCGCCAGCCTCTCTCCCTCCAACGGGGTGATCGCATCGCTCAGCTGGTTTTCCAACGTGTCGCACGGGCGCGCTTTCACGAGGTGACCGAACTTCCCGGTAGTCATCGGGGTGATGGCGGGCTCGGCTCGACCGGGATCGGGTCATGATGGGGGTGGGATCACCTCGTGTTGGAGCGCGGGTGGATCATGGCGGTACGACAACCCCAGACCAGGAGGGATCGAGTCAGTGATCTTCCGCAAGAAGTCCAATGACGGTATCGAGTCGATCGAGAATGATGCGGTCCTCGAGGACTCACCGGTTGTCGACGACGGTCAAGATGAGGGCGATTCGAGGAACTCCCGTGGTGTCACGACCGGCCCATGGGATGCAACGGAGATCGAGGATCATGAGTCCAGGATCGATCTGGGCTCGCTTCTCGTTGCTGGCGTTCCCGGCTTGAGTCTGCAGGTTCAGGTCGACGAGAACACCCAGCGGATCACGATGGTCACCCTCATCCTGGCTGACGCAGCAGTGCAGGTTCAGGCTTTCGCGGCCCCTCGCAGTTCCGGCATCTGGGATGACGTGCGCAAGCAACTCACGACCTCCATCACGAACGGAGGGGGGCTTGTCGAGTCGGCAGAGGGTCTCTTCGGGACCGAACTGCGTGCCCGGGTCCCCGCGCCGGACAAATCCCTGCAGCCCGCGCGTTTCGTTGGTGTGGACGGTCCTCGCTGGTTCCTTCGAGGCCTCTTTCTCGGCAGCGCTGCAGCCCCGGCCGGGCACCCTGGCCTCACGGAGGTTTTCTCCAACATCGCCGTCGTCAGAGGTGATGAGGCGATGGCATCCGGTGAGCCGCTGCCCCTGCAACTGCCTCCCAAGGATGACCCATCGGGACAAACGCCTGCTGATGAGAAGTCACCTCCCGATGAGGTCTCACCGGAGCAAGCCTGATCCTTCGGGGAGCTACCTGTTCGGGCTCTCGGGGACGATGCTCGCAAGTGCAGTGATCGCGGCGGGGCTCGCGAAGCCCCTGTGAGTGTGTGGGTCGATGGTGGCGAGCCGTCCCTGATCGAGATGACGCAGCCAGGATTCCGATACTGCTCGGGGATGAAGCGGATCATCATCGATTCCCAAGAGGAGGACGGGAAAGTCCAGCTGGCGGAGTTCGCTCGGATCAGGAGCACGCCCACGCGCCGCGGTTGCCAAGGACGCGGACAAGGAGTCATCGGTGTAGCGCGACCAATCCTCCTCGAGTGCGCGGATGACCCACTCCCGGTCGATGGGGGCCTCCCTGCGGATGCGCTCGATCGTCTGAGAGATCCCCTTCTCGGCTATCTCTGATCCGGCACGCTGCGTGAGTCGAGCGGTGCCATCCGCGGGACCGAGCCACGCCGGCATAGCCGCGACGATGCAGCTGGGCGGCTCGGAGTCACCGGCCCGCATCGCACCCAGGATGGCAGCGTGCGCACCGAGGCTGATTCCCGCCACGATCCTGCGAGAATGCGCGCCGGCTGTCCCGCGGAGCCACACGGCTACCTGCTCGGCCACCTCCTCCACATCGCCGGTGCGATCCTCCACCGCCGTCACAGTCCACGGGTCTGGCAGCGCCTCCTGCCACAGGGGTTGCAGCAATGCCTGTGCCGTAGCCCCCGTTGAGCCCGCTCCGTGGACGACAAGTACCCGCCACGGGGCGGTGCGGGGTGCGGACACGGTGCGAATCGTGACACGACTGCCAGGTGGCCGGCGGGTAACCCGGGGATGTGCATAGGCTGGTGGCATGACGAGGTGGGCTCAGCGGCTCTGGCGGGCCCCGGATGCTCATGAAGCAGATTCCCTCACGGATATGGCTCAGACTGCCGGAGCGGATCCGATCAGCAGTTGCAGCCGAGGGGAACGTGTGCGCGTGTGCGGCACGATACGCAGCCTGGCTGTTCGGCCCGAGTCGACCTCGCCGTCGCTGGAGGCGGAGATCTACGACGGCTCCGGGCACCTGACCCTCATCTGGATGGGGCGACGGATGATTCCGGGTATCGAGGTGGGGCGTCGACTCATCGCCGAAGGGCGTCTGACCTGTCCCGACGGGCAGCCTCGGGTGTACAACCCCGACTACACCCTGCAGCCCCGGACGACCTCGTGAGCATTCCCCCGGAGGATCCACCTCATCACCGCCTCGAACATGAGACGAAGGCCGATGTCGAGGTCGAGAAGACCCTGCTGGTCCGAGCCATCGGCGGGTGGCGAGGTCTGTTCGATTCCGGTGTCCCCGCTGCCGTCTTCGTCACGGTGTACCTGGTCAGCGGAAGCGACCTCGGCCTGGCGCTGTGGCTCGCACTGGGGGCAGGGGTCCTGGTCACGGTGTGGCGGCTCATCCGACGAGAGAGCCTGCAGCAGGTGCTCGCCGGATTCGTCGGTGTCGCGGTGTCGGCCTTCGTCGCGTCGAGGACCGGCAGAGCAGAGGACTTCTTCCTACCCGGGATTCTCATCAACCTCGCCTATGGAACGGCCTTCCTCGTCTCGATTCTCATCCGGTGGCCTCTGCTGGGTGTCGTGATCGGGTTCATCACCGGCGAGGGGCTCAGGTGGCGCAAAGACCCGACGTTGAGACGTGCGTATGCCGCCGCGAGTTGGCTGTGGGTGGGCGTCTTCGGCCTGCGCCTGGTGGTCCAGGTACCCCTCTACCTCGCCGGATGGGTGGGACCTCTCGGTGTCGCCCGGATCATCCTGGGTTGGCCCCTGTTCCTGGCTGCCGCGTATGTGACCTACCGCGTGCTCCGGCCTGTCTTCAGTTCACGCCGGGCATCGGGCCAGTCAGCTGAGACCGACGAGGAGCCCGGGGGAGCCCTCCCCGAACCGCGGTAGCCACCGTGGCTGCGGCTAATGGTCGGAGAGCAGTCGCTGCAGGTTCGGCTCCTGATCGGGGGCACAGACGAAGATCAATTCATCCCCCGCCTCGAGGGTGTCGTCAGAGCTGGGTGCGATGACGCGGCTTCCCCGGACGATCGCGGTGAGGGCGGCGTCGGTCGGCCAACTGACATCGCCCACTCGGGAGCCGATGACCCCCGATGACGCACCCAGGGTGATCTCGACGAGATCGGCCTGTCCCTGGCGGAAGGTGAACAGCCGGACCAGATCCCCGACGCTGACGGCTTCCTCTACCAGGGCTGACAGCATTCGGGGCGTGGAGACGGCAACGTCGACACCCCATGTCTCATCGAACATCCATTCGTTCTTCGGATGATTGACGCGAGCGACGACCCGTGGCACCCCGAACTCGGTCTTGGCCAGCAGTGAAACGACGAGGTTGACCTTGTCATCCCCGGTTGCTGCGATAACGACCTGGCAGGCCCCAAGCTCCGCTTCTTCCAGTGCGGTGATCTCGCAGGCATCAGCATTGAGCAGAAATGCCCCCTCTAGGGCGCCCGGGCTCACAGCCTGCGAGTCGCGGTCGATGAGGAGAACATCGTGTCCGAATCCGATCAACTCCTGTGCGATGCTGCGACCCACCTTGCCGGCCCCGGCGATCACGACCTTCATCGAGCACCCCCATTCGAGGGAGCAGCAGCCAAAGCATCCTCGACCTGGGTCCGCCGAACCGTCAACATCACGACGTGGATTAGGTCACCCTGCTGGAGGACGAGATCCTCCGACATCTCAATGGGACTCCCCAGGCGAGTCAGGTAGGCGACACGCACTCCGATGCGAGATTCGATGCTGTGGAGTGTCTCGCCGATCCAATGCTCGTGATACGCGACCTCCGCGATGACCAGCGATCCGCTGGGATCCTGGTATTCAACCTCTCCACCCTGGGGTAGGAGCCTCCTGATGATCTGACCGGTCGTCCACGAGACCGTGGCGACGGTGGGGATGCCGAGACGCTGATACACCTCGGCTCGACGTGGATCGTAGATTCGGGCAACGACATGCTCGACGCCGTAGGTCTCACGCGCAGTCCGGGCCGCGATGATGTTGGTGTTGTCCCCGCTGCTCACGGCAGCGAACGCATGCGCTCTTGAGATTCCCGCATCCTCGAGTGTCTGGCGATCGAAGCCGACTCCGGTGATCGTCATGCCGCTGAATCGGTGGCTCAACCGACGGAATGCTCGTGCCTGCTGGTCGATGATGGACACCGAATGGCCTGCCTCGTCGAGTCGGTCTGCGAGCATGGCTCCTACGCGCCCGCAGCCGAGGATCACGATGTGCATGGAAATGGACGGTACACCTCTACCCGGGTGAACTGCCGATGGTGGGCGTTCACGGTGAACCTCACCTGACTCGGGGCTAGCATGTGCTGACGTGCCGGTTCTCGACGCTGCGAAACGCCTCCTGTTCGGGCGGGCACTCCGCTCCGATGAGGCCGCTCAGCCTCGGCTTCGCCGTCGGGTGGCGATGCCGGTGTTCGCATCCGACGCGATCTCCTCCAACGCTTACGCCACCCAGGAGATCCTCGTCGTCCTCGCCCTCGGGGGAGCGGCTGCCCTGCAGTACGGGCTGTGGGTCGCACTGGGCGTGGTTCTGGTATTCGGGGTGGTGATCGCGGCATACCGGCAGAATGTGCGCGAATACCCGCATGGGGGTGGGGACTACGAGGTCGTCTCCACCAACCTCGGACGTCGTTGGGGTGTCATCGCAGCGAGCGCACTGCTGATCGACTATGTGCTCACCGTGGCAGTTTCGGTCTCGGCAGCCGTTGCCAACATAGGCTCCGTTGCGCCGTGGGTTGCAGCTGCACCTGTGTGGTGGGCCCTCGGTCTCGTCTTGATGATCATCCTGCTCAATCTCCGAGGATGGGGCCGCTCCGGCCGGCTGCTTGCATTCCCGACATACGCGTTCATCTTCTCCATCCTGGTGGTGGTCGGCACCGCGATCGTCCGGGTCATCATGGGTGATCGACTCACGGCGCCCAGTGCCGATTGGGAGATCGTCGAGGCCGAGTCACTGACAGCATTGGCGCTGGTCTTCCTCGTCGCACGATCCTTCTCTTCGGGGACGACTGCTTTGACCGGGATCGGAACCGTGTCCAGTGCGGTGCCCTCCTTCCGGGAACCAGCCGGACGTAATGCAGCATCGACACTTCTCTACGCGGGGATCGTGTCCATGATCCTGTTCGGGTCGATCACCTGGCTAGCGTTGTACACAGGGGTTCGGATCACCGAGGACCCGACCCAATTGATCGGGCTTCCCGAGGGGCAGACTCAGCAAACCGTCATCGTTCAGATCTCTGCTGCCGTGTTCGGCTCCGTCGGCCTACTGGTCATCCTCGTCGCGGTAGCAACCATGCTGATCCTCATCGTCGCGGCCAACACCGCGTTCAACGGTTTTCCCGTACTCAGCTCCCTGCTCTCCCGGGACGGTCTCCTCCCCAAGCAGATGCACAATCGGGGGGATCGCCTCGCGTTCAGCAATGGCATCGTGCTGCTCGGTGTAGCGGCGATGGGGCTCCTCTTCGCCTTCCAGGCCGACCTGAACTCGCTGATCCAGCTGTACATCGTGGGGGTCTTCGTCTCCTTCAGCCTCACGCAGTGGGGAATGATCCGCCATTGGCGCAGGGTTCTCGATAGCGATACCGATAACAGATCACGAGCGAAACGTGGACGTATCGTCAACGGTGTAGGCCTGGTGATGACGACGGCAGTCCTGCTCATCGTCGTTCTGACCAAATTCTCCCGGGGTGCATGGATAGTCGTCGTAGCGATTCCCGTCCTCGTGGTCATCATGTTGGCGATATCGCGCCACTATGACCACGTGCGTCGAGAGATCGCAGTCGGTGATGAGGAAGCAGCCACGCTCCCGGCTCGGGTGCACGGCCTTGTGCTCGTGTCGCGGTTGCATCGACCGGCGCTGCGAGCCCTGGCATTCGCCCGAGCGACGCGGCCGGACACACTCGAGGCGATCACTGTCAGCGTCGATCCTGACTTGACGATCGAGCTACAGCGGGACTGGGATCGCCGGCAGATCCCGGTGACCCTGCGAGTTCTCGATGCACCCTTCCGCGACATCACCAGACCCGTGATCGACTATGTGCAGCGATTGCGTCGGGATGGACCCCGGGATCTGGTGACCATCTATGTTCCCGAGTACGTCGTGGGTCACTGGTGGGAACGGCTGCTTCACAACCGGTCGGGCTTGCGGTTGAGGACCCGACTGCTCCTCACCCCGGGTGTGATGATCGTGAGCGTCCCGTGGCAGTTGTCCTCCAGCGATGATCTAGCGGAGAGGTTCAGCATGCTCGACGATCTCGCGGACGATGACTAATCGACCTCGGCGTTGTCGAAGTACGCGTCGTACCACAGTGCAAGCATGAGCAGGACGAAAATCCGGCGGGAATTATCTGCCCTGCCCGCCACGTGCGCCTGGAGCAGGTCCTCCACGTACTCCATATCCATGGTGGAGCAGATCAGGCGGCTCCTACGGATGGGAGCCATCACGGTGTCGGGATCCTGGGCCAGCCAGATGCGAAGCGGCGTGGGGAAGCCCAACTTGTCGCGCACCTCCGTGGTGCCAGGGACACGCCCGCGAAACGCCCGTCGCAGGATCCACTTCGTCGTGCCGTCCCGGTACTTCAACGAATCGGAGAGCCCGGCCGACACGTTCGCGACCTCGACATCGAGGTAGGGCACTCGCAGCTCCAGCGAATGCGCCATCGTCATCCGATCGGCCTTGGCCAGGATGTCTCCGCGAAGCCAGTACTCAAGGTCGATCAACTGCATCTTGCGGGATTCAGGGAGCGCATCGAATTCAGGACGATCCCTGGCGAGTTCATCGGCCGGAAGAATGTGGGTGGTCTCCGCGTACCCAGGCAGTAGACGTTGAATGTCATCAGGACGGAAGACATACGCATTTCCGATGAAACGAGTCCGCAGGGGAGTCATCACCCGGCGGAGATAGTTCCGCCCCGGAAACGGTCGACCGATGCGAAGGGCGAGGCCTGCCACCCGTGTCCCGAGGCGTCCGGGGAGCTTCCGGAGTCGATCCAGATCGATCGGCTCGCGGTAGATCCGATAGCCCCCGAACAATTCATCGGAACCTTCACCGCTGAGAACGACCGTAACCTGTTCTCGCGCGGCACGTGCCACGAAGTACAGGGCGACCGCGGACGGATCGGCCACCGGCTCATCGAATGCCCAGGCGATCTCAGGCAGGACAGACAGGTACTCCTGAGAGGACACGATGATCTCATGATGATCGGTGCCCAAGACCTCGGCGACCTCGCGTGCCTCGGCTAGCTCGCTGACCTCGTCGAACCCGATGGTGAAAGTCTTGACCGGTGGTACGCCTGCACTTCTGCGTTGTTCTTGCACGAGGGTCACGGTGATCGCGCTATCGATGCCTCCGGACAGGAACGCTCCGACGGGGACGTCACTGATCACATGGTGGGCCACGGAATCCTCGAGGACCTTCCGGACCCGGTCTCGGGCGATCTCGACGTCCTCGGACCCCTCGCCGTGGAATTCGTAGCGGTAGTACCGGTGTGTGCTGTACCCGCGGGTGGTGAGGTCCACATCCAGGAAACAGCCGGGGGCCAGAGCCTTGATCCCCTCGAAGAAGGTCTGCTCGAGGGGGTTGTACTGGAAGGCCAGGTAGTTGACCAGAGCGGGCCAGTGGATGCGACGTTCCCGAGCGGGGTCGGTGAGGATGCACTTGATCTCGCTTCCGAATGCGGACATCCGCCCGCCACCGTCGGTCGTCGAGTAGTACATAGGTTTGATCCCGAACTGGTCTCGAGCGATGATCATGCGTCGGGATTCCAGGTCGACGAGGGCGAAGCCGAACATGCCGCGTAGACGATTGAGCGCGGATCCGGTGTCATCGAGTCCATGGTGAGCGAAGAGCTCGAGGAGGACCTCAGTATCACTGCGGGTGTGGAAGGTCCGTCCGGCGGCGATCAGCTCGGCACGCAGTTCCTCGAAGTTGTAGATCTCGCCATTGAAGACCACACCGTAACGACCATCCTGGGTCCACATGGGTTGATGGCCGCCGGCGATATCGATGATGGACAACCGCGTCATCCCGAAGGCGAAGTCCTCGCCGACGTACTCACCGGAATCATCGGGCCCTCGATGGGTGATCACGTCGAGCATCGGCCTCAGGAGCGAGGCGGTGACGTCCGGAGGTCCACACAGGCCCGCGACCCCACACACACTCCGGACGCTAGCACCCGCAGTGGGAGGAACCGCTCGGCCTCGTCCGTGTCGTGGGGGGTATCTTGACGTCGAGATAACGAGGCGGGAACACCCACGGCGCAGGAGGCAGCATGGTTTCGTCGCAGAGCAGGGATTCCTTCGGGGCGCGGACCCAACTCGAGGTCGGTGAGGCTCGATACGAGATCTACCGCTTGGATGCGGTCCCGGGCCACGAGCACCTTCCGTTCACGCATCGGATCCTGCTGGAGAACCTCCTGAGGACCGAGGACGGTGCAAATGTCACCGCCGATCAGATCGCGGGGCTAGGTGCCTGGGATCCGGCTGCTCAGCCCCACCAGGAGATCCAGTTCACCCCGGCCCGCGTGGTGATGCAGGACTTCACGGGTGTGCCGGTCGTGGTGGACCTCGCCACGATGCGGGAGGCCATCGTCGCCCTGGGCGGTGATCCACAGGTGGTTGAGCCGCTCGCACCTGCCGAGTTGGTGATCGACCACTCCGTCATCGCCGACTTCTTCGCGCGTGCGGATGCAGCTGAACTCAACGTCGCCCTGGAGTACGACCGCAATCGTGAGCGTTACCAGTTCCTGCGCTGGGGGCAGGGGGCGTTCGAGGAATTCAAGGTGGTCCCGCCTGGGACAGGCATCGTGCACCAGGTGAACATCGAGTACCTGGCTCGTGTCGTCATGGCGCGCGGTGGTCAGGCGTATCCGGACACCGTCGTCGGTACCGACTCGCATACGACCATGGTCAACGGCCTGGGTGTCCTCGGCTGGGGCGTCGGCGGTATCGAGGCTGAGGCCGCCATGCTCGGCCAACCCGTCTCAATGTTGATCCCCCGAGTCGTGGGTTTCAAACTATCCGGTGAGTTGCCCGAGGGTGCGACCGCGACAGATCTGGTCCTGACGATCACCGAGATGCTGCGCAAGCACGGTGTGGTCGGGAAGTTCGTTGAATTCTACGGTGATGGTGTCGGGTCCGTCCCGCTGGCGAACCGCGCAACCATCGGCAACATGAGCCCGGAGTACGGGTCCACGGTCGCGATATTCCCCATCGACGACGCGACGATGGACTACCTGAGGTTGACCGGGCGTTCGGCAGATCAACTGGCGCTGGTCGAGGCCTATGCGAAGGCGCAGGGGCTCTGGCACGATCCGAAGCACGAGGCTCGCTATAGCGAATATCTCGAACTGGATCTTGCGAGCATCGAGCCCTCTATTGCCGGACCGAAGCGCCCGCAGGACCGCATTCGGCTGGCAGATGCACAGCAGGCCTTCGGTTCGGCGCTCACGTCCTACACCGACACACCGCATTCACCCACCGCGGTCACGATGTCGGATTCCTCGACCTTCGACCTCGATCACGGCTCCGTCGTCATCGCTGCGATTACCTCCTGCACCAACACGTCCAATCCATCGGTGATGGTCGCGGCGGCTCTGGTTGCGAAGAAGGCGGTCGAGCGGGGTATCACTCGTCGACCCTGGGTGAAGACGACTCTGGCGCCGGGCTCGAAGGTCGTCACCGACTACTACGATCGCGCGGGCCTCACGCCCTACCTGGACAAGGTCGGATTCGATCTCGTCGGCTACGGATGCACGACCTGTATCGGCAATTCCGGACCACTCCCCGAACAGATCAGCCAGGCGATCAATGAGGGTGACCTCAATGCGGTGGCGGTGCTGTCAGGCAACCGCAACTTCGAGGGGCGGATCAACCCCGACGTCACGATGAACTACCTGGCTTCACCACCGCTGGTGGTCGCCTACGCTCTTGCGGGGACGATGGACATCGACCTGATGAACGATGCGTTGGCGGTCGATCCAGACGGGAACCCCGTCTATCTCCGTGATATCTGGCCCACGACGACGGAGATCGAGCAGGTGATCGCCGGTGCCATCGACGAGAAGATGTTCGCCGATCGATACGAGCATGTCTTCGACGGAGATGAGCGCTGGCGGTCCCTCCCGACACCCTCCGGGGAGACTTTCGACTGGGATCCTGCCTCGACCTACGTTCGGCGTCCTCCGTACTTCGAGGGGATGACCACCCAACCCCTCCCGGTCACCGATATCCATGGCGCGCGAGTCCTCGCACTGCTCGGGGATTCCGTCACCACCGATCACATCTCACCGGCGGGGTCCATCAAGGCTGACAGCCCGGCCGGCAGCTACCTGCTCGATCATGGGGTCGAGCGTTCTGACTTCAACTCCTATGGCTCACGACGCGGCAATCACGAGGTCATGATCCGGGGAACCTTCGCCAATATCCGTCTGCGCAACCTGATGCTGGATGACGTCCAGGGCGGATTCACGCTGGACTTCACCAAGCCCGGACATCCGCAGGCGACGATCTTCGATGCGGCTGAAGCGTACGCTGCAGCGGACACACCCCTGGTCATCATCGCCGGCAAGGAGTACGGATCCGGTTCCTCACGAGATTGGGCCGCCAAGGGCACCGCGCTCCTGGGTGTACGAGCGGTGATCGCGGAGTCCTATGAGCGGATTCATCGTTCCAACCTCATCGGAATGGGTGTGCTTCCCCTTCAGTTCCAACCAGGGGAGTCCGCGGAGTCGCTCGGCCTGAACGGGCACGAGGTCATCTCCATCACCGGCGTATCGGGTGTGAACGACGGCATGATTCGCGAGGTCGACGTAGTGGCCGAATCCGATGACGGCACGACCGTCGCCTTCACCGCGGTCGTCCGCATCGACACTCCCGGTGAGGCCGATTACTACCGCCACGGCGGGATCCTCCGGTACGTCCTACGCTCACTCGCGCGCTGAGGTGTGGATCCGGGTTGGTCGACATAGACTCCACCCGGGAACAGACTTCACCTGGGAACAAGCCACCGGGAGCCGGACGAGGAGGTGCGAGGGTCGATGCTCGAACGGATCACCTCCCCTGAGGACATCCGGGCACTGAATGACGACGAGATCCTCGCCCTGTGCGCGCAGATCCGTCAGTTCCTCGTGGATCAGGTGTCCCGTACCGGAGGACATCTGGGCCCCAATCTAGGCGTCGTCGAGTTGAGCGTCGCGCTCCATCGCGTCTTCGATTCGCCCCGGGACGCCATCCTGTGGGATACCGGCCACCAGGCATACGTGCACAAGATCCTCACCGGCCGCTCAGCGCAGTTCGAATCCCTCCGCAAGGAGGGCGGCCTTTCGGGCTATCCGAGTCGTCAGGAGAGCCCGCACGACATCATCGAGAACTCGCACGCGTCCACCGCCTTGTCCTATGCCGACGGTATCGCCAAGGCCTGGGAGATAGACGGGGTGCTGGGGACATCGGGTGGACGTCATGTCGTCGCGGTTATCGGTGATGGAGCACTCACCGGTGGCATGTCCTGGGAGGCCCTGAACAACATCGCAGCGGCGGACCGCCCTCTCATCATCGTCGTCAACGACAATGAGCGTTCATACTCACCCACGATCGGGGGACTGGCTCACCATCTGGCGACCCTGCGCACCACTCGAGGTTATGAACGCTTCTTGGATTGGGGTCGCCGGTTGCTCAATCGCACCCCCGTGGTGGGGCCTGCTGTCTACGACACCCTGCATGGCATGAAGAAGGGTCTCAAGGACGTCGTCGCACCGCAGGGGATGTTCGAGGATCTCGGCTTGAAGTACATCGGACCCATCGACGGACACGACGTCACCGAGCTCGAACATGCCCTGCGCCGAGCCGCTGCTTTCAACGGACCCGTCATCGTCCATGCCATCACGGAGAAGGGCCGGGGATACCGACCCGCTGAAGATGACGACGCCGATCGCTTCCACGGTGTGGGTGTCATCGACCCCGATACCGGCAAACCTCTGTCGGGCAGTGTGCCAAC
>CBFHQG010000021.1:0-29608 GCA_965657825.1 Actinomycetes bacterium | reverse complement strand
TCGGATCACGAGTTCGTCCGCGGCGTCGAGCTCTTCGGAGTGACCGGTAGATTCCAGACAGACAACCCGGACTTCGAAGCGGTGCTACGCGCGATCGCCGACGCCGGCCTCGTAGCGCAGATGCATCCGGCATTCGAGCCGCCTGCAGATGCCATGCGCGCCTGGGGCCTCGGTGGATCCCTTGGGGCCGTCTTCGGGAACAGTCTGGCTGCCGCGCGCATGATCCTGTCGGGAACACTGGACCGCATTCCCGACCTCGATCTCATCGTGACTCACCTCGGTGGCACGCTGCCGTTCCTTGAAGTGCGCATCGACGACCTCAGTGGTCATGGAGATGCCCTCAACTCCCTCGGCTACTACCTGAGGGAGCGCGTGTGGGCAGACAACTGCTCCTACCACGAACCATCCCTGATCTGTACGGTCGAAACCATGGGCGCAGATCGCATCGTGACCGGATCGGACTATCCGTTCCGTGGCACGGTGAAGCGATGCATCGACGATATCCGGAATAGTCGACTGTCCTCCGAGGACAAAGACCTCATCCTTCACCGGAACGCGCTGCGCTGGTTCGAATAACCGCCGACCGAGAGCGGTCGATACGGGATTCCGGTGCGCAATGTGAAACCCGTCGAGTAATCACTCCTGACGGATACCCCAGGCTGACCGGCACCCTGGTCCCCCTGCCTGACGCTCTAGAGTCGGTCTATGCGCGAGCGGACGATCACGCCCGGGTTGTACCTGCTCACCGCGATCTGCGGAGTAATCGACGCCACGAGCTTCCTCGCCCTAGGTGATGTGTTCTCGGAGGTCATGACCGGCAACATCATGTTCCTGGCCTTCGAGATCGGCCAGGGTCGCGGCGTGGAGGCACTCCCGATCTACACCGTGCCACTGGTGACCTTCAGCATCGGTGCGCTCGGCGCTGGATTCCTGCTGCGTGCCCCACGGCTGGGGGGCCGACGGCGCCACGCGTTCATCGCCATCACCGTCCTCGTCGCGATCGCGGCACTGCTGGCACTCCTGTGGGATCCCCAACCGCGCAGCGGCTACGCGATGATCATCGTCGGAATCCTCGCCTTCGCGATGGGCATGCAGAACGCCGCCGTGCTCGCCCATCCCGTCCCCGACGTCGCAACCAATGTGATGACCCTGACCCTCGTTCGACTGCTGTCGAACTGGTCGATCGTCGGTGGTACCAACGCCCGCTGGCAGTTCCGGGTGGCATCGTTGGCGATCTTCTTCGTCGGTGCCGTCCTTGGCGCAGTGCTGGTGCGTTTCGGCCCGGCCGTCGGGCTTTGGGCCGCTACGCTCCTGTACCTGATCGCACTACCCCTGCTGCTGTTCGGCCGATCCCCCCACGAGACCGAGGGCGCGGCCCCTCGCGACCAGGAGACAACGTGAGCACGAGTTCTGACAAGGTGAGCACCACTCCCGCATCGGTCCTGATGTGGTTGACCTACGTCATCGGAGGTATCGGGGCTTTCATCGGCTTCTACACGATCAATCTCGACCCGCCGTCCCTGACGATCCCTGCGCTGTTGTCCGTCGGAGTCACCGGCATCCTGTCCTTCCTGCGCCACAGCATCTACAACCGCTCCGATGCGGTCCGCGGTGGATGGGACTACGGCACCCGCAACAACTTCCAGATCGAGGTTGGTCTCGCAAACCTCGCCTGGGGCATCTACGCGATCGTGGCGGTGATCTTCGACTGGGGACTGATGGCGATCTCCGCCTCATTCTTGATCAGCGGTGCGTACTTCGCGCTCGTCACCGTGTTCGTCATCGTGACGTCGGATCTCAAGGACCGCAGGATCGGACCCCTGATCGGAATCGGTGCCTGGGCAGCCGTGATGATCGCCCTGGGCATCCTCGGGGTGAGCGCCGCCAGTTAAGGCACCTGCGCACCTTTTCGATGTCCTCGACCGCGTGGCAGCCAGACATAGCCCCCACGAGTCCCTACTGTTCGCCTCGAGGGTCACTCGGACCCAGGCAACGCGGCCGGCGCCCGCAAGGAGGCGAAGATGTCCACTCCCCTGTCTCGCAAACTCATCGCCGAATTCATCGGCACGTTCCTGCTGGTGTTCCTCGCCGTCGGCACCGCGGTGTTCGGAATCGCCGCACTCGTAGGTGCGGACGGTAACGGCCCCGGATCCGGTGTCGTCGGCGTCGCCTTCGGCTTCGGCCTCGTGCTCCTCGGGCTGGCCTACGCCTTCGGTCCCATCTCCGGCGCCCACGTCAATCCGGCCGTCACCCTGGGGATGCTGCTGGCCCGCCGCATGCCGGCCAGCGAAGCGGTCGGCTACTGGATCGTGCAGCTCCTCGGTGGCATCGCCGGCGGCGGCCTACTCGCCCTGTTCGTCTCCGCCTTCGGGGTCACCGACTACACCGGTGCGCTGGGCACCAACTCCTATGACAACGGTGCGATCAACCTGGCCGGCGCCTTCGTGCTCGAGGCGACCCTCACCGCAGCCTTCGTCCTGGTGATCCTGCTGGTCACCGAGCGGGTAGCCGCCCCCGGATTCGCCGGACTGGCCATCGGCCTCACCCTCACCCTGGTCCACCTCGTGGGCATCCCGCTGACCGGCACCTCGGTCAACCCAGCCCGTTCCCTGGGCCCCGCCCTCTTCGAAGGTGGCACCGCACTCGGTCAGGTGTGGCTGTTCATCCTCGCCCCGCTCGTTGGTGGAGTGATCGCCTGGGCGGTGTGGCGGGTGATCCGCACCTCGGAGGAGATGCCCGAGGATCTCGTGGCCGGCTCCGAACGCGAGTGACCGTCTCGATTGGATCACGGGTCTCCTCGCCTGCGTGTGTCATCGCGATTTCGTCGCAGGAACGTCATAGTCTCGTCTCATGATGACGACGAAACGAATCACCCAGTCCCTGACCATCGGCGCCGGTGCGGCAGCCCTCGTCCTCGGCCTCGCCGCCTGCGGTGGCAGTGACACCCCCGATGGCGGCGGATCGGCCACCTGCGATCAGGCCACCATGGAGGACCTCGGCAAGGGTGCCGCGGGCTCCGGCTACGTGTCGTTCAACTCCTACCAGTGCGAGGACGGCTACGCCCTCGTCTCGGTGGTCAGCAATGACGGCGGCGTCGAGCAGACCCAGGTCTACCTGTTCCAGGCAGAGGGAGCCAACTGGGCCCTGCAGCAGCGCGACGCGGTGTGCGCCGACGGCGGCGGCGACGGTGTGCCCAGCGACCTGCGCGACACCCTCTGCGCACTGCGCTAGAAAGTTCGGGCGCTTCTTCGGGCGAATGGTGACCCATATGGGCGCTATTCGCCCGAAGAAGGGCTACCTGAGGGCGGATCCGGCTTTCCATTCCTTCCAGGAATAGTTCCAGTATCCGGCCAAGTATTCGGTCTTGCTCACATCCACCGATGAGCCCCGCGACTCGACGATGTCACCGAACCGGGTGTTCTCAAAGACCCACCGCACATCGGACAGATACATGTTCGTGCAGCCATGCGAGGTGTTGTAGCGGCCGATGTAGTAGTTCCACGGAGCGTCGTGGATGAACTCGCCATCCTGGGTCAGGCGCATCGCGTAGTTGGTGAGGACGTCCCAGCCCTCCACCGGGTCGGGGTTGATCAGGCGGCGCTGCTTCTCGTGGGTGGTAATGAGCTTGACGCCGTTCTTGGTCTCCCAACCCGCCTTGCCACCGGAGATCGGGAAGGTGCGCTCCTCGACCCCATTGCGAATGAACGTCAGCTGATGGGTGCGGAAGTTCGTCTTGAGGATCACCTGGTCGCCGATCTTCATGGTGTTGGAGACCTTGGGGCCCCACCAGCCCGGGGCTCCCTCGACGGTGCGCAGATCAGCGTTCAAGGTGACCTTGGTATTGCCCGGCCAGTAATCCTTGGGCCGGAACACCGCCATCGTCGAGGACACCCAGTGCCACGACGCCTTGCCGATCTCCTTCGTGGTCTCCACGACCAGGGCCTCCTCGACCGCTGCCCGGTCGGTGATCGGCATGCTGAACGTCACCCGCAGTGGGATGCCCGCACCGTAGGTACCGGTGCCCTCACGGGGACTGACCGTGACACCGAAGGTATTGGGGGCGGGCAGGGTCTTCACGCGGACCTTGGCCGTCGAGCCATCGGACCCGATGACCTTCACCCATAGCGGGGTCGCGGGTGGCAGGGGCTGGCTTTTGAACACCCGTGACTTGCGGCTCTCACGGACGGTGAAGGACTCATCGGCATCCTTCAGGTGGGTGATCTGCACGCTCGAGGTCGCCTTGACGCCCTTGATCGTCACCACCGAACCGGCGGGGATCCGCACCGATCCGGTGATCTTCTCGCCGTCGACGAGGAACACCACCTTGCGCGTCTCCGGCCTCGTCGGCTTCGGTTGGGTGGGCTCAGGCTCAGGCTCGGTGGGCTCAGTGGGTTCGGGCTCAGGCTCAGGCTCGGTGGGTTCGGGCTCGGTGGGCTCAGGCTCGGTGGGCTCTGGCTCGGTGGGCTCTGGCTCGACCACGACGGTGTCGTCGGTGGCGGGGTCGTCAGCGAGGGCGACCCCGGTGGCACCGGTGAAAATGAGAGCGCTGGCTGCGGCAATGGTGAAGGCCCGGCGGAGAACAGCACCACGACCGACGCCGTACACGCCCACTCCCCTTCGACAGGTCCCCTACCCGGGCTCCTCACTGGACCCATGGTCATTCCCATTATGCAACGAGAACCGGGGCACTGTCAGCCTGGGAACCCCCGGCGCGCCTGGGAATCGCCCCGAAGTGTTCACAGCTGCGATCAACCTGCCTGATCGCGCAGGAGCCGGCGCAGGATCTTGCCCGAGGCGGACTTCGGGATCTCCTCGGTGAAGACGATGTCGTGGACGACCTTGTAGGTGGCCACGCGCTCGGCGAGGAACCCGGTGATCTCCTCGGTGGAGATCTGCTGGCCGGGCTTGACCACCACGTAGGCGCGGGGCACCTCACCGGATTGCTCATCGGGAACACCGATGACCGCTACATCGGCGACGGCCGGATGCGTCAGCAGCATGGCCTCGAGTTCAGCGGGAGCGACCTGGAAGCCCTTGACCTTGATGAGCTCCTTCAGCCGGTCGACGATGCTGACGTGACCATCGCCATCGATCACGGCGATATCGCCGGTGTGCAGCCACCCGTCATCGTCGATGGTGGTCGCGGTGGCCTCGGGATTGTTGAGATAGCCCTTCATCACCTGCGGGCCCTTGATCCACAACTCGCCCTCCCCACCGACGTCCTGATCCTCACCCGTGGTCGGCTCGACGATGCGGCAGGCGGTGCTGCCGACAGTCACCCCGACCGTGCCGGGCTTGTAATCGCCCACCGGGGTGAGGTGGGTGACGGGGCTGAGTTCGGTCATGCCGTATCCCTGGACCACCTCGCAGTCGATGCGGGCTGCTGCCTCCGCGGCGACCTCTGCACCGAGTGGGGCCGCACCGGAGAACACCTGCTTCAGGCTGGACAGGTCGTACTGCTCCACCAGCGGGTGCTTGGCGAGTGCGAGCACGATCGGTGGGACGGCGAAGAACCGGGTGATGCGGTGCTCGGCGATCAAGCGCAGTGCCATCTCCAGATCGAAGCGCGGCATCGTCACGATCGTGGCGCCCTGCGCGAGCATGCCGTTCATCAGCACCTGCATTCCATAGATATGGAAGAAGGGCAGTACGGCGAGCGCGACCTCGTCACCCTGCACTTCCAGGCCGGGCTCGATCTGCACGAGGTTGGCCACCAGGTTGCGGTGGGTCAGCATCACCCCCTTCGGCAGGCCGGTGGTGCCTGAGGAATACGGCAGCACGACCACCTGATCGTCGAGATCGACCTCCACCTGCTCGATCGGGGGCCCCAGCAGGTCGGTCAGTGACACTGCATCATCCGCGGCCGCACCGATGAGGACCAGGTCATGGACTCCCGTGCCCTGGATCGCTTCGCGCGCGGTGTCGGCGAACATCTCGATGGTGACGAGCATGACCGCCTCGGAGTCGATGAGCTGGAATCGCACTTCCTCGGCGGTATAGGTCGGATTGATCGTGCTGACCGCGACACCGGCGACGGCCGCGCCATGGAAGACGATGGCGAACTCCGGGATGTTCGGTGCCATCAGCGCGATCGTCGAACCGGACCTGAGCCCACGTGCGGCCAGTCCACCGGCGAAGGCATGGATCGCGGCGGACAACTGGCCGTAGGTCAGGCTGCGACCGGTCGGCCCGTCGAGCAACGCGATGCGGTCGGGGTGCTCGGCTGCACTGCGCAACACGAACGAGGTGACGGCCACCGGTGGGATATCGACCTCGGGTAGCGGGCTCTCGTGGATGATCATGGTCGGCACGCTAGCCCGAAAATCGGCGTCTCACAGGTGAATGCCCCGGGTCAGGGCACCGTCCACGACGAGGTTCGTGCCCGTTGTGAAACTGGAGACGGGACAGGCGAGGAACACTACGGCCGCTGCCATCTCCTCCGGGGTCCCCATCCGGCCGGTCGGATTCAAGCCCAGGGCCATGTCATACAGCTCGCGATTGCCCTCCTTGATCTGCTCCCAGACGCCCCCTTCGAAGTAGGTGTTGCCCGGTGAGACCGTATTGGCCCGGATCCCCTTGCCGGCCAATTGGAGTGCCAGGCCCTGGGTGTAGGCGACGAGTGCGGTCTTGACGGTGCCATAGGGGCCCGAGGCGAAGTCGACTTCGCGTCCGCTGACGCTGGACACCGTCACGATGGACCCGGCCCTGCTCTTCTCCAGGTGCGGCATCGCCGCCTTGACCAGGCGTACGGTGCCCATGAGGTCGACGTTGAGGGAGGCCTCCCAGTTCTCGTCGGTGTCGGGGATGGCCAGTGCACTGACATTGCTCACCACGATGTCGACACCGCCCAGATCAGCAGCAGCGGATTCGACCCACGCCGCCAGCGCGGCAGCGTCGCCGATATCGACGGCCGAACCTGTCACCCGCGCTGCTCGCCCGCTCAACTCCTGCGCGGTGGAGTCGACGGCCTGCGAATCGCGAGCGCAGAACGCGACATTGACCCCCTCTTCGAGGAAGGCCTCGACGATAGCCCGGCCGATGCCGCGGGTGCCGCCGGTGACGAGTGCGTTGAGTCCCTGAGCTTTGAGATCCATGGGATGCCTTTCGATCGTGTTCGTGAGGGGGTGAGGGTCAGCCGAGAAGCTCGCGGGCGCGCGCCCGCAGATCGGCATGCAGGCCGTCGTATGCCGTAGCCGCGGGAAGAATCGACTTGGGAGTCTTGACCACGACGCTGTAGTTCGCGTCGACGACGTTGGCGATCGGAGCCTGGGATACCTGGGACAGCAATTGATAGGCGTCCATGGTGTGCAGGCCGTACAGCTCCTCCAGCCAACGAATCATTTCGACATTGCCGATACGCCAGGAGTCTTCGAGGGGGCGGGCGGAACCCACCGCCATCCAGAAGTCATCACGCTCGAAACGGGGCCACTGCGGTGCGTGCCCCTTGATCAGATCGACGATGACCAGGGAGTTCATCGCCCCTTCGACTGCCGTTCCGCAGGACTCGCCCTCGCCCTGTCGGTAGTGGCCATCGCCGAGTGAGAACAGCGCACCCTCGACATTGACCCCGAGATAGATCGTCGTACCGGCACGCGCCTCGGGGGAATCCATATTGCCACCGAATCGCTCGGGGACAAGGGACGTGCGCACCTCATTGGCTCCCGGGGCCACACCGATTGTTCCGAGCATGGTCTCCATCGGCAACGACACTTCCCACTCACCGAATCGAGCCTGGAAGCCCACGGTTGGTGCTGTCGACCTCATATACCCAGGTGGTGTCCGGGAGGGCGTCATGCAGCATCGCGGTCACCGGCGTGGACGTCAGGCCTCCGAAGAACGGAATGGCTGCGGACACGCCGTATCCGCGAGCAGGAGTGAGTTCGACGATGTGAATGGCCAGGGTGTCTCCCGGTTCGGCACCTTCGACATAGAAGGGTCCGGTCTGCGGGTTGACGAAGCGAAGGTCGATCTTCTGAGAAGACAGATCCGAGACGGATTTCAGGGCATTGTTGAAGGCGTCCTGGGACCACAGTTTCAATGCGGTTCCCGGCTGGATCCGCATGACCGGAGCGACGCCACCGAATGTGTAGGCGTACTGCTCCGGGGTGGGGGTGAACTCGATGACCTCCATGGAAACGTCCTTTCGTCGAAGATGCGTCGGGTCGTCGAAGATGAGCCGGGCACGAGTGTGCCGATCAGGTCAGCGCAGGCAGTCGGGCCCCAATTCGTCGATCGAGGTGCGGCCGAGCAGTTGCATCGTGGTCTGGATCTCCTCGCGCAGCAGGTCGATCACGCGCTGCACACCGGCCTCACCTCCCGCCATCAACCCGTACAGGTAAGCGCGACCGATCGCCACAGCGTCGGCTCCACTGCACACAGCGGCGACGATGTCCGCACCGCTCATCACTCCCCCATCGATGAACACCGGGGTGGACTGACCGAGCTCCGCACGGACCTCGGGCAGGATCTCCAACGGCAGAGGCGGATGTTCGAGTTGGCGTCCGCCGTGGGTGGACAGGATCACTCCGTCGGCACCGTGATCGACGACGAGCCGGGCATCGGCCGCACTCTGGATGCCCTTGACCGTCAAGGTGCCCGGCCACGCATCGCGCAGCCACTGAAGATCATCGATGGTGATGGCCGGATCGAAGACGCGCCCGATGAGATCGGCGACGGTGCCCTCGGTACTGCTCAACGTAGCGAAGGTCAGCGGCTGCGTGGTGAGCAGATTCATCCACCACCGTGGGTGGACGGCCATATCGGCCAGGGTGCGCAGACTCAACTGCGGCGGGATGGTCAGGCCGTTGCGAACATCGCGGTGCCGGCGACCGGCGACCGGGGTATCCACGGTCAAGATGACCGTGCGATAACCCGCCGCCCAGGCTCGATCGATGAGGTCCTTGCCGTAACCACGATCGGTCATCAGGTACAGCTGGAACCAGCGATCCATCGTCGGCTCTGCCGCGGCTAGTTCCTCGATCGATGTCGTGCCGAGGGTGGACAGGCCGTAGGGCAGCCCCTCGCGGGCGGCCACCGCGGCGACGGCGAGTTCACCCTCGTAGTGCATCATCCGGGTGAAGCCGGTGGGACCGAGAATCACCGGCATCGATGCCGGCACCCCGAGGATCTCGGTGGAGGTATCCACCGAGCTGACATCGCGTAGCACGCGCGGATCGAACTGCACCTCGGCGAAAGCCTGACGGGCTCGCTTCAGACCTGACTCATCACCGGCAGCCCCATCGGTGTAGTCGAATACCGCCCTCGGCACCCGCCGACGGGCCAGGGCCCGGATGTCACCGACGCTCGCGCATCGCTCCAGCGCCGAACCGCCGATGATGGATCGACCTGCGATGAGCGGGCGGACATCGCTCCACCGGGGGATGCTGCGCCGCGCCATCGCGCCAGGTTAGGGGACGGTGGGGGTGGCGCGCACGCGGGACGGCCGTCCCGTTCGGGTGGCGATCACCAGCCCGACGAGGATCACCACCGCACCGAGCAGGTCGGTCAGCGTGAGCGGCTCCCCCAGGACCGTGACTCCGATCAGCACCGCGAACAGCAGGATCAGATACGTCGCGTCCCCCGCGACAGAGGCACCCCCGGCACGGATGAGCGAGTGCTGGAGGATGTAACCGATTCCGGTGCCCAGGATTCCCAGCACGAGGAGACCGACGAGCGAGGACACCTCGAACGCAGCCGGCAGGGCGAAGCCGAAGGGCAGGATGAGGGTGAGCTGCACTGCGGCGAGGGATAACTGGCCGGCGGCGATGGCCACTGCCGACCCCGAAGCGTTGCCCAACTTCAATCGGGCATACACGATGCCCGCGGCATAGGACGAGGTCGCACCGAAGATCGCGAGGATCCCCCAGGGATCGGTGCTACCCCACCCGGCCCATGGCTGGACGAGGATCAGCACACCGACCAGACCGAGCAGCACCCCCGCGAAACGCGGCAGGGTGATGCGCTCGATCGGGACGAAGGCGGCGACGAGTGCGAGGGTGACCAGGGGTGCGGTGGAGTTCACCACGCTGGCCTGCACGGTCGTGATCCGTGTCATCGCGATCGCCATGCAGGTGAAGGAGATCGTGTTGAACAGCAGTGCCGCGATGAACAGGTGCTTCCAGACCTGACGGTCCCGCGGCAGTCGATCCCCGGTCAGGACGAGGACGATCAGCAACGTGATCGCGGCGAGGAACGACCGACCCCAGGCCACCTGCACCGGTGTGAACATTTCGATGGCCAACTTCACCCACAGGTAGTTGGCGGCGAAGGTGGCAGAGGCGAGAACGAACAGCACCCCTGTACGCATGCCGGGACGTGCGGCTACCTCCACGTCGGCGCTGCGGGAATCGCATCGGCCCCCGCGATGGCCAACCCCTCGCCGTCGCTGCGCCCCAGCATCCAGGCGAGGATCGCCTGCGGGGTGCCACTCACGACCCGAGCCTCGTCGGTCATCGGCAGGATGATCAATCGATCCTCACCCCACTGCACCGCATCGACCGGGAATTCCCCTCTCTCTGCGAAGTCACTCGCCACGAGGGTGGCCATGTGCCATGCCATGGAATCCGGCCAGGACCGCCACGTGTACGTGGGCAGACCGAGATCGGCGTGATGGACGCATACCTCGCCGATCCGATGCCGGGCGATCGAACCGCCGCGTACGGCCATCCCGTTGCCGAGCACCACGGTGCTGGTGCGATCGTCGTCGGTCAGCGCCCCGAGGTCAGCGCGCAGGGCGCGTGCCGACTGCGCGACCGCCAGGGCGTGCTCATCGCGTGCCCGACCGGCGTGCAGATCGACGTCGCCGTTGCGCACCTCACGCGAGATGTACATCGGGCGCTCGATCCCATCGCGGGCCCAGCGCGCCACGCGCCCCAGGCCCTGGGCATTGCCATCGAGGTGGGCCAGGACATGGCCCCGGGTCCAGCCCGGCAGGGCGCTGGGCTCACCGGCCTCGTCGGCGGACATCGCCTCGATGCTCGCCAGGAGCAACGCGGTCTGCTCATCGAGCAGGTTGAGATCCTCAGCCCAGTCGGTGACGGGCGCGGCGGCGTCGATCATGCGGTAGTCGCTCATCGTGCATCCAAGGCTAGGGCGGCGAGTGCAGCGTTGACGATGGAGCCTGAATCCAGATCGTGCGCAGCGTACAGATCGGGGATGGAGCCTGATTGTCCGAAGCCGTCCACGCCGAGGGGTACGCACGGCACCCCCAGCGCAGAGCCGAACCACGACATGGCGTGACTTGCCGCGTCATGGACAGTCACGATCGGAGCACGCTCACCGAACACCGACCACAGCGGCCCGGGAAGACTCGGCGCCGTTGCGGTACGCACCCCCTGGCGCAGGGTGCGCTGCCACGCCCCGTACAGCCGATCGGAACTGGTCACATCCACCACATGCGCGGCGATGCCCTCCTCGGCGAGCTCATCAGCGGCCACGATGACCTCCGGAAGCACAGGCCCGGAGCCGACGAGGTGCACCATGGGCGCGCGCCCGTCGTCACTGGCCAGGTGCGGATGAGCAGTGAACGCGTCCCGCAACCGATAGCCACCGGCCAGCACCTGCCGCCGCAGCACCGCGTCGCCGACCCGCTGACGGGCTTCCTCGAAGGGCGACTGATCCAGGGGGCGCGTCGTCAACCTCAGGTAGTACGCACCCTGCTCAGCCGGCTGGGCGGTGGCCGGCCCGTCATCACCGGAGGCGATCCGGGCGACGGCATCGCACAGCAGCCAGTCCAAGGCTCCGGCGTATGCCGGCTCGATCGCGGTGAGCCCCGGCAACTCCAGCCCGATGCTCGCGGTGATCGTCGACTGGTGCGCCCCGCCTTCGGGAGCGAGCGTGACGCCGCTCGGCGTGCCGGCGACGATGAACCTCGACCCGGAATAGCAGCCGTAGATCAACGCATCCAATCCACGAGCGACGAAGGGGTCGTACAGGGTGCCGATCGGGATCAGCGGCTGGGCTGAGAGATCCCAGGACAGGCCGAGCTGACCGAGCAGGAGGAACAGGTTCATCTCCGAGATGCCGAGTTCGATGTGCTGACCACTCGGCCCCTCAGCCCACTTCAAGACCGGGTCGGCGTTCCACGCGCGGCGTTCCTCGGGAGCGAACACTCCGGTGCGATTGATGAATCCGGCGAGGTTGGTGGAGGTCGCGACATCAGGGGCGGTGGTGACCAGGTAGGGCGCAAGCGCCTCGTCGCGGCTGAGGTCGACCAGGATCCGGCCGAAGGCCTCCTGGGTGCTGATCGCTCGGGTACCCGACACCCCGGTGCTGTGCGGCACCGTCACGGGTAGCGCCGCTGATGCAGGATCGCGGTGCAGGATCTCGCGCCTTTCGGCAGCGAGGATGCCCTCGGGGCTCGCCGGGTCGAATCGATCCCACTCATCGTCGTCAGTCAGGCCCACCTCCCGGCGGAGCACCTCGATCTGCTCACCGGTGAGCAGCGCGGAATGGTTGCGGGGGTTACCTGCGATCGGCAGACCCCAGCCCTTGATCGTGTAGGCGAAGACCACGCTGGGCCGATCGGTGACCGCGTCGCATTCGGCGAATGCTTCAAGAAGGGCATCCAGATCGTGTCCGCCGAGATCCTTCACCAACGGCCCGAGCTCACCATCGGGGATTCCCTCTGACCACTCCACGACCTCAGCGGGTGCCCCGTCGAGGAACCTCTCGCGCAGTGTCGGACCTTCCAGTCCGAAGAGGGACTGGTACTGCTCATTGGGCATGGCGTCGATCCACGCCCGCAACGCCTCACCGCCCTCCTGGGTGAACGCTGCCTGGAGGCGTCGGCCGTACTTGACCTCGACGACGTGCCACCCGGCCGCGGCGAACTGCACCGACCACTGATGGATGCGCACACCCGGGACCACTCGATCCAGGGATTGGCGGTTGAAGTCCACAATCCACATCGCGTTGCCCAGGCCGGCGGTCGCAGCGTCAGCGACGGCCTCCCACACATTGCCTTCGTCGAGTTCGGCGTCGCCGATGATCGCGATGAAGCGCGAGCGCGGTCGCGGCCCGAAATGCGCATCGACATAACGTCGCGTCGCCGCAGCGAACAGCGGGGCGGCAGCGCCGAGGCCCACTGATCCGGTGGAGAAATCGACCGTATCGGGATCCTTGGTGCGCGAGGGATAGGACTGCAGGCCACCGAACTCCCGCAATCGCGTCAGATAGGAGCGATCGAGATCTCCGAGCAGATAGGAGATCCCGTGGAACACCGGGGAGGCATGCGGCTTGACACTCACCCGGTCCTCAGCACGCAGGTAGGAGAACCACAGGGCGGTCATGATCGACACCAGGCTGGCGCTACTTGCCTGGTGCCCGCCTACCTTGATGCCATCGGTCGCTTCGCGCTCGCGGTTGGCAGCATCGACGATGCGCGTCGACAGCCACAGGACGCGCTGCTGGATGCTGTCGAGCAAGTCCATGTCAGCCTCCGGGATGAGAGGGCCAGCCTCCGAGATCAGTGAGCTTCGAGGAAGTCCTGGAGCAGTGCGTCGAACTTCTTCTTCATATCCTTCCCGGCGAACACGTGCGTGGCCTCCGGCCAGTCCACCGCCTGGCAGTCGGGCATGAGGTCGGCGATGAGCTGGGTGTGACGCGGGGTGGTGATCGGATCGCGGCCGGCGTTGACCACGATGGCCGGCGTGGTCACCTTCGGCAGATCCTCGCGGGCGTCATAGGTCGTGCAGGCCTGGACCAGGCGCCGCTGCGCCTCGAGCCGACCGTTGAGATCCGGCCAGGTCCCGTTCTCGCCCAGCAGGCGATCGCGATTGGCATTGTAGAAATTCCCATCGAAGCTGTAGCTGGCCGCCAGCTTCTGGAACTCCGCCCAGCCCATCGCCTCATGCACGTCCACCATCGTGTTGAGCTGATCCACCATGATCGGATCCGCGTAGGCCCAGCAACCGGTCATGACCAGTGACCGGGCGAGGTCGGGGCGGCTGAAGGCCAACTGCTGTCCCACACAGGCCCCCATGCCGACCATGCCCACGACATGGACGTCGGTCCAGCCGAGGTGATCGAGCAGACCGGCGAGATCGGATGCATACAACTGCATCGTGGGGGTCTGGGAGTAATCGTCGGTGGACTCCCGGACACCGCGGTAGTCATAGATCGCCACCTCGTAGTTATCGAACAGGTAGCGGGGGGCGTCCTTGACCCGCCCATGGCAGAAAGTGCCCCACCCGCCCATGCATACAGCCCGCGGCGCCCCCTCCTGCCCGTGGACCTCGTAGTACATCGTGTGTCCATTGATATCCAGGGTCGGCACGGGTTCTCCTCACGACAGGGGGCTTGGGCCATGGCCCATCTCGGGTACATGTATACAACCGACCGGTCAGAAGGGCCACCGAGGGCTCCTATTTCCATAACCGATCGCGGGATTTTCCAAATCCCCATTGGCGAGGTCGTTCAGATTGTGTACTCTCCGGAGCACGGAAGGCCACATTCGAACCCCCATCGGAATTAGCAGAAGGAGCGCGACGTGGATCTCGGCGTCTTCATCCCCATCGGCAACAACGGCTGGCTCATCTCGACGACCTCGCCCCAGTACAAGCCGAGCTTCGACCTCAACCTCGAGGTGTGCCAGCTCGCAGAGAAGTACGGGTTCGAGTTCGCCCTGTCCATGATCAAGTTCCGCGGCTTCGGCGGCGACAGCGAGTTCTGGGACTACAACCTGGAGTCCTTCACCCTGATGGCCGCCATCGCGGCGCGCACGGAGAAGATCAAGCTCTTCGCGTCCACCGCGGTGCTGACCCTGCCTCCCGCGCTCGTTGCCCGCATGGCAGTGACCCTCGACTCGATCGCACCGGGCCGCTTCGGTGTCAACATCGTCTCCGGCTGGGCCCCCGACGAGTACCGCCAGATGGGCCTGTGGCCGGGTGATGAGTACTTCGGCTACCGCTACGACTACTCCACCGAGTACGTCCAGGTGATGCAGGAACTGTGGAAGAACGGCACCTGCACGATGGACGGCAAGTTCTTCCAGATGGACGACTGCATGTGCAAGCCGACTCCCACGCACAAGATCGAGCTCGTGTGCGCCGGACAGTCCGAGCGCGGTATGGACTTCTGCGCCACCTACGGCGACTACCAGTTCATCCTCGGCACCGGCGTCAACACACCCACCGCCTACGCGCCCGCCAACGAGCAGCTCATGAAGGCCAGCGAGAAGACCGGCCGCGATGTCGGCTCCTACGTGCTGTTCATGGTCATCACCGGCGAGACCGACGAAGAGGCCATGGCCAAGTGGAAGATGTACAACGACGGTGCCGACACCAAGGCGCTGGCGTGGATGGCCGACCAGACCGACGCCGACGAGTCGGCCGGTGAGGGCAGCACCGCCAAGACGATCTCGCTGCCCGAGGGCGCGATCAACTTCAACATGGGCACGCTGGTCGGCTCCTACGAGTCGGTCGCCCGGATGCTCGATGAGGCCGGCTCGGTGCCGGGCACCAAGGGCATCATGCTCACCTTCGATGATTTCATCGAGGGCATGAAGGTGTTCGGCGAGAAGGTCCAGCCGCTGATGAAGTCCCGTTCGGTGACGGTGAGCTAGTCCCCTTCACCAACGCAATCGGCCCCCGCCTCAATGGCGGGGGCCGATTGCGTTTCGTCCTCGTCAGGTGCAGCAGTCGCCGAGGACCTCGAAGCGAGCGGCGAGGATGTGGGCGCGCATCACGCTCGCGGCCCAGGTCGCATCACCTGCGCGCATGGCGTCGAGGATCTCTCGGTGATGGTGCAGCGAGCGCTCCAGGGCGTGTGGTGAGTACTGCGTGAACGTCTGCATGACCACGGGCACGTGGGTGAGTGAGTCGATCATGGCGAGAAGCCGGGGCGAATCAGCGGCCTCCATAATGCTGCGATGGAAGCGGCGGTTCCCACTCGCGAGGGCTTGCAGGGACCGCCCGCCCTTGGATCGGGCGTAGGTGGATTCCATCTCGTCGCAGATCGACTCGAGTGTGGCGAATAGCTCGGGGCTCGTGTTCGAGGTGGCCTGCTCGGCCGCATAGGACTCCAGTATGGCGCGCAGGTCGAAGATCTCCTGCAGATCAGCCGACTCCCATCGAGCAACCGATGCTCCTCGATTGGGGGCCACGTCGACCAGGCCCTCTGCAGCCAGTCGACGCAGAGCCTCGCGCACCGGAGTACGCGAGATACCGAGGGTCTCGGCGATCTCCTCCTCGGCCAAGCGCTCGCCGTGGACCAGCTCACCGCTGAGGATCTGGTGCCGCAGGGTGTCGTAGGCAGAGTCTGCCAGTCGAGCCATCGCTTTCCCTTCCCCGTCAGCCCCGCTCTGGATTAACCGGTCTAGTCGACCCGGTGGAACACCTGACGCATGCGGGCGAACTCCGCCACCTGCTGGCCCACTCCTTCAAGCTGGGCCATCGCCGAAGTGTCGTCGCTGTTGCCCTCGTGATCGATCTTCGTGATCGTCGCGTTGATCGAGGCTCCCAGCGGCGTCGGCCATCCGCGTACCGCATGCGCAACCTGCCGCAGCTGATGAAGAGTCGACACTGTGGCCTGCCATCCGTAGGCCACCGCGATACAGCCCACCGCCATGCCATCGAGGTAGACCTGGTCGTCGGCCCGCAGGTCCTCGATGTAGTCCAGGGCGTTCTTGATCATCCCGCTGATGCCACCGTGGTAGCCGGGGCTGGCCACGATCAAGCCGTCGGCCCAGCGGTAGCCATCGACGAGAGCCTGTGCCAGTTCGGTGCGCTCAGGTGTCTCGGTGTCATAGATCGGCACCATCAGGTCGCGGCTGACGATGAACCGCACCTGCGCTCCGTGCTGCTCGGCTCCGCGCGCGGCGGCCCGCAGGGCGCGTTCGCTGGAGGAATCAGGCCGGGTGCTGCCACCGATGGCGAGGATGTGCAACGGCTCGCTCACGAGGCTGCCCCGCGGCCGGCGCGGATCCATGCGGTGATGCGAGCCAGGCGCTCACCTTGCATGCGTGCCGCAGTCAGCGCGACATCATCGGGTGCCGCTCCCTTGCGGGAGACGAACGAGGCACCGTAGGGGTTGCCCGAGACCTTCAGCAGGTGCTCATTCTCGTAGCCGAGCGGCACCACGATGGATCCCCAGTGATAGAAGTGGTTGTTGATCGCCAGGATGGTCGACTCGAGGCCACCGTGCGCAGTGGACACCGACGTGAACGCGGTTCCGACCTTGTCGACGAGCTTGCCCTGGGCCCACAGGCCTCCGGTGGTGTCCAGGTACGCCTTCAACTGGCTAGCCGGACCACCGAACCTCGTGGGTGAACCCAATGCGACCCCATCTGCCCACTCGAGATCATCGAGGCTGGCGACCTCGTCGTCCTTCGTACGTTCCACGTAGTCGGCCCACTTGGCGTTGTACGCGATCGCCTCGGGTGGGGCGGTCTCACGCACCCGACGGACGCGCACGTCGGCCCCGGCAGACTCCGCACCCTCACCGAGTGCCTCGGCCATCGCCGCGATATTGCCGGTCGAGGAGTAGTAGATGACCGCGATGGTGCAGGTCGCCTCGCTCATGCTGCGCCCCGCTCGCTCGTCGCCACCGGTGGGAAGATCCCCGCTCGCCCGACCATAGCCGGAGGGGTTCGCTCCAGTAGGCCGCCGACCCAATCCGCGGTCCGGGAGATCGCCTCGCGGTCCAGACCCGTGCGATACCCGCTGCGCACCGCAAGATAGTCGAGGTCCTCGGTTGCGATATTGCCTGTCGCCGAGGGGGAAAACGGGCATCCACCGAACCCGCCAGCAGCGGCATCCAGAACGCGCACTCCCTCCTCGAGGGCGGCTGCAGCATTCGCGTAACCGGTATTACGTGTGTTGTGGAGGTGGAATCGGACCGGGGTACCGGGGGCCTCCTGGCGCACCATCGCGGTGAGGGCGCGAACCTGAGCGGGTACTCCGACGCCGATCGTGTCGGCGATCGCGATCTCGTCGACCCCGCACTCGGCGAAGACGCGAACGACCCGGCGTACCTGATCGATGCCCACCTCCCCGTCGAAGGGGCAGCCGAAGGCGACCGCTGCCGTCGCCGCCACCATGACACCTGCGGACTTCGCCTCCGCGATCATCTGTCGGGCCACGACGAGCATGCCCTCGACGTCGATGTTCTGGTTAGCCCGACT
Source organism: Actinomycetes bacterium (assembly GCA_965657825.1). Taxonomy (GTDB): domain Bacteria; phylum Actinomycetota; class Actinomycetes; order S36-B12; family S36-B12; genus M55B157. Next base: position 11,487 of record CBFHQG010000021.1, on the reverse strand, counting down.
CATCCCATCGGTGGAGGGGACGACGACGTTGACCTCGTCGACGCCGCTGGACAGGGCGCGGTCGTTACCGCGGGCGTTGAGCACCAGGCCGCTGTAGGAGACTCCGGCCATCCGGGGAATCCCCGCCATGACCTCTTCTGCGCCGGCCATCTGCGGGACGGCCTTGGGATTGACGAAACTCACCGCCTCGATGCGCGAAGCCCCGGCCTCGACAAGGCGGGTGATCAGCTCGATGCGCTGATCGACGGCGAGGGGGATGCGCTCGTTCTGCAGCCCATCGCGCGGGCAGACCTCGAGGATCGTCAAGTCGGTGGTGGCAGCCATGGGCGACATTGTGGACCCTTTTCGTATACAAGTCCACCGCTAATCTGAGCCTTTCCGGGGGTGTCTCCCGGGTAGATCGGCCTGATTCCCCCGATGAACCCTGGGATACCTGAGGATCGAACCCACTACCGAGGTGCGCGGAGACCGGCTAGGTTGTATACATCTGTCAGCCCGATCAGCCGACCCCTCTCGGAGGAGACACGATGACGCAAGCGCTGGAGAACCTCGCCCCCGGGGCCTTGAGTGACATCCGGGTGATCGAGCTCGGTCAGTTGCTCGCGGGGCCCTACTGCGGCCAGCTCCTCGGGGACCACGGCGCCGAGATCATCAAGGTCGAAGATCCCGCCACCGGTGATCCGATGCGCGAGTGGGGTCGGGAGAAGCCCTACGGCAAGTCGCTGTGGTGGCCGATCGTGGCCCGCAACAAGAAGTCGGTGACCGCGAACCTGCGCACCCCCGAGGGGCAGCAGATCGTGCGCGAGCTAGTCGCCAACGCCGACATGCTGCTGGAGAATTTCCGACCCGGCACCTTGGAGAAGTGGGGTCTGGGATACGACGAGTTGTCGAAGATCAATCCGGGCCTGATCCTGATCCGCGTCAGCGGCTTCGGGCAGACCGGCCCCTACGCACCCCGTCCCGGCTACGCCAGCATCGGTGAGGCCATGGGCGGCCTGCGCCACGTCGTCGGAGATCCTGACCGTCCCCCGTCGCGCTGTGGCATCTCCCTCGGGGACTCACTCGCCGCGACCTTCGCCACCCTGGGCGCCCTGTCCGCCCTGCATCACCGGGACCGCACCGGACGCGGACAGATCATCGACGCCTCGATCTATGAATCAGTCTTCGCCTACATGGAGTCCCTCATCCCCGAGTGGGAGATCGGCGACTACCAGCGTGAGCGCACCGGACCCACCCTGCCGAATGTCGCGCCGAGCAACGTGTATCCGACCAAGGACGGCGATGGGGTCCTCATCGCCGCCAACATGGACACGATCTTCCGCCGGCTGGCCGCGGCGATGGAGATGCCCGAACTCGCCGAGGACGAGCGCTACGCGACCCACAGCGCCCGCGGGGCGAACGACAAGGAACTCGACGCGATCATCGGTGAGTGGTCCTCACGATGGACCGCCGATGACCTGCTCGATCACCTCACCGAACACGCCATCCCCTCGGGTCGGGTGTACCTGGCGAAGGACATCATCGCCGACCCGCACATCGAGGCCCGGAACGCGATCGTACGAGTGCCGGACAAGACGTTCGGTGAGTTCCCGATGCAGAACGTCTTCCCCTACCTGTCGGAGACACCCGGTGAGGTCAAGTGGGTCGGCCCGGATCTCGGTGAGCACACCGACGAGGTGTACACCAGCCTGCTCGGCTACGACAGCGATCGACTCGCTGACTATCGCGAGCGCGGGATCATCTAGCCGTGCTCGTGATCGGGCACCGGCCCGACACCTCAGTCGGAGTACATGAAGCGGTACATCTGCGGTCGGCGGTCGTTCCAGACCGGCCACAGTTCGCGAGCCTTGGCCAGTTCGGACAGGTCGAGATCAGCCTCGAGGATCACCGGCTGTTCATGACCCGGCGCCTCAGCAAGCACGGTGCCACTCGGGGCGATGATGCAGGAGCGGCCGAAGTAGTCGGTCAGCTGCCCCTTGTGGGTCTCCTCCCCCGCCCTGTTCGCGGCGACCACGAACACCCCGACCTCCATGGCACGCAGGCGCAGGTCGTCGACGAACAGCGATTCTCGCCACCCGAAGGACGACACGGGAAGCAACACGACATCCGCACCGAGATGCCGATTGGCCAGCCACACCTCGGAGAAGGCGCGGTCGTAGCAGATCAGGGCGCCGATGCGGACACCGTCGAGGTCGAACACCATGGGCGCCGGCCCGGGGGTGCAGTACGACGCCTCGTCGACGGTCAGCGTGCCGGAGAAGACCGCGGGTGCGCTCAGCTTCCGAAAGGCCGGGTAGCGCTCGCCGGCCGGACCGACTCCCTCGACGACATCACCGCGGCGGTCAAGCAGGACCAGCGCGTTGTACACGGTGCCATCGGGGGCGAGTTCGACCATTCCGAAGCCGATCGCCGAATCGACCTCGCGCGCGAGATCGGCGAAGAATTGCGTCGAGGGCCCTCCGACGGGCTCGGCCCAGGCCGCCGCGTCGGGATCGAAGGGCCCGGAGGCGAAGTAGGGGGTCGTACACAGCTCGGGCAGCAAGATCAGGTCCCGGCCCCCGACGGCCGCCTGCCTCACCAGGTCACCGAGCATCGCGAGGTTGTCCTCGACCGAGGGCGAGCAGTTTCCCGACTGGACGACGGCCACGCGCATGAAATCCTCCTCGATCGGCCCCGTTGGCGATCGATCGTACACATTGTGGACGAAACTGCGACGCTACGGAAACGTAACAATCAGGGTTTACAACAATTGTGTTGCTACCGGATGCGGATCCGTCCGGAGTCTTGTATACAACTACAACCTCAGGTTCGATGGGATCGGATCACGGGGACTCGGGACGAGCGGAGGGCTCCATGTCACTGACCACCACGTCGAGTGAGGCGCGCGAGAAGGCTCGGCGCAGCGGTGTCGTCGCCCGTCGGGTGCAGGCCTATTCGATTCTGGTCGCCTGGGCGCTCCTGATCCTTGTCTTCACCCTGCTGTTGCCGGACACCTTCTTGACGGTGCAGAACTTCACCGCCATCGCAAATTCCAAGACCGCGACGGTGCTCCTGACACTGGGCTTGATCTTCGCTCTGTCCGCCGGCGAATTCGATCTGAGTATCGGCGCCTCGCTATCGCTGGGAGCAGCTGTCCCCGCGTGGCTGTACACCGTGCACGGCATCCCCGTCATGGTCGGAATCGCCATCGCGATGGCCTGTGCCGTGCTTTTCGGTCTGCTCAACGGGACGTTGTCCGTCCGCTTCAACATTCCTTCCCTCGTCGTCACCCTCGGCTCGGGTACTGCCCTGATAGGACTCGTCGCGGGTCTGGTCGGTAACAGCACGATCTCGATCAAGGGTGACTGGTGGAACGAGTTCCTCACCCATCGCACCTTCGGGCTCTACACCTCGTTCTGGATCGTGCTGCTGATCGCGTTCATCATCTGGTACATCCTTCAGCACACACCGATCGGACGACACCTGTATTTCGTCGGACAGGGCCGCGAGGTCGCGCGTCTGGCCGGCATTCGCGTCAACGCCTACCGCTACTCCTCGCTGATCATCTCGGCCACCCTGGGCGCGATGGCCGGCGCCATGCTCCTGGGAAACACCGGAGCCGTGCAGGCGCGCGTCGGCCAGGGATTCATCCTCGCCGCCTTCGCCGCCGCGTTCCTCGGCTCCACCGCCATCGTCCCCGGTCGCTTCAACGCCTGGGGCACCGTGGTGGCGGTGTACTTCATCGAAACCGGTATCACCGGTCTGCAGCTCCTGGGCCTTCAGGCCTGGGTTTCGGACGTCTTCTACGGCACCGCGCTCGTAGTCGGCGTCCTCGTGGCGACCCTCGCCACACGTCTCCGGTCGCGCCTCTCGGCTCGATCGACCTGATGAGGAAAGGAAAGTACATGAAGCAGCGCAGCATGAAGCGCTCCCTCGGGCCGATCGCAGCCCTCGGGATCGCCTCGCTCATCCTGGCCGCGTGCGGCGGCAGCGACGGTGGTGACAGCACCTCCTCGGCACCGGCGCCCACGGAAACCTCCGCGGCCCCGTCCCCGGACCCCACCTCCGATCCGGCCCCCGCGCCCGATAACGGGGTTGCCGAGGCAAAGGCTCGTTACGACGCCGCCAAGGCACCGATCACCTTCACCTACTCAGGCGAGGCGTTCGCGGCCGGCCCGACGGCCGCAGGCAAGAACGTGGCCATCATCTCCCTCGACGACCGCATCCCGGTTCTCGCTCAGTGGGGCGACACCTGGGAGAAGGGTCTGACCGAGTACGGGGTCAACACCACTCGCTCGTCGGCTGACTTCGACATCGAAGCGATCCCGAGCCTGTTCGCCCAGGCGGTGGCAGGTGGCGCTGACCTGATCCTCACCAACGCCATCCCGCCGGTGCTCATCCCGTTCAACGAGACCGGTGACATCCCCGTCATGACGACCAACCAGACCGCCAAGCCCGGTGTGGCCGCGGGTGAGGGTGTCATCACCGACGTCACCTTCGACTACACGATCCCGGCTCGCCTCATGGCCGACTGGTACATCGTGAATTCCAACGGTGGAGCCAACGGCGAGGCCCTGGTGATCGGCTCCGAGGGACAGCCCTCCAGCCCGATCATGCTCGAGGAGATCGCCGCTGAGATCGCCGAACTGTGCCCCGACTGCGTCGCCACCTACACCGACGCCCAGTTGGGTACGTGGCAGGACGGCGTCCTGGCGAGCGAGACCCGCAACGCCCTGACGGCCAACCCGAACCTGAAGTACCTGCTCCCGATCTACGACGGCATGACCATCGCCGGCACCGATCCGGGCGTCACCGACGCGGGCAGCGACGCCATCCAGTCGTCGTTCAACGCCACCCCGGTCGTCATGCAGGGCATCGGCAGCACCTCGGTCACCATGGACGTCGGCTGCCCGAACGACTGGTTCAGCTACGCAACGGTCGATGCGGTCTTCCGCATCTTCGCCGGCGCCCCGCTGATCGACAACTACAACGTCACCTGCCGCGTCTTCGACACGGAGAACATCGGTGAGATCGATCCGTCCACGGAGAACTCCGCCAACTGGTACGGCATCGACTTCCTCACCGAGTTCAAGAGCTACTGGGGCTCCCCCTCCTGATCCCCTAGCTCGACCACACGAATACGAGTAAACGAACTCCCTCGGGAAGGGGGCGTGGTGACCGACACAGTCCTTCAGTTCACCGGACTGTCGAAGACCTTCGGGGCGACCCGGGCGCTCATCGACGTTGATTTCGATGTGCGCGCCGGAGAGGTACATGGGCTCGTGGGCCGCAATGGCTCAGGCAAGTCCACCCTCATCAAGGTCTTGAGCGGTTACCACGTCCCCGACCCGGGGAGCCATCTCGTCCTCGATGGGCAGGACATCGACCTGCCCATCACCGGACGCGAGGCCGCCTCGCACGGCCTGGTGTTCGTCCACCAGGACCTCGGTCTCGTGCCCGCCTACAGCGTGCTGGAGAACATCCGGCTGAACTCCTGGGAATCCAAGGGGCTTCAGCGCATTCACTGGAAGGCCGAACGCGCCGGCGTCGAGAAGGAACTGCAGCGCTTCGGCATCGAGGTCGACCCGGACACCCCGGTCATCTCACTCAGCCAGGTCGATCGCGCGATCGTGGCGATCGTGCGCGCGATGCACCATCTCGGCGGAGAGGCGCAGGGCAAGGTGCTCGTCCTGGACGAGCCCACCGCCTATCTGCCCACCGACAGCGTGGAGCGCCTGTTCGAGGCGGTTCGCACGGTCGCGGCGAGCGGGGCCGGTGTGGTGTTCGTCAGCCACCGGACCGACGAGGTTCTGGCGATCACCGATCGCATCACCGTGCTTCGTGACGGCCGACTCATCGACACGGTCGATACCGCCCAGACTGATGAGCACGCCCTGGTCTCCCTGATCCTCGGTCGCACCCTCGAGTCTTTCTACCCCGATCCGGTCGAGGCCGTGCCCGGTGAGCGGGTCCTCACCATCGACGGCCTCAACGGCGCCCTGGTGCGCGATTTCGACCTCACCGTGGACCGGGGCGAGATCGTCGGGATCACCGGACTCATGGGAGCAGGACACGACGAGATCCCCTACTACGTCTTCGGTGCCCGCGATGCCCTCTCCGGGACGATCACCGTCAATGACATCGAGTTGAAGACCCACAAGTCGACGCCGACCGAGGCGATTGCCGCGGGCGTCGCCCTACTCCCCGCGGATCGACTCAACCTCTCCGGCTCATCGGAGGCCAGCGTCGAGGACAATGTCGCTCTGCCGGTGTTGAAGAAGTACTTCTCGCGTGGACGTCTGCAGTTGTCAGCCGTGCGTGAACGCGTCGGCGGACTTCTCACCACCTTCGATGTCCGCCCGGCCATGCCGAACTTGGAATTCAGCGCGCTGTCTGGCGGAAACCAGCAGAAGGCATTGCTCGCCAAATGGCTGCAGATGGAGCCTTCCCTGCTGCTTCTGCACGAACCGACCCAGGGTGTGGATGTCGGCAGCAAGGCCGACATCTTCTCGCGCATCACCGACTCAGCGGAGGCTGGCACCGCGGTCGTCATCGCCAGCGCCGAGCATGAGGATCTGGCGAACCTGTGCACCCGGGTCGTCGTCTTCGACAGCGGCAAGGTGGTCGGCACGCTCTCCGGTGCCGATCTGACCGAGGAGCGCATCCTCGACCTGTGCTACCGGGGTGCGCGCGGTCGAGGTGCGCATGGCATGACCTTCCAGTGGCGGCCCTATCGCGTCGGCTTCGTCCCCGAGGGCGTCGAGCCGGAACTGATGCCGTCAGCCAAGGCGGCCACGCGCAGCCGACGGGTCTTCGCCTGGCGTCCGCACGCGGTCGGGTACATCGAGATCACCGAGATCCTCAGCGAGCCGGAGCTCGTCGGGCCTGACCTCACCAAGCCCGTGATCGCCGCCCCGCAGCGGGTCTTCCGATGGAGTCCGCACACCGTGGGCTACGTCGACGCTGCCTGAGGCCTCACCCTCCGGCGACCGGAACGGTCACTTACGGGCCATGACCTCCAGGCGCACGTAATCCACACACCGATCCCCCATCAATTCGGCAACCGCCGCACGCTGATCGTCGCTCAGTCGATGGAGCACGACATCGGCGAGATACCTCCCGTAGGTCGCGTCATCGTCGAAGAAGGCCGGTGCCGCCCGCAGCCTGACCTCCACGGGAGTCAGCCCCGCTGCCCGCAGATGGGCCAGGGTCTCGTCGACCCCCGCATAGTTCCACCTCGGCAGCAGATCCCCCGCCCCCACCTCGTCGACCGCCTGCAGGAGTCGCACCAGATTGCCCTGACCTCCCGCATCGATACGGACGCGACCTCCAGGGCGAAGTGCGCGGGCGACCTGCTGCCACACCACGTCATGACGATCCAGCCAGTGGAAGGCCGCCACCGACATGACGGCATCGGCGATCCCCGGCTCGACCGGCCACGGCGCGGTCAGGTCAGCCTCGAGCACCTGCACCCCCTCCACCCCGGCGAAACGATCCGCGAAAGCCTCCCGCATGGTCGGTGACGCATCCAGCCCGATGATCTGCCCGGCCGGCAGTCGCTGGTGGGCCAGCAGTGCGTCGCGACCGGTCCCGCACCCGGCATCGATGAGCGTCTCGGAGCCGTCGAAGGTCAGGCCCTCGATCACCCCTCGACCCCATTCCTCATGGGGAAGCGGCAGCGCATCGTAGGCCTGCGCATTCCAGGTGACGTTCTCACTCATGGCACGTCCCTCTTCCTTTCACTCATGACCCGTGAACACCTCATGCCGCACCCGACTGCGCCCGCCCCTGGACCACCGTGAGGCCGGGGCGGCCGAGCGCAGGGGAGACGAATCGTCCGATCTCGACGAATCCACCGGGTATCGGGCCCGGTGCGATCGCTGCGAGCAGGCCTCCGGTGGTCTGCGGGTCGACCAGCAGCGCCCAGCTCTCCTCGCAGATATGTGGCGCCTCGATCTGTGCCCGCACCCACTGGAGATTGGTCTCGTGAGCGCTGGTGCGGTGGCCCTGGCGCACAAGGTGGTGAGCCATCGGGAGGACGGGGATGCCTGCCTCCTCGATCACCAGGCCTACCCCATCGTCGATCAGGTCCAGGGCATGACCGAGCAGACCGAATCCGGTCACATCGGTGACCGCATGCACCCGATCCCCGAGTGCGGCGAGCGCCGCCGCCTCGGCCAGGACCGGCTGCCGGATGCGCGCCACGACATCGGCGTGGTCGGCGCTCAGGCTGTCCGCGTGGCTGATCGTGACGCCCACTCCGATGGGTCTGCTGAGCACGAGCAGATCGCCAGGACGCGCGCCGCGGGTCCGCCAGATGCGATCAGGATGGACCAGCCCGGTGACCGATAGGCCGAACAGCGTGCCCGCGGAGTGGACCGTGTGGCCGCCCACCAGGGCTCCCCCGGAATCCTCGACCACGGTCCGGGCGCCCTGCAGGATCCCGGCGGCTGATCCCGGGTGAGCATCCCGAGGGATCGCCAGAATCGCCAGCGCAGACAGGACGCGTCCCCCCATCGCGAGCACATCACCGAGAGCATTGGCCGCGGCGATGGCGCCGAACTGCTCGGGGTCGTCGACCATGGGTGGGCACGCGTCCACCGTGGTGATCAGGGCACGATCAGCATCGAGTTGCACCACCGAGGCATCATCGGCATCGGTGAGCCCGACCAGACTGCCGTCGGCCTCCCGGGCTCCCCCGAGTCCGCGAAGGAGCGCGGCCAGGGTCTCCGGGGAGGCCTTGGCCGCGCATCCACCGCATTCGCGCACCTAGTCGTCCTGTCCCCGCCAGATGTCGACGGCCTCGGCCGCATCCTTCGCCTCGGCCAGACCAAGGACGCTCTCGAGGACTCGCTGAGCGACCGCGCGCGTGGTGACGAGTTCGACGTTGTCGCAGAACTTCTCCTCGATATCCGCCCTGCTCAGCGGCCTCTCATCGGCTCCCCGGTTGACCGACTCGCGGTGACGCAGTTCGCGCCCATCCGTCGTGGTCAAGACGACCTCACCGCAGAAGTGCTTCGGGAAGGTGCTGTTGGGGTCGACCTCATAGCGGACCCTCGAGGCGACCGCGAGGGTCGCGGGATCCTCGAGTGCATCCGGCAGCAGCTCGGCAAGAGAGAACCGGCGCTTCGTGGCCGAGGCACCCACGACGAAGGGCAGTGAGAACTTCGCGTCGTAGTCCGACCGCGGGGTCAGCTTCACCTCCGCCGGCTCGCATACGACGGGGATGATCTGCTCGGGGACCAGACACACCACTTCGGCGATGTCCTCGCCGCGAAGGTCGTTCTCGGTGACCAGGGCGATCGTCGCATCAGCGAAGGCGTGGGTGAAGTGGCAGGCTGGGAACGGCTTGATCGCCACCCGCAGTAGCTCCCAGTCCTCGCCGAGCCCGCGCACCGCAGCCTCAGGATCGATCTCATGACCCTCGGGTACATGCGACGCGTAGAGACCGAAGCGGCCCTCGTACACATCCGGCGGCGCCTCCCAACCGGCGGCGGCGAAGCGCGTCGCCGTCAGCGCCGTGCTGGCAGCCCAGCCAGGATGCATGCGCTTGGTCCATGCGCCGGTATCCAAGAATTGCAGCGACCCGGCCGCAAGACTGCCCGCGATCCCTTGTGCTGCAGCGATTCCGGTGGTGTCGAGACCGCTCAGGCGCGCTGCGGCGACGGCGGAGCCGAACGCACCGACAAGACCCGTCGGGTGGAAACCGCGGGCATGGAACCCACTGCGAGCACCGGTACCGACCCGCGCGGAGACCTCCACCGCGATGAGATATCCCAGGAGCAGATCGGCTCCGCTGAGTCGATCACGCTCGGCCAGCGCCATAGCCGTAGGCAGGGCGGACGCCGATGCGTGGATGACACCGGGCGGATGAGTGTCGTCGTAGTCCAGCCCGTGCACGAGGATGCCGTTGAGGAGTGCGGCATCGGAGATCGGGAGTCGCTGTGACATGCCGATCACCGCAGAGTCGCCCTGCCCGGAGGTAGCCTCGGCTGCCTTTTTCGCGAAGTCATCGCGCAGCGAGGCGAAGGACAGTCCGATGCAGTCCAGGACATGAAGTGCCGCACGTTCACGTACCAACTCGGGGACATCGGCCCAGGTCACCGCCTGAGCCCACTGCGCAATGCGCGTCGCGATCGGATCCATGGTCATCACCGGTTCTCCTTCGATTCAGCGGGGGTTGATGGTGCCGTCGTCGTCTTGCTCGTGTCGAAGCGCAAGCCCAGGCTCTCCGCGATCGTGGTGCGCTGCACCTCATCTGTACCACCGGGGATACGCAGATTGCGGGCGATCTGGAACAACTTGTTGATGGACGTGTCCCGCATCACCCCTGCACCTCCATGGACCTGCAATGCACGATCGGCGACGCGATAGAAGCTCTCGTCGTTGCTGACCTTCAGCGCGCAGATTCTGCGGATCTCATCGGAGGGACGTGGGATGCGGTACCACGGTCCGGGGGTGTCGATAGCCCGCGCAACCTCCAGTGACAGCGAGCGCGTCTGCAGCCAGTCGACGTACATATCGGCGATCATCCACTGGATGCCCTGGTTCGCACCGAGGGGCCTGCCGGCAATCTGGCGGTCCTTCACCCGTTCGAGGGAGCGCTCGATGAGGTAGCGGCTCCACCCGGAGCACATCCCCGCACGGCGCATCCGGGTGTAGTTGAACGACATCACCGCGATGTCGAAGCCCTGACCGACCTCACCGAGGATCGCACTCTCTGGAAGAACGAGATCGTCGAAGAAGATCTCGCCGGTGTAGCCGTCACCGAACATGGTCTGGTAGAGCCGACCGAGGCGATACCCGCGTGACATCGCCTCGCGGGTATCGAACTGGAAGTACGTGAAGGACTTACGGCCACCCTCCGGGTCGGTCATCGCGAGAACCTGGGCGACATCAGCATCGAAGTAGTTGGTGATGTACGCCTTGGAGCCGTTGAGGACCCAGTCCGATCCACTGCGGGTGGCTCGTGTCTTCATGTCGAACAGGTTGCTACCGGCGCTCGACTCGGTGACTCCGTGCAGCGATGTCTTCTCTCCGCGGACCAGCGGATCGGTGAACTCCTCACGCTGGTGGTCGTGGGCGTACAGCAGTCGCGGAGTCGCACCCTCCGACCACGACAGCAGGGCCGGATTGAGCCCGACACCGTAGCCGTAGACGAGTTCCTCGACGTAGATCATGTCCTCGCGACCGAGTCCGCCCCCACCGAGATGCTCGGGCAGGTGGGCGCTGTAGACACCGGCAGCTCCGGAGGCGCGCATGATCTCCCGGCGGGCCTCGATGATCTCCGGATGCAGCCGACCGTCGGCATCGAGGAACTCCCGCTCATCATGAAGGCGGTGGGCGAGGGCTTTCTCCCGTGGGGCGACCTCATCGGCGTACAGCCGCCGGACTCGATCGAGCATCGGTGCCATGCGGTCGGGGACGACCGCATCACGGGTGAGGACGTCCTCGGTGGTCGCACCTGTCGTGGGCGAGCTCATACCTAGCTACTCCTGTCGTTATTCG